>DATNNM010000011.1:300000-597322 GCA_035601835.1 Candidatus Tumulicola sp. | reverse complement strand
CTTTCCAGGCGGCGGGGGTTGCAACCCGGAGAGCGTCGCCTTCGACGTCGCCCAGCGGATGTTCGTCGGGTTCCGCGATTCCGGGTGCATCCGGGTTATCAATCCGCCGTTTGGTTGCAGCGGGGCAGGAGGCTTTACGATTTCGGAGCCGGGCAATCTCCTCACGGCAGGATTCCTGATCTTCGACCAGTCGAACAATCTCTACGTGCCCTATGCGGGCGATAAGGGACCCAATAGCGGCGGGCTCGCTGTCTTCATCCCCCCGTATAGCAGTTCCAGCGTACCGATCTTCGTGCTGACGACCGGCCTCAACAACCCGTACGGCATCGCGTTCGGGCGGTAAAGGTCGACCATAGCCCCGGAAAAGCGAGAAACCGCCAAGCTTGGCGGTTTCTCTTCTTGCGCCTAACTGCTAATGCGCGGGTGACGCCTGCGGCGCGACGAGCATCGGCACCGGTCGTAGGGTCAGACCTACGCATACCTGGTACGAGTCGGCGGATTCGAGCGGCGCGGCTTTGTTATACGCGCGCACGATAAAACAGTCGCCGTTCTTCCACGAACCCTTGGCGAAGTTCGCCAGATAAACGCCCCAGTTCGTCGTCGAGCTGGCGCCGCCCGACTTGCGCACGAGGTGGAACTCGTCTTCGTCAAGACACTTGGCGGCGCCGCACGGGCTCTTCGTCCACGTCCAATGCACGAGCAGGTAGCCCAATTTCATCGCGCTTCCGCAAAAATCAACGACGCTTGGGTCTGAACTGAGCTTCGGACAGTCCGCGGGAGTGGAAACAGCGACCAAGTCCGTCGGGCGGCTGATGCCCGTCGCCGCTCCGGGCCCGCCAGTGACGCCGTCGGGGCGGATGGGCACGGGACCTGCGCTAGCGCTGACGGCGCAGATCGCCAACGCGGCGGCGCAAACCAAGAAGCTCATGCTGCGAAGAACCGTCACGCGATTCATGCGTTCCCTACGTCCAAGCGTCTTGGAGCTTCGAGAGGCCCGGGTCGATTTTTTCGATGGGAAGGCGCGCGATCGGTCCTCCATCCTTGAGCATCAGCTCTTCCAGCGTCGGACGGATCTCTTTGTAGAAGACGCCGAGCGGGATCTTGCCCAGCTGGGTCAAGATCTCGAACGCCTTCACGCGGTTTGACGGATCGTAGCCCTCGATGTCGGACAGGTGATACACATTCTCTTTGAACCATTTGTAGGTGTTGACTTTGTTGAACGTGACGCAGGGCGACATCACTTCGACGATGCCGAGACCCGGATGGAGCACCGCCTCTTTGATCAGCTCGACCATCGCCTTGGGTTCGGACGAGAAGCCGCGTGCAAGGAACGTGCCGCCCGCGGCCAGAGCCACGGCCAGGCCGTTGAGCGGTGCATCGGGGTTTCCGCTCGGGCTCGTACCGGAAAGGTAGCCGAGCATGCTCGTCGGTGAGGACTGGCCCTTGGTCAGACCGTACGTCTGGTTGTCCATGACGATGTACGTCATGTTCGGGTTGCGCCGCACCGCGTGCAAGAAATGGCCGGCGCCGATGGCATAGCCGTCGCCGTCACCGCCTGCGACGATCACGGTCAGGTCTTTATTGGCGAGCTTGACCGCCGTAGCGGTCGGCAGCGCGCGGCCGTGCACGCCGTGGAACGCATATGAATGCAGGTAGCCTGAGATCTTACCCGAGCAGCCGATGCCGGAGATGAACGCGACGTCCTTCGGCTGCAGTCCGAGTTCTGCGCAGGCTTGCTTCAGCGCGGCCAGCACGCCGAAATCGCCGCAACCCGCGCACCACCATGAGGGGGTTGCGGTCGCGAAGTCTTTAGGCGTGAGTTGGGTGGCCATTCCTTACGTCCGGACCTTTTCCGGGGCTAAAGCCTCAGGCCTACATTTAGCCTTCACGGCTTCTATGATCTCGATCGGGCGGAACGGGCGGCCGCTGTATTTCAAGACGCGATGCATGTTCGGCAGCGGTCCTGTGACGTATCGGATCAGCCGATCGACTTGGCCGGTCATGTTGTTCTCGACCACGAAAATGTGTCGAGCGCTCGTCACGAACTCTCGCACTTCGTCCTCCGGGAACGGCCACAGCGTGCGCAGTTGCAGGAATCGGGTCGGCATGCCCTCGGAGGCGAGCCGATCCTGCGCCTCGGTGATCGGTCCCCGATTCGACCCGTAGCCGATGAACGCGATCGCGGCCTTCGGATCGCCCAGCACGTTGGCTTTCGGGAGGTCGGGCTTCATCGACTCGAGCTTGTGCATGCGCTTGTCCATGATGCGCACTCGGTTGCGCGCGTCCTCGGTGATGACCCCCATCTCGTTGTGCTCGGAGCCGGGGACCAAGTGCATCCCGCCCTCGACGCCGGGAACCGTTCGCGGCGACACGCCGTCCTCGGTGAACTCGAAGCGCTTGTACTCGCCGAACACCAGGCCGCCGTTCAGGTGCAGCTTGCCGCGATCGACGCTCACCACGCCCAAGTCGAGCCTCGGAATCGTCTCTTTGCTCTGGCACAGCGCCTGCTCGCTGATGATGAACACCGGCAACTGGTATTTCTCAGCCAGGTTGAACGCGCTCACCGTCAGATAAAATGACTCCTCTACGGTGCCCGGCGCGAGCACGACTTTCGGGATCTCGCCGTGTCCGGAGAATATCAGGTGATTGAGATTGCTCTGCTCGGTCTTCGTCGGCATTCCCGTCGACGGCCCGGCACGCGCGCACTCGACGACGACGATCGGCGTCTCGGTGACGCCGGCCAGACCTATGCCTTCCGTCATCAGCGCTTGACCCGGTCCTGAAGTCGCCGTCATCGCGCGTACGCCGGCGTACGCGGCGCCGATGGTCATGTTGATCGCGGCAAGCTCGTCCTCGGCTTGCACCACCACGCCGCCATACTTTGGCGCGAACTTCGCCATCCACTCGAGGATGTCGGTCGCCGGCGTGATCGGGTAGCCCGCCATGAAACGGCAGCCGGCGACGAGCGCGCCATAGCCGATGGCGTCGTTGCCCATCAGGATGAGGCGCTGGCCATCGGGCTTTGCCCGCAGTCCATAGCCGCTCGGCCGCGGATGGTTCTCCTTGATGACCTTCTCGCCGGCCTCCACCGCCGCGATGTTCTGCCCGACGATCTTCTCGCCTTTGCGCTCGTACTGGCGCGTGACGAGTTGACGCACGATCGAAGGGTCCATGCCGACGAGTTGTCCGAGCACGCCGAGCGAGATCGTGTTGCGCACGAGTTCGAGGCCCAGCTGCTCTTTCGCGATCTTCGCGAGCGGCGCTTCGTAGAAATAGACGTCGCTGCGACGCACGTCGTCGGTCAACTGCTCGTCCGTGTTGTCGAAGATGACAAAACCGCCCGGTCGCATCTCTTCGATGTGTTTTTGGACGCACTCGAGGTCGAACGCGACCATCGCGTCGACGAAGTCCGCGAGACCGTAATGCGGATGCTCGCCCGCCCGGATCACGTAGTTGGTGTGGCCGCCGCGGATGCGCGACGGGAAATCCTTGAACGTGTAGACGTCCAGGCCCATGCGTTTGAAGACCGTTGCGATCAGATCGCCGGTCGTCAGGCTGCCGTCGCCGGCTTGGCCGCCGAAAAGGACCTCGATGTCGTTGACGATCACGAGAGGTGGTCCGCCTTTGTCATGAGCACGTCCGTACTCAATTAAAGAACGTGTGTTTGCTTCCTCCCTTAGAGCAGGCGGGGTGCGGTCGTCTCGGGCGGGAGCGGCTCACCCAGGCGCGCGAGCAGATCGCGGATCGTGGCGGGAGCATAGCCTTCGTAGTCGTTGCTCACGAACGCGAAAACGTCGGCGAGTTTCGCGCGCAGCGATCGGATGAGCGGCGCCCAGGCGGCGAGCGAAGCGCCGCGATCGAACTGCTTCCGATTGTACTGCGCGAATTCGGTGTCGCCCATGAAGCGCAAGTAGATGAAGTCCGCCGGCGGATCGCTCACATGCCTTTCGATGATCTTCGTGGTCAAGGGCATGGGAGAGTGTTCGCTCTCGGCCGCCGCGAGCGCGAAGCCGCACGCTCGCGCAAACGCGAACAACTGCTCATCATACCAGCCTTGGTCGCGCAGCTCGAGCGCGAACCTGATGTCGTCGGGAAGTTGCGACTCCAGAAACTCGAAGAGCGTGCGGCGATTGCCGGGCGTCGGGCCGAAATCCGGCGGGCATTGGATGAGGATGGGGCCCAGTTTCGGTCCGAGCAGCCGCGCGCGTTCGAGGAACACGGCGAACAGCGAGTCGGCTTCACGAAAGCGCAATTGGTGGGTGACTCGGCGTGGCACTTTCATCGCAAAACGGAAGTCGTCCGGCGTGCGCCCGCGCCATTCTTCCACCGACGTCGCACGAGGCATGCCATAAAAGGTCGCGTCGACCGCCACGGCGTTGAAGACCCGCGCGTATTCGGTGAGCATGTCCTTGGGCTTCACGCCTTCGGAGTAGAACACGCCGGCCCAGTCTTTGCACTGCCAGCTCTCGCCGCCGATCCACAAGCGCGCGCTCATCGCGTCATCATTGACTCCAAAGGTCGGGGGCCGGGCTTCACGCGAAGCCCGAAAACATCATGAGGATTCCCATTTATCAAATCGATGCCTTCACCGGCAAGGTGTTCGGCGGCAATCCCGCTGCCGTGTGTCCGCTGCCGGCATGGATCGATGCCGCGCTCATGCAGTCGATCGCGGCGGAGAACAATCTGGCGGAAACCGCATTCATCGTCCGCGACGGCGACGACTACCAGCTGCGCTGGTTCACGCCGACCGTCGAAATGGACTTGTGCGGTCACGCCACCCTGGCGAGCGGGTTTCTGATCTTCAAGAAACTCGAGCCGCGGCGAACGCGCGTGACCTTTCATTCGAAGAGCGGTCCGTTGTATGTCAGCGTGGATCGCGAGCTCTTGTCGTTGGATTTTCCTTCCTGGCCGGCGCATGCTGCGGACCCACCCGCTGCTTTGCGCGCGGCGCTCGGCGGGTCGCCCCTTGAATTCCTACAAGCGAGGGATTGGCTTGTCGTGTATGAATCCGAGTCCGCGGTGCGCGCGCTCGAGCCCAATTTCCGCGACCTGGCGAAGGCCGAGGGCGGGAGCGGCGTCATCGCTACCGCCGCGGGATCTAACAGCGATTTCGTCTCTCGTTTCTTCGCGCCGGCGCACGGCATCGATGAGGATCCGGTGACGGGCTCGGCGCATTGCACGCTGACGCCGTATTGGTCCAAACGCTTGAACAAGGCGTCTCTGCGCGCGCTGCAGATCTCGCAGCGCGGCGGAGAGCTGTTCTGCCAGGACCGCGGTGATCGCGTGACTATCAGCGGTCGCGCGTCTCTATACCTTGAGGGCGAGATCAGCGTCTAGCATCGCCGCGCTTCAACGGAGCGTCTTGCGCTGGTACCGAGGGCACCGGCGCGATCTGCCATGGCGTCAAACGCGCGATCCGTATGAGATTCTTGTGTCCGAAGTGATGCTGCAGCAGACGCAGGTCGATCGCGTGATTCCGAAATTCCGCCTGTTCCTCAAACGCTTCCCGACGTTGCGCGCTCTCGCGCGAGCGCGCCTTGGCGAAGTGTTGCGGATATGGGTCGGTCTCGGCTACAACAGCCGAGCGCGACGCTTGTGGGACTGCTCGCGTGCGGTCGAGCGTGACTGGAACGGGCGCTTGCCCTCGCGCGAGTTGGATCTTCGTGGCCTTCCAGGTCTGGGGCGTTACAGCGCGAGCGCCGTCGCTTGTTTTGCGTTCGGCGCGCGCGTGCCGGTCGTCGACACCAACGTGAGGCGCGTCCTCGGGCGCGCGCTGCTCCGGCGCGATGACGTCTCGATGAAGGCGGCGTGGCGCGTCGCGGCGCAGGCGCTGCCGCGGGATGCCGCGTCGTGGAGCCAGGCTTTGATGGACATCGGGTCGCTGTTTTGTCGCGCCGTGCCGCGCTGCGAGGCGTGTCCGGCGCGGCGCGCATGCGCGTGGGCGGCGAAGCCGCCGCAACCAACCGGTTCGCGTCCGGGGCTAAAGCCCCGGCACTACAAAGCGGCGCGCGAACGTGGCACTCAACCGTTCGAGGGGTCGCGGAGGCAACAGCGCGGACGCGTGATCGCTTCGCTTGCGTCCGTTCCTGGCCTCAGTTTGATCCAGCTTGGCCCGCAGGTAAAGCTTGACTACTGCGAAAGCGACCTGCCGTGGCTTCGCGACCTGCTGCGCGATCTGGCGCGCGACGGACTCGTCGTGCTCGACCGAAAAGAAACCCGCGCGCGCTTGCCCTGACTCCCAAGCAGCGCCGCGCCGCGATCCTGGAACGGCTCCGCGAGCACTACGCCGGCGCCGAAACCGCGCTTGACTTCGGCGACACGTTCCAACTGCTGGTGTCCGTGATCTTTTCGGCTCAATGCACGGATGCGCGCGTCAACATGGTGACGCCTGCGCTGTTCGCCGCTTATCCAAGCGCGGAGGCGATGGCGGCCGCCGAGCCCGCGGACATCGAGCCTTACATCAAGACGTGCGGCCTCTTCACCACCAAGGCCAAGAACATCGTGCGCGCCAGTCGGCAGATCGTCGAACAGCATGCAGGCCGCGTTCCGCACACGATGGAGGAGCTGATCGCGCTGCCTGGCGTCGGCCGAAAAACGGCAAACGTCGTGCTGGCGGTAGGCTTCGCTCAGGACGCCATCGCCGTCGACACGCATGTGTTCCGCGTCGCCAATCGGCTCGGTTTGGTGCGAGCCAAGACGCCGCGTGAGGCCGAGCTGCAGTTGATGGACGTGGTCCCAAAAAGCGAATGGTCGCGCGCCCATCACTGGCTCATCCACCACGGCCGGGAGATATGCCACGCGAGGAAGCCTGCATGCGCGCGGTGCTTCCTCGCTGACCTGTGCCCGAGCGCGAAGCGCTATCTCAAGGATGGCTCTCGCAGCTGATTAGTCACGATCTCGGTAGTGCTGTCGGGTACGCAATCAGTAACAGTTTCGTTGGAGCCCGAGAAGTTCTCGGCGAGCACAGCTATTTGCCCCGAACTGCCGCCGATCGCGGACAAGGGGACCCCGTACGAAACGGTGCCTCCTGAACCGCTAACACTGGCCTCACCGACCTGGACGAACCCGGGTACCGTGACGATTGGGAAGTTGCCATCGGCGAGCCGGCCCCCAGTGATGCTCTCGCCGGCCGACACCACAAAGTCGATGCCCGCCCACGGGCCGCAACCGCCCAAGTTTGTGCTCAATCCAGTTGCCGGATTGCTGTCCGAGTTGAAGTAGATAAGGGTGCCGAGTTGCGTATTGCTATTGCCGCTCGTTCCGGCCGGTACCAGCGATGAGAAAGCGTTTGACTGATCGTAGGTCACAGTGACGGTGATCTGCGTGTACGTGCTGCCGATGCCCGTACGCGACGTTGAGACGTTGGAGATGTCCCAGGTCGTCGGAACGCCGGTCGGCTCGGGTCCTGGATCGGTGGCGGCCGTCGACGAGGTGACCGGCGGCGGTCCCCCCGGCGTTCCTGGACTGCCGGAACTCGTGCAAGCAGCAAAGGCCGCGCTGGATATCGCCAGCACAACTGCGAGGATCAGGATTCGTGTGCCCATGTCGGCTCCTTTTTTTGCCCCAAATACGAGTATACCCAGAAGGAACGCGACTGGAACCGCCTTTGTTGCGAGCGGCTAGGTGATAAAGCGGATCGTCAACGGGTAGCGGTACGGCATACCTTCAGCGGCCTTGACGCAGGCGATGATCACCAGGATGAAATCGAACGCGAGCAGGCCGATCAGGATGGGAATGCCGATGAGCACAAAGCACAGCACCAGCGCGACAAGGCCGTAGATGGTCATGGAGAGCTGGAAGTTCAACGCTTCCTTGCCTTGGTCGTTCACCAATGGGAAATCGTCTTTCTTGATGAGCCAAACGACCAATGGGCCGAAGATGTGAGCGAACGGGATGCCCGTGATGCCCGCGAGCGCGGCGAGGTGGCAGGCCATCGCCCACGTCCGCTCTTGTGGCGTGGTCGTCATGGAAGCGGTTTTTTCGATCATGTCAATAGTACCCGGGACGGATGACGAAGTTTCAGACTAGCGTAGGAACCGGATGGTGAGCGGGTAGCGGTACGGCTCGCCGCGGTTGGCCGCCAGTGCGGCCAGCACCATGAACACGAATACTGCCACGTAGGCGATAAAGAACGTGAGCAGCGGAGCGAGCGGGAACAAGAGTGGGATGAACCACAGCGGCGGGGCGGCACCCGAAGACAGCCCGTGCGCGACGATGCCCGCGAGAATGGCGAAGAACGCGGCAAACCAGCCGATGAAGGCCAACGCCGCATAGAGCAGCAGCGAGAGGTGGAAGTTGAGCGATTCTTTGGCGTGCAGCGCGATGAACGGGTCGTCGTCCTTCTTCAATAAATACACGGTAAGCGGAGCGAGGATGCCGCCTAACGGTGTTGCGAGCACGATAAAGGGCGCAAGATGGGCGATCATCGCCCAGAGCCTCGCGTCCTTGCTGGGGCTCTCGATCATGCTCTAGTTCGACTCGGCGGCCTGGCGCGCGCGCCGCGACGTGAAGAACAAAGGATTGAAGAGCGCTTTCATGACGATCGAGCGCAGCACCCGGCGCCGGTCGAGCGTGCCGAGGCCATAGCCGATCGAGCGGCTTGCGTAGTACTCACTCTCTCCCGCGCGCCGCACGATGAGATCGAGCAACTGCGGACTTTTGGCCAAATTTTTGAGCAGCCGGCCCGACGAAAGATAGCCGCCGGCCGCGGCCTTCCATTCGCGTTCGTGCGAACTGAGCGCGGCGCGAGAAACATCGCCGTGCGCCAGACCGCTCAAGGCGGCGCGCGCGGCGCTTCGGCCGGATACGAGCGCGGTATAGATGCCTTCGCCGGTGAGCGGATCCACCAGCGACGCTGCATCGCCTACCAGCATCGCGCCGTCGAACACGCTGCGTCTGCCCGCGCTCGAAATGGGCAGCGGCCAGCCGATCGTGCGGCCGGCGAGCCGGGCATCGCGGCAGCGCGCGGCGACGCCGGGCGTGTGGGTCATGAATTCATCGAGCAGCTCGCGCAGCTTCTTTTTCGAGCGCCGCAGTTCGCCCATGTAGATGCCGACGCCGATATTCGCGCTGCGTTCGCCGGTCGGGAATATCCAGCCGTAGCCGGGCAGCGTCTGCCGATCGTAGTAAAAAAGTTCCAAGTCATCGCCGAGGCCCGCCACGTTCTCGTAGTAGCCGCGCAGCGCGAAGCCGAGATGAGCCGGGGGGTTCTCCTTCAATCCCAGCGAGCGCGCAACGGTCGAATGCGCGCCGTCGGCGCCGATCACGACCTTGCAGGCGATGCGTTCGACGCCGTTGCCGTCGCTGGCTTCGACCGCGACCACCTTGCCGTTTTTGCGGACCACCGACGTCACGAGCGTGCCCTCGCGCAGGGCCGCACCCGCGCGCGCCGCCGAGCGCGCAAGCGTTTCGTCGAGGATCATGCGCGGCACGACCCAACACTCGACGCGTTCGCCGCGCTCGTTCGCAGGCGGCTGCGCCCGGAAGGTCCCTCCGCTCGGCCCGCCGATGCGCCCGCCGAACGTGCGGACTCCGCGGCCCTCGAAGGCATCGAAGGTCACGCCCAAGTCGGCGAGGATGTCGACCGCGTGCGCGGTCACGCCGTCGCCGCAGCTCTTGTCGCGCGGAAAGCGCGCGCGTTCGAGCACCAGCACATCGGCGCCGGCGCGCGCGAGCCAGTGCGCGGCCGCTGATCCTCCGGGGCCTGCGCCGACGACGACGACGTCAGCGGCCATTGCGGATGTTCCGGATCTCCTCGAACACCGCGGCGACCTCCTCGCGGCTGTTATAGAAGTGCGGTGCGATGCGGATGCCGGCGGCCGGGCGATAGTCCACGAGGAATTTACGGCGGATCAGCTCTTCGCTCGCTTGACGCGCGTTCGGAAAGTCAACCGTGATGTGCCCGCCGCGCCGGGCGGCGTCGCGCGGCGAATTGAGCGTCAGGCCATCCTCGAGCGCGCGCGCCGCCGCGAACGCGGTGAGCTCCATGCTGCGCCGGCGGATCGCGCCGACTTCGATCTCGCTGATGATCTCCAGTCCGCTGATCGCCGCGTAGAGCGCGGGAACATTCGAGGTGCCGCCGGCGAAACGCCACACGTCGTCGGCGAACTCCATGCCGCGCATGTCGAAATCGAACGGCCGCTTGTGCGCGAACCAACCCACCATGGCGGGTTTCAGCCTTTGATAGAGTTCGGGCTTGACCCACAAGAACGCCGCCCCCGGACCGCCGCACAGCCATTTCAGGCAGCCGCCCACGCACGCGTCGACATCCAAACCGCGCACGTCGATCGGCACCGTGCCGATGGACTGGTACACGTCCAAGAACACGAGAGCACCGCAGCGATGCGCCTTTTCGACGATCGGAGCGATGTCTTGGATGTGGCTCGAGCGGAACAAGACGTGCGAGATGGGCACGGCGAGCGTCGTGTCGTCGATGGCGTCGCAGACGGCTTGCGCGTCGACCGCGATGCCGTCGCGGCTGCGCACCATCTCTATGCGTGCGCCGTTTCTCCGTTGCGCTTCCCAATTATAGTGGATCGTCGGGAACTCAAGCGCCGAGTAGACGACTTTGTTGCGCTTGCCGGAAAAATCCAAGCACGATATGAGGATCGATTCGACGATCGACACGTTTTGAAGGATGGTCACCTCGCCGGGCGACGCGTTGATGAGCCTGCCGATGAGGTCGCCGACGCGCGTGACCATCGGCATCCACTCTTCCCATGCGATCACGCCGCGCTGCGCCCACGAGTCCGCGTACTCGTTGAGACGCTCCCGCGTGCGCGCCGGCATGGCGCCCAGCGAATTGCTGATGAGATACGTGCATGTCGAGAGAATGGGGAAGTCCGACCGGCGAGCGAGCAGGGCGTCAGCGTCGAGGCGCATGTTTTGTCGTTTCTTTTCGGTCGCTGAAAGCACCCGCTAGGGGCGGCGTCGCAGCGCCGAGAACAGGTGCGGCGTGAAGGCGCTTAGGCCGGCTCAACTTTTCGCCAACCTCGTGCGCGCAAGCGACGGGGCCGGCATAGACGTGCCGCTCGATCGCGCATGTCTTTTATCGTGCGCCGTGTTCGATTCTTCGGTCGATCCTGCGCTGTACTGCGCGAGACTTGATGACCTCGCAGCGGAGGCGCTTGCCGCAGCGGAAGGCGCACACCCCTACGCTCTCATCGGCGCTGTGTTGGATACGCTCTTCGACAAGCATGGTTTTCGCGGCAACGATGCGGGTTACTCCGATCCCGGGAACAGTCTTTTGTCCAGCGTCATCGAGACGCGAGTCGGCATCCCGATAACGCTTTCCATCGTGTTGATGGAGGTCGCGCGGCGCGTGGGCCTGACGCTGGACGGCGTCGGCCTGCCGGGGCACTTCATCGTGCGCTTCCCGGATGAGACGAGCCAGTTGTTCATCGATCCGTTCGACGGCGGGCGGATCTTGGACGTGCACGCGTGCGTGGCGCTCTTCGACAAGCTCTACCGCGGACGGCTCACCTGGCGCGAAGAGTATTTGCGGCCCGTCTCGCATCGGACGATCCTCAAGCGCGTTTTGTTGAATCTCAAAAACGCCTTGAGCCAAGGCAAGAACTATGTAGCCGCGTTGGCGGCCATCGAGCTGCAGTTGGCCGTGGATCCCGACGACCCCACGGAACTGCGCGACCGCGGCATTCTTTTCGCCCGCCTGCATCGCTACGACCGCGCGATCGCCGATCTTGAAGCATACCTGCGGCGCTTGCCCGACGCCGGTGACGGCGACCATATCCGCAGCACCGTGCAGTATCTGCGCCAGGCTCGCGGGCTGTAACGCCGAAGGGAGCACTCGTATGACCGAATTCGAACGGCGGCGCGCCGCATTCAGCAAGGCCATCGGAGATGCGGTCGCGGTGTTCCCAGCGGCGCCTGGAGCGGTGCGGAGCAATGATTCTGCTTACCCGTACCGGGCGGACAGCGACCTCTACTATTTGACGGGCTTCACCGAGCCGGACTGCGTGCTGGTGCTTGCGCCATCCCATCCTGAGACCAAGTCGATCATGTTCGTGCAGCAGCGCGATCGCGAACTCGAAGTCTGGACTGGGCATCGGCTGGGCGTCGAGCAGGCCCAAAAGACGCTTGGCGTGGACATCGCATATCCCATGACGGAACTTGACGAGCGGCTCCCCAAGCTGCTCGACACTTCCGACACGCTCTACTATGCGCTCGGCGGCAACGAGAGATTCAACCGCCGCATCGTGGAACACGTGCGGACCGCGCGCTTTGCACGCCGGCGCGCCGACAAGGCCGCGACCAGCATCCTCGATCCGTCGGCGGTCCTGCACGAGATGCGCGTCAGGAAGAGTCCCGCGGAGATCGCGGGGTTGCACCGCACGACAGAGATCTCAGCAGCCGGACATCTTGCCGCGATGCGCCACTCGCGTCCGGGCATGCACGAGTACGAAGTCGAAGCGATCGTCGAGTACGTCTTCACCACGCGCGGGGCGCAGGCCGCATACCCATCGATCGTCGCCGGAGGCAACAACGCCACCGTCCTCCACTATGACACGAATCGGGATAGGATCGCGGACGATGCGCTCGTGCTCATCGATGCGGGCGCCGAGCTCGACTGTTATTGCGGCGACATCACGCGTACCTGGCCGATGTCGGGTCGATTCACAAGCGAGCAGCGCGCCGTGTACGACATCGTCTTGGAAGCGCAACGGCAGGCGCTGGCGTTGTGCCGGCCAGGCGTGAGGTACAACACCGACGTCAACGACGCGGCGCAGCGCGTGATGATCGAAGGCTTGCGCGAGCTCGGCTTGCTCAAGGGCTCGCATGCGGAGATACTCGAGAAGGGATCGCACAAGCCGTTCCTGCCGCATCGCGTCGGACACTTCATCGGTTTGGATACCCACGACGTCGGCTTCTACCGGTCCGGCGGCGACTGGCGTCCGCTCGAGTCCGGCATGGTCATCACGATCGAGCCCGGCTTGTACATCGCCGAAGACCTCGACGTCGATGCTCGGTTCAAAGGCATCGGCGTGCGCATCGAGGATGACGTGCTCATCACCGACGGCGGTCATGAGATCCTTGGCGACGGTCTGCCGAAACTCGCCGCGGACATCGAGCGCACGATCGCCGAAGGACGCGAATCGAAAGAGCCGCTGTTCGCGTGAGCGCTACGGCGCTCGACAGCGTCCTCGCAGACGTCGTTCGCTGGCGCCGCGAGATCCATCGGCATCCCGAACTCGGGTTTGCGGAAGTGCGCACGAGCGCGCTGGTGGAGCGCGAGCTGCAAGCCGCCGGCATCGCCGTGAAGCGCGTTGCGAAAACAGGCGTGCTTGGGCTGCTGCAGGGCGCGAAGCCGGGCAAGACGATCGCGCTCCGAGCCGACATGGACGCGTTGCCGCTTGACGAGCACAGCGGCGAGCCGTTTTCGTCCGAAGTCAGCGGCGCGATGCACGCGTGCGGTCACGACGCGCACACAGCCATGCTGCTCGGCGCGGCGGTCTCGCTTGCAGCCCAGCGCGCGGACCTGGCCGGCACCATAAAGTTCTTCTTTCAGCCTGCTGAGGAAGGCCCGGGCGGCGCCAAACCCATGATCGAAGCGGGCGTGATGGATTCGCCGAAGGTCGACGCGGTGGCGATGCTGCACGTCTCTCCGTTGGAGCCAAGCGGCACGCTTGGGCTGCGACGCGGAATGGTATCGGCTTCCTGCGATGATTTCGAGATCGCGATCCGCGGGCGCGGCGGACACGGCGCGCATCCGCACGTCGCAGTGGACACCATTCCGATCGCCGCCGAGATCGTCGGCGCGCTCCAGCGCATCGCCAGCCGCGAGATCGATCCGCTCGCCTCGGTTGTGGTCTCCGTCGGCGTCATCAAGGGCGGCTACCGGCGAAACATCGTCGCGGACGAGACCGTGCTGCAGGGGACGATCCGCTGTCTCGACGAGTCCATTCGCGCCACCATTCCGGAGCGCGTCGAGCGCATGGTGCGCGGGATCTGCGAAGCGCATCGTGCGTCCTATGCGATGGACGTCGAATACGGCTACCCCGGCGTCCTCAACGATCCGGCACTGGTCGACGTCGTCGAAACAATTTTGCGCGAGCGACTTGGCAAAGGCGTGGTCCAGCACATAAAGGCTCCCACGATGGGCGCAGAAGATTTCGCCTATTTCGCCCAGGCCGCGCCCGGGTGCTACATCCGGCTCGGCGTGGCTCCTCCCGGAGTCTCCAATCCCGCCATGCTGCACTCGCCGGAATTCCGCCTCGATGAGGCGGCGATGCCCGTTGGGGTGGGCGCCCTGCTCGCCTTGGCCCAAGAGCTTCCAACCCGCCTGTAACGTCCTGCCCTCCGGCCGGGTCTAAACGTATGAGGGACCGCGGACGATACCTCATAGAGAAGGGTGATGCGGCGCACACGCGCCCATGCCGCGCCGCTAAGGTTTCGGACCCTGCCCTCATTGGAGGTCTTCCTCACGTGAGCTACCTACCCGACGGTTCCATGCGCCGGAGTCTTAAGGCTCGCCGCAAGGACCAGCCCGCCACCAAACGACGCAATACCATATTGGGCATCGTTGCGATCGTCGTCGTGGTCGCGGCCGTGGCATGGGGTCTTTTCGCCCAAGCTTCTTCGACAGCGGGTTCCGCCGGCTGGCATCAAGTGCAGGCCGATCAAAAGGCCTCCGTTGCGATGCGCATCGCCAGCGTCATCCACCCGATCGCACCGAAACCAAAACCGACTCCCTCGGCGCCCACGCAGTCACCCACGCCGTCACCGACGCCAACCGCAAAACCGACGTCGACGCCGACCCCGGCGCCCCAGAAGACGGACGCCGCTGCGCTCTACGCGGCGGCGGCGGCCGGGGCAGCCGCGGCGTACCAGAAGAGGATCAAGAAAATCGCAGCGGCGCTCAAGGCCTCGCGCAAGCCCGCAACCGTCGCGCTGGCCGGTAACACCAGCACGATCGATGCCGGGACCAACCGCAACACGGTTACGCCGCCGGTTGCGACGCCGGCGCCCACACCCACGCCTGCCACGGAAGTGTACGCTCCGCAAGTCGTGGTGGATGCGCGCTTCGTGCGCCAAGTGCAGCCGGAATATCCTGATTTAGCCCGGGAGCAGAACCTGTCCGGAACGGCGATCGTGCTTGTGACGGTCGGGCCGAAGGGCAACGTGTTGTCCACGCGCGTCGAGAAGTCGGCGGGCGGCATCTTGGATGGCGCTGCGTTGGCAGCGGCGCGTCAGAGCACATTCCAGCCGCCGAAGATCGACGGCAAGCCCGCCACCGAGACATATCGGATCGTCTATACGTTCTCGCAGTAAGACTCGCTATGCGGGTCTAGTGCCTGGAAAGAGGCGGTCGATGAATCGACCGCCTCTTTTTCTATGCGCGTCAGCTTGTGTGGAGCGGGATCTTTAGGACTTGCTCGCGACCTCGGGACCGCGAAATCTTGTGAGCAGTTGCGAGCGGCGCAAGATCAGCTGCGGCTCCGGCACGGTCTTCGCCATTCTGGTCAGCGTCTCGAGCGCGGCGGTCGCGCTCCCGGCGGCGACTTGCGCGTCCGCGAGCCGGATGCACGCGGCGACCGCATCGCTATTCCGCTTCAAGCCCAGGTTGGCGTTCATCAGGATCGTCAGCGCAGTGATGTCCTCACCGTGTTTGAGCACGCGTTCGCACGCTTGCGCTGCCTCCTCGAGGCTGCCGTCCGCGAAAAGTTGCTGCGCTTTTCGCAACGCGAACGTCGCCAGCGCTTTGTTTGGCGCCGCGGTTTTTCCAGTCGGCGCCACTGCCGGCGAAATGCGTTCGGGCGTTTCCTCGACGCTCGCTGCGACGGGCTCGGCAGTGACGACAGGCGGTTGCGGCGGAGCGGGAACTGGTTTGGGCTCTGGCATGGGAGCCGGCGGAACTTGAACTTTTTCGGGCGCGACCGGAGCGGCGGCGGCCGCAGGCGCGGGGGTCACTGGCCGTGCTTGCGTCGTCGGCGTCGCTTCAGCGATTTCGTGAACGGCGACATCGGGCTCGATCAACTCGCCTTGTGAAGCCTCGACCATATCGGGCTGCGGTGGTTCGACAACGGCGGGCTCCGGAACGGCACGTGCCACCGGGATCGGCGGGGCCGGAGCGGGGGTGGCAGGCGCGGGGCGGGCAGCCTCAGCGGGAGGGAGCGTGCCGATAAGCGCTTCTACTTCTTTGAGATACGAAGGGCCAAGCGCGGCCAAGCCGCGGCGAGCCGCTTGGTCTTTCTTGTCCAATTCCAATATCTTTGCGTACAAGTCCGCCAAGATGCGCTCACGCTCTTGGCGCCATTCCGGCTTGCGCGTTTGATCGCGGCGAATCACAACGCCGATGTGATCCAGGGAAGCGCATTGCGTTCTCAGCACATCGGCTGGGATCAGGGTGAAAGACGCGAGCGCGTCGTCGACGCCGTCCGCATGGAGGTCGAGAAAGCGCATCGCGTGCTCGGCCGCCTGGCGATACTCGCTTCGAGCGACGAACAGTTCGATGCCGTGGCGCAGATGTTCAATCGCCTCGTCGATGCGTCCGAGAGCCGCATACAGGTCGGCCAGGCGCACAGCGATCTCGCCGTCCTTGGGTTCGAGCTTCCTACAATACCGGTATTCCTCGATCGCGTCCGCCGCGTAACCCGCATTCCTGAGCGCGTCGGCATTCGCGCGCCGAATCACCACGACGTCGGGGAACTCAAGCGACAGGTCCTCTAGTATCTCCAAGCTGTCTTCGGTCGGCGATGCGAGGCGCGACAGCTCCGCGAATTTCATCGCCACCCGCGGCCGCTCCGGTCCAAGGGGATTCTTGTCGACGCGCGCGAGGAAGCCGTGCTTTTTCTCTACCGCCAGCAAGAGCTGGCCGAGCATCTCTACGCCTGTCGCATGGCGCTGCTCTTGAGCGAACGCCTCGGCGGCGGCCATGTACGCGGGCACTGACGCGCGCAGGCCTTCTTTCGCAGCGACCGCGATCGCTTGCTCGAGTTTCTTGTTGGCGCTCACTTCTTGGCGGATCCCCTTGATGGAGCTGCTTTAGGTGCCGCCCCAGCTTCCATCTTCGCGCGCACGGTCGCGACGCGCGCCGTGACGTCGCGATAGCTCGGAGCCGTGGTCGCGATCTCCTCAAGCGCCCACAGCGCCAATTCGAGCGATTCCGCATCGCCCCGGCTCTCATAGGCCCCGCCCATGTTGTAGAGCGCTTCGTGGTATTGCGCCTCCGGATAACCGGACGCTTCCAGCGCCTTTGAATAGCGCTGCACGGCGTCGTCGATCTTGCCCATCTTCTGTAGGCAGCGTCCGATCCCGACTTGCGCCAGCACCGCGAACTCCTTTTCGTTCTCCACCGACTCGAAGAGCTTCAGCGCGTCATCG
This sequence comes from Candidatus Tumulicola sp., assembly GCA_035601835.1. NCBI lineage: Bacteria > Bacillati > Vulcanimicrobiota > Vulcanimicrobiia > Vulcanimicrobiales > Vulcanimicrobiaceae > Candidatus Tumulicola > Candidatus Tumulicola sp. The sequence continues at coordinate 579,982 of DATNNM010000011.1, read as the reverse complement.
GCCTTGTTGGCGCCCAGCAGCGCGAGGGCGCGATTGTAGCGGCCCTGCGGCGTTTTTTCGTCCGCCGGACGGGCGGCTGCGGGAACTTCTGTCTTGGCCGCTTTTTCAGCCGGCTTGGCTTCCGGGACTCCGTTGGGGTGCGCGGATTGGGCGGGCTGGGCGGGCTGCTCCTTGGGCTGCTTTTGGGTTTTTGAAGCCTCTGCGATCGCCGCAGCGAGGCCCGCTTCCAACTTCGCGATATCCGAATCGGGCGCCGCGACTGCGCGCGCGCCGAGCAGTCCTTCCATCTGCGCCAGAGCCTCTTCGGTCTTTTGGCGCCGGTCGACCAGTGCGGCGGCCAACTGGCGCAGGTGCGCGCACATGGCGTCGACGTTCTTTTGCAGCGCGAGCGCGCTTGCCAGGCTCGACTCGATCTCCGCGACGGTCCCCGCGACCACCAAAGCGTCCGCGGCGATGGATTTGCCCTGCTCGATAGCCTCTTTGACCTGACGCTCGGACGCGTCCACTTGCCCGCGGGCAGCGTCCGCGCGCGTCTTTGCTTCCTTGAGCGCCGCTGCGGCGAGGTTTGCCTCGCTCATCGTTTGATCGAAGCGAGCCTGCATCTCTTGCAGCACTTTTTCGGCCGCTTCGGTTTCGGTTCGCATGCCGGAGAAGCGCGTGGCCGCGTCGGCGAGGTCTTTTTCGACCGTGGCGGCGTCGGCTTTCGCTTTGTCCGCGCGCTGCCTGACGGCTTCGGCATCGGCTTGGAGCTGACCAATGGTTTGGCCGACGGCACCCGCCTGCGTTTGCGCCTCTTCGACGCTCTCGAGCAAGATCGTCAGCGATTCCAAACCGGATCGCGTGCGTGCGAGTTTGCCGACCAGGGCTGTCAGCGCGTTTTCTTCGGCCGCGCGCGCTTTGGTGACGATCTCCACCTGCTGTTTCAGACTTGCGAGATCGTCCTCCGCACGTTTGCGTTCAGCGCTGGCAGCTTCTAGCGCCTCTTGCGCGGTCTTGAGCTGATCCTCGATTGTGGCGCGCTTCTTGTACGCCTGGGCGACGGCGGAGGTGACTTGCGCGAGTTCGGCCGTCGCTTTGGACTGTTGCTCGATGACGGCGAAATCGGGCGGCAGCATCGTGCCGTCGGCGGCGTCGGCTGCGCCCTCTTCCGGCACGGCAGCGGTACCCGCCATCGTTCCTGCCTGTGGCTTTGCGACGGGTAGCGGCTGCGCCGCGGGCTGTTTGCTCGCTTCCGGATCGGCTCGCTCCATCTCGAGCGCCAACTGGCGCGCCTTCGCGTTGCCCGGATCGATCGAGAGGATTTCTTGAGCGCAGCGGTAGGCCGCCGCGTACTCCATGACCTTCTTCGCTGAGTCGGCGCCCTGCATGTAGTACGCGATGGCCTCTGTGGCCATATGTTTCGCGGCGTACAGCGCACCGAGATGCGTCAGCGCTCCGACGTGGGTCTTGTCGCGTTCGACGATGCGCTTGAACGTGAGAATAGCTTGATCGATCTGCCCATCGCCCTCATACACCCGGCCCGCTTCGAACAGCGCGGGAGCGAATGTGTAGTTCGATTTCCGAAGCACGTCGGCAAATCGCTCGAGTCCTTCGGCTTTGTTGCCTGCGGCGATCTCAACGCGGCCCAGCTCGAACAGCGGCTCATAACTCTTCTCGTCGACCATGCCCGCGGCTTCGAAGCTCTCGCGCGCGAGATCCACGTCGCCTTCCTCCAAACCGCGGCGGCCGGCCTTGAGGAACCACGCGAATGACTCTTGCTCGAGTCCGACGTTAACCGCCATTTTCGCGGCTTCGTAGACCTGCGCAGGCGCGGCTTCGTGACGCCCTGCGACCTGACGAAGCAGAGGCACAGCGCCCGCTGCGTTGCCTTTTTGCACTTCATTTCGCGCTTGCGCGATCGCTTGAGAAGCAGCTTGGTCAGGCTTGCTCATGGTACGGCCCATCGTTTACATTCGGCTCCTGAAATAGTAACGGCAGTCACAGACGACAGAGGGCGACTCTGGTTTCGCCGGGTCGCGCCCTCACAAAATGGTTCCTTAATATGTATCGGCCACCAGCGCGGCCAGTTAATGGGACGCTCTACCTTGCTGCGACGGGGGCCGCTTCGTGCGCCTCGAGGTATTTCTCGGCGTCCATGGCTGCGCGGCAGCCGAGTCCTGCCGCAGTCACCGCTTGGCGATAGCGCCGGTCCTGAACGTCTCCTGCGACGAAAACGCCCGGCACGCTCGTATGCACGCCATCGGGTGAAACGATGTAGCCCTTCTGATCGAGCTCGATCTGTCCCGCAAACAGCGACGTTATCGGTTCGTGGCCGATCGCGACGAACACGGCCCCGCAGGCACGGCTGGCGATCTCGTTGGTCTCAAGGTTGCGCAGGCGCACGCTTGAGACCGTGCGCTCGCCGATGATATCTTCTACCGCAGAATTCCACACGAACGCGATCTTCGGGTTGGCGAACGCGCGCTGCTGCATGATCTTCGACGCGCGCAGCGTCGCGCGCCGGTGGACGATCGTCACCGTCGTGCCGAAACGCGTCAGGAAGAGCGCGTCCTCGATCGCGGTGTCGCCGCCGCCGACGACGAAGATATCCTTTCCTTTGAAGAACGCGCCGTCGCAGGTGGCGCAGCTCGACACGCCGCGCCCGCGCAAGCGCGTCTCGTTAGCGAGCCCGAGCCATTTCGCCGACGCGCCGGTCGCGATGATGATGACATGCGCGCGATGCTCTTCGTCGTGGACCCAAACGCCGAACGGTGCGGATTGAAGATCGACGCGCGTCACGTCCTCGTTGTGGATCGCCGCCCCGAAACGCTCCGCTTGCGCGCGGAACTTGTCCATGAGTTCGGGGCCGAGAATGCCTTCAGGGAAGCCGGGGTAATTCTCGACGTCGGTGGTCAGCATGAGCTGTCCGCCGAACGTGCCCCCCGCGAATACCAGCGGCGCCAAGTTGGCTCGCGCCGCATAAATGGCGGCCGTCAGGCCCGCCGGACCCGAGCCGATGATGATGATTTTTCGCGCTTGCATGTTCAGCGCAGGTATTCCGCAACTGCGATGTGTAGCCTTTCGCTCCTATGCCGCGCGATATCTTACGAGTCGACCTTTTCGACGCCATCGGCGACACGCCGCTCATCCGATTGCCGGCACTGTCGCGCCACGTCGGTCGGAATATCTTGGGAAAAGCCGAACATCTGAATCCCGGCGGTTCGGTGAAGGACCGCGCGGCGAAGTTCATCATCGAAGATGCGGAGCGAAGCGGGCGGCTCGTTCCGGGCGGCGTGATCGTTGAAGGCACCGCGGGCAACACCGGCATTGCGCTGGCGCTCTTGGGCAATGCGCGTGGCTACTCCAGCATCATCGTCGTGCCTGACGATCAATCGCAGGAGAAAATCGATCTGCTGCGCGCCTCCGGCGCGGACGTCCGCGTGGTTCCCACGGTGCCGTTCACAGACGACAACAACTACTATCATGAGGCGCGGCGCATCGCGCAATCCACGCCGGGCGCTATTTGGGCCGATCAGTTCAACAACGTGGCGAACCGCCGCGGTCACTACGAAACGACCGGACCCGAGATATGGGCTGCGGCGGGAGGCTCGCTCGACGCGTTTGTGGCTGCGGCAGGCACCGGCGGAACTTTTGCCGGCGTTTCAACATTCTTGAAGGAACGCAACGGGCGCGTGCGCTGCGTGCTGGCCGACCCGATGGGATCGTCGCTCTTCAACTATGTCAAGCACGGCAATCTCGACGTCGAGGGCGACTCGGTGGCTGAGGGCATCGGCATCAAACGCATCACCGCGAACTTCAAAGGTGCACCGGTGGACGATGCGGTTCGCGTCGACGATCAGGCGATGATCGAGATGGTGCATTTCTTGCTGCGGACCGAAGGGCTGCTCGTGGGCGGGTCGTCGGGGATCAACGTGGTAGCGGCAGCGCGCGTGGCGCGCGATCTCCCGCCGGGCAGCAGCGTTGCGACGATACTATGCGACAGCGGCACCCGCTATATGTCTCGGCTCTTCTCAGCGCGGTGGCTGGCCGAGAACAAGCTCACCCCGCGCTGCAAGGACCTGAGCTTTTTGTAGTCTGCCGCACAGGGGAGTCAGCGCATGCTGGCAGAATAGAAAGTTTGGGAAAAATTTCACAAACTCGCCGGCGGGCGCACTGACTTCGTAAAGAGAGCGCATCTTGCCATCATCACCGTGGATCCCCGTCGCGATCTTCTTCGGCGTGGCCATCGTGGTCGCCAGCCTCATCGCGATCGTCCCCGGCATCTTCACCAAGAAACGCCCGACGAAGGAAAAACTGGAGGCATACGAATGCGGCGTGCCTCCGACGTCGGCGATGCTCGGACGCTTCCCGGTCCGCTTCTATCTCGTGGCGATGCTGTTCGTCGTCTTCGACGTCGAGGCCGCGTCGTTCTATCCCTGGGCGGTCTCGCTCAAGGCGCTGGGCTTGTTCGGTCTCTTGGAAATGGTCGCGTTTATCGTCGTGCTCGGCATCGGCTATGCCTACGTCTGGAAGAAAGGCGGCTTCTCGTGGAGATGAGCCCACAACAACCTTTCATCACGACGAAGCTCGACGACTTCATCCATTGGGCGGAGGCCTCGGCGATTTGGCCCATGACCATGGGCTTGGCATGCTGCGCGATCGAGATGATGAGCATCGTCTCGCCTCGCTACGACACGTCGCGCTTCGGCGCCGAAGTCTTCCGCTCGTCGCCGCGCCAGAGCGACCTCATGATCGTGTCCGGTCGCGTCGCCAACAAGATGGCGCCGATCCTGCGGCGGCTCTACGACCAGATGCCCGACCCCAAGTGGGTCATCTCGATGGGCGCGTGCGCGTCTTCGGGCGGCGTGTTCGACAATTACGCGATCCTTCCGGGCGTGGACACGATCTTGCCGGTCGACGTCTACGTGCCCGGCTGTCCGCCGAGTCCGGATGCGCTGATCTACGCGTTGATGCAATTGCGCCGTCAGATCCAAGCCGGCGGCAAGTCGAGGGTGCTCGCAGCCAATGGCTGAAGGCGCAGCGCCCCGAGCGGACACGAGCGCGCTCCTTCCCCAAATCACTCAGGCGCTCGGCGCAAATCTGCTGGAAGCGGTCTCCGAACAGGATATGGACGAGATTGCCATCCTGCCCGCTGGGCTTCTGCCGGCGGTCGAAGTCCTGCGCCGCGACGGCTTCGATCTTCTACTCGACATCGGCGCCACCGATCACCATCCGCTGACGCCGCGCTTTGAGATCTCCTACCACTTCCTGAAAGTCCGGCAAGCCACGCGCTATCGACTGCGCGTGTTTCCTGACGACCTCAACCCGGTCATACCGACGCTCACCGCGCTGTGGCCCAATGCCGACTGGGCGGAGCGCGAAGTTTGGGATCTCTTCGGCGTGCGCTTCGACGGGCACCCGAACCTCGTGCGCATCCTGATGCCGGATGACTGGAAAGGCCATCCGCTGCGCAAAGATTATCCGTTGCGCGGCCTCGAGCGGCGTTTCAATCCCGGCGGCCGGATGGGCGAAGTGCCTCCCGTGATCACCAAATGAGCGCGACCGATCTTTCCGTTTTCGAAAACAATCCAGACATGAGCGTCGCGCCGGGGGACGAGCGCGACACGCTGGTGCTCTCGATGGGCCCGCAACATCCCAGCACACACGGAGTGCTGCGCGTGATGCTCAAGCTCGATGGCGAGACCGTGGTCACAGCGGAGCCGGAGATCGGCTACCTGCATACCGGCATCGAGAAGCAGACCGAGAACTTGTTCTGGCAGCAGGCCATCACGGTCGTCGACCGCGCCGATTATCTCGCGCCGCTGTCGAACAGCCTCTGCTACGTGCTCGCCGTCGAGCGATTGCTCGGCATCGACAACATCCCGGCGCGCGCTCAAGTCCTTCGCGTCATGTTCGCGGAACTGACGCGCATCGCAAGCCACCTGGTGTGGCTGGGCACCCACGCCATGGACCTCGGCGCGCAATCCATCTTCATGTACGCCTTCGAGATGCGCGAGCGCATCCTCGACATCATGGAATTCGTGACCGGCGCGCGCATGCATCAATCGTGGTTCCGCATCGGCGGCTTGGCGCTCGACGTCCCCAAGGGCTTCCTCGCGCGGATCGACGATTTCATCGGCCGCTTCCCCGAGCGCCTCGCCGACATGCGCCGCATCCTCGAAAAGAACATCATCATCATGGACCGGCTGATCGGCGTGGGCAAGATCAGCGCCGAGGAAGCGATCGCGTGGGGCCTCACCGGCCCGATCCTGCGCGCGAGCGGCGTCGCCTACGACATCCGCAAGGCGTTCCCGTACTCAGGCTACGAGACGTACGATTTCGAGATCTGCACGCACGCAGGCGGCGACTGCTACTCCCGGTTCGTGGTGCGCCTCAACGAGATGCACGAAGCGTGGCGCGTCATCAAGCAGGCGCGTGAGAAATTTCCGGGTGGACCCGTGGTCATCGACGATCGCAAGATCGTGCCGCCACCCAAGACCGAGATCCAGCACTCGATGGAAGCGCTCATCCATCATTTCAAGCTGGTCTCATCGGGCTTCAACGTCGAAGAGGGGCATGTGTATCAAGCGGTGGAGGGCCCGCGCGGCGAGATGGGGATGTACGTCACGAGCGCGGGCGGCAACAAGCCGTGGCGGGTGCGCTGGCGACCTCCCTCGTTCTACAATCTGCAAGCTCTGAAAAGACTCGCGCCGGGAAATCTGGTGGCCGATGTGGTCGCGATCATCGGAAGCTTGGATCCGGTCTTCGGCGAGGTCGATCGATGACGCCCGAACGCGCGCAGCGCGGCAAGGAACTGGTCGCTCGCTATCCGCAAGCGCGATCGGCTCTCATCCCCTTTTTGCAGTTCTGCCAGGAGCAGGACGGCTACGTGACCCGCCAGGCGATCGACGATGCGGCGGAGCTGGTCGATCTCACCGCCGGCGAAGTCGAATCAATCGTCTCCTTCTACACGCTGCTGTTCAAGCACCCCGTTGGGAAGCACGTCATCCAGGTCTGCCGCACGATGTCATGCATGCTGCGCGGCGCTGACGAGCTGCAAGCGCACGTCAAGCGGCGCCTCGGCATCGGCCATCTGCAGACCTCCGCGGACGGCATGTTCACGTACGAGGAGGTCGAGTGCTTGGCGGCATGCGATCGCGCTCCGTGCCTGCAGCACAACCTCGAGTTTCATTACGATGTGACGCCCGCCGATTTCGACACGCTGGTCGAGCGCTGGCGCCGCGAATCGCCCTCTCCCGTCATGCCGGCGCAGTGATGCTGTTCGAACCCGTCTTGATGAAGGGCATCGGCGAGCTCGACCTCACCGACATCGACGTCTATCTCAAGGGCGGCGGATTCCAGGCCATGACCAAAGCGCTCAAAGAGATGACGCCGGAAGCGGTGGCGGGCGAGGTGAGCGCGTCCAACCTGCGCGGTCGCGGCGGCGCGGGCTTTCCGACCGGCCGGAAGTGGAGCTTCTTGCCGAAGGATGGCCGGCCGCGCTATCTGGTCTGCAACTGCGACGAGGCGGAGCCGGGCACGTTCAAGGACCGCATGCTGCTCGAGAAGACGCCGTTCCAGATCATCGAGGGGCTCATCATCTCGGCGTATGCGATGAATGCGGCGAAGATCTTCATCTATATCCGCGGCGAGTTTCTGGAGGGTTTTCGCGTCTTCGCGCGCGCGCTTGCCGCGGCGTACGAACGCGGATTCGTCGGGAAGAGCATCGACGGCACGGATTTCTCCGTTGACATCGTGATGCATCGGGGGGCCGGCGCGTACATCTGTGGCGAGGAGACCGCGATGCTCGAGTCCATCGAGGGCAAGCGCGGCGAGCCGCGCCTCAAGCCGCCGTTTCCGGCCAATGCCGGGCTTTACGGCATGCCGACGGTGGTCAATAACGTCGAAACGATCGCCTACGTGGCGCACATCATCGAACGCGGCGCTAAGTGGTTCGCGGCGATCGGCCCGGAGCGATCGCCGGGCCCGAAGATCATCTCGGTCAGCGGTCACGTCCAGCGGCCGGGCAATTACGAAGTGCCGTTGGGCATCTCGGCGCGCGAACTCATCGAAGAATACGCCGGCGGCTTGCTGCCCGGGCGCAGACTTAAAGCATTTCAGCCGGGGGGCGGCTCATCGGCCGCGCTCTTCGAAGAAGACCTTGCGACGTCGCTCGACTACGAGTCGCTCGCGGCCAAGAAGACGATGCTCGGCTCGGGCGGCTTCGTCGTCATCGACGACAGCGCGTGCCTCGTGCGTTCCGCCTATACGCTGGCGCGTTTTTACGAACACGAGTCCTGCGGGCAATGCACGCCGTGCCGAGAGGGCGGGCAGTGGGTCGCGCGGATGGTGGGCCGCCTCGAAGCCGGCGAGGGCTCTGAAGAGGACTTGCGCATCCTGGGCGTCATCAACCGGACCCTCACCGGCACGAACTTGTGCCCGCTGGGCGACTCGATCATGCCGTTCCTCGCCTCGGTGCTCGCGCGCTTCCCGGAGGAGTTCAAGGCGCACCTCAGCATGGCGCGCTGTCCGTTTCGCAGCGCCAGCGAGGTTAGTGCCGCGTGAGCGACGCCGCCTCGAAGAAGATGGTCAAAATCGTCATCGACGGCCAAAGCTTGAGCGTGCCCGACGGCACGCTTGTCGTCGAGGCCGCGAAATTGCTGGGCACGCAGATCCCGGTCTACTGCTATCATCCCAAGATGGAGCCGGCAGGGTTGTGCCGCATCTGCCTGGTCGAGATCGAGAAATTCCCGAAGCTGCAGATCGCCTGTGCGACGCGCGTCAGCGAGGGCATGGTCGTGCACACGATGACGCCGGCGGTCGCCGAAGCGCGCAAGGGCGTTCTCGAATTCCTGCTCCTCAATCATCCGTTGGATTGTCCGATCTGCGACAAGGGCGGCGAGTGCGATCTGCAAGATTTCACCATGGAATATGGTCCGGGCGCAAGCCGCCTCACCGAGCCGAAGCTGCACAAGCCGAAGCGCGTGGATCTGGGTCCGACGATCGTGCTGGACGAGGAGCGCTGCATCCTGTGCCGGCGCTGCACGCGCTTCGACGCGGAGATAGCCCAGGAACGCAACCTGGTGGTCGTCGAGCGCGGCGTTGATTCGCTTATCGCGACCCGCGACGGCAGCGAGTACACTTCGTATTTCGCCGGCAACACCACCGAGATATGCCCGGTCGGCGCGCTCACGAGCAAGGCATACCGCTTCCGCGCGCGCCCCTGGGACCTGGGCCACGCCGATTCGGTGTGCACGCAGTGTTCGGTCGGCTGCAACTACCGCATCGACTCGCGCTTCGGCCGGATCATGCGCACGTATACCCGCGAGAACGATCGCGTGGACGGGGGCTGGATCTGCGATCGCGGCCGCTATACTTTCAACTACCTTTACGAACCGACGCGCTTGCGCAAACCGCTGATCCGGCGCGACGGCCGGCTGCAAGAGACGACGTTCGCCGAGGCGATCGCCTTCGCGGCGCGCCGCTTGTCCGACGCTGCTCGCGAAAAGCGAGTCGGCGTCATCGGCGGCGGCCGGCTCTCCGACGAAGAGGCCTTCGCGCTTCAGCACTTCGCGCGCACGGTGCTCGGCACCAACAACATCGATCACCGGGTGCACCAGCAGAAGTTCGCGTCGCCGGCTCGCTTCGGCGCGCAATTGACGGACATCGACGACGCTTCGCTGATCCTCGTATTCGGCGCGATCACGCCGGAGCAAGCGCCGATCCTCGACCTGCGCATCCGCCGCGCTGTGGCGCGCCATCATGCCAAGCTGGTGTTCGTCGGACCGCATAGGCCGGAGTTTTTCGTGCCCTTCCGCCACATCGAGTACGCGCCGGCCGAGATCGTCGGCCTGATGGAGCAGCTCGCCGACACCGTGCACCACGGCAAAGAGGCCGGCGGCGGTTTCGTTTCGGAGCTCGCGCAGCTGTTCGTCAAAGCGGAGAAGATCGTCGCGATCCACAACGGCCGCAACCCCGGCGCGATCGCCGCGTTGGAGCACCTGGTCGAAATACTGCGGCAGTTCGACCACCAGGCGGGCATCTTAGTGGTCGGCGCCACGGGCAATGCGCGCGGCGCCGAGGCCGCCGGCTGTCTGCCCAACCTTCTTCCCGGCTATGTGGTCGCGGATCATGCCGGCATGACGACCGGTGAGATGCTGGCCGCGGCGGCAAGCCGCAAACTCGACGCGCTGCTGATCCTCGGCGCCAATCCGGCGCTGACGTTTCCGGACGGACTGCTGGCGCGAAAAGCTCTTGCAAGCGTGCCGTTCCTCGCGGTCGCCGATCAAGCGCTCACCGAGACGGCGACCTACGCGCACGTGGTCTTCGCGGCGGCTTCGTTCGCAGAAAAATTCGGACACGTCACCAATCTTGAGGGCCGCCGCCAGGCGTTTCGGCAGGCGGTCGAGCCCCCGGTCGGAACGGCGGACGACGCGCAGATCCTCGCGGCGCTCGCCGCCGAAGCGGGCCAGGCGGATGCGCTCTCCAGCGATCCGGATGTGCTGTTCGCGCGCTTGCGCGAGGCTGAAAGCAAAGGCGCCGATGGCAAGGGTCCGCTCGCGCGGCCGAAAGTCGAGGACGTTTCCGGATTTCGCTCGGAACACTACATAGGTTCCGGCGAGCAGTTCGCGATCTTTCAAGTACCCCACCTATATGCCGGCGGCGGTGCGAGTGCGCACGATCCTGGGCTCGCGCCGATGCGCCCCCGGCCGTTCGCCATACTGAATCCAGCCGACGCGGCGGCGCTCGGCGTCCAAGCCGACGATCGCGTCACGCTGTCCGGACGCGGCGGGGCGATCGATGTCGAGGCGCGGGTCTCCGCCAGCGCTCCGCCGGGCGTCGCGCTGGTGAGCGCGGACATGCCCGAAGCTCCGGTCAACAAATTGCTCGATGCGTCGGGCTCGGGCACGGCCAGCGTCGCGAAGTCCAAACTCGCGAGCGAGGTCTCTGCGTGACGCCGCTTCAGCTGTGGGTCTTGATCATCGCCATCAAGGCCGGCGTCTTGATCTTCGTCGTCGTCACGGCGTTCGCGTACCTGATGCTGTTCGAACGCAAATTGCTGGCGTGGTTCCAGCTGCGCGTGGGGCCGATCTGGTGCGGGCCTTGGGGACTCATGCAGCCCGCCGCCGACGCGGTCAAACTGGTGCTGAAGGAAGACCTGACGCCGCAAGACGCCGACCCCTTCATCTATAAGATAGCGCCCGCGCTTGCCGTGTTGACGGCGCTGCTCGCATACGCCGTGATCCCATTCGGGACGTTTCCTGACGGCTCGCCGATCTCAATCGCGAACCCCAACGTCGGCATTCTGTACCTGCTGGCGGTCGGTTCGATCGGCATCTATGGCATCGCGTTGGGGGGCTGGTCCTCGCAGTCGAAGTGGCCGCTGCTCGGCGCCATCCGCGCCACTGCGCAGATGATCTCCTACGAACTCGCCATGGGACTTGCGATCGTCGGAGTGCTGCTGCTCGCGGGCACGACCGATATAGCGGCCATCGTCAACGCGCAATCAAAGCATCACGTGTGGTTCATCCTGCCGCAGATCGTCGGCTTCGTCATCTACGGCATCACTGCCACCGCGGAGACCAACCGCGCCCCGTTCGATCTTCCGGAGGCGGAGACGGAGCTGGTCGCCGGCTTCCACACCGAGTATTCAAGCCTGCGCTTCGGCACGTTCTTCGTCGCTGAATACGTCAACATGATCACGGTCTCGGCGATCGCGACGCTGCTGTTCCTGGGCGGCGGCGACGGGCCGTTCGTCCAGCAGGTCCCGTGGCTGACCATCCTGTGGTTCGTCGTCAAAGTGGGATTGCTGCTCTTCGGTTTCATCTGGCTGCGCGCGACGCTGCCGCGCTTGCGTTACGACCGCCTGATGGCCTTCGGATGGAAAGTGCTGCTGCCCGTCGCCATCTTGAACCTGCTCGTCACCGCGACGCTGGTGGCGCTGGGAGTCGTGCATGCTTAACGCTTTGTGGGGCATCATCGCCGGCCTCGCCACGACGCTGAAATACCTCTTCATGAAGAAGTCAACCATCGATTATCCGCGCGAGGCCTACCCGCACCCCGAGCGCTTCCGCGGCGTGCACGAATTGCGCAAATACGACGACGGCATGGAGCGCTGCATCGGGTGCGAGCTGTGCGCAGTGGCATGCCCGGCGAACGCGATCACGGTGATCGGCGCCGAGAACGACCCGGCGAAGCCTGTGTCTCCGGGCGAGCGCTACGGTTATCGCTACGAGATCGATATGCTGCGCTGCATCTTCTGCGGCTGGTGCGAAGAGGCGTGCCCGACCGACGCCATCGTGCTCACGCCGCGCTTCGACATCGCGGACTACACGCGCGACCGGTTGGTCTTCGGCAAAGACAAACTTCTCGTGCGCGATCCGTTCACGCAGCATCTGGCGAACACGGAGAGCGCGGTTGAGACCGATCCGGGCGTCGTGCCGTAGCGTGGACGCTTCATGATCGCGCTCTTTTGGATCTGCGCCGCGGTCGCTCTGATCTCCGGCGTGGGCGTCATCGCGAGCCGGCAACCCGTGCATTCGGTGGTGGGCTTGATCGTCAACTTCGCAGCGCTGGCGGTGCTGTTCTTGAGCCTGTCCGCCGACTTCTTGGCGATGATCCAGATCATCATCTACGCAGGCGCCATCCTCGTCCTGTTCCTTTTCGTCATCGCGCTGTTGACCGTCGGCGCCCAGCCGGTCGAAGTCGGACCTGGGCGATTGCAGTTCCAGACGTTGCCGTCGGTCGTCGCGGGCCTGTCGGCGCTCGTGGTGATGGGCCTGAGCGTGCGCGGCGCAGGCTGGGGTCCCGCGGCCGCGTCGGCGCCTGCAGATTTCGGCAGCGTCGCCACGTTCGGGGGCGAGCTGCTCACCACGCACCTCTTCGCGTTTGAAGTGACCGCCTTCATCTTGCTGGTCGCCATCATCGGCGTCGTGCTGATGGCGGGGCGCAAGGAGGTGCGCTTCTAGCATGCCGCAGGTCCCGCTGTCGCTCTATCTCGGTCTGTCCGCGGCGCTGTTCGTCATCGGCGTCATCGGTTTTCTGCTGCGCCGCAATCCGCTGACGATGCTCATGGCCATCGAACTGATGTGGAACGCCGGCAACCTCGCGTTCGTCGCGTTCGCGCGTGATTTCGTGGATATGTCGGGCCAGATCTTCGTGTTCATCGTCATCACCGTAGCGGCGGCTGAAGCGGCGATCGCGCTTGCGATCGTGGTGATGGTGTTCAGACGGCGTCGCGAGGTGGACGTCGACGACATCTCGGTGCTGAGAGACTGATGGATCAGTTCGTCTCGATCGCCGCGCCTCTCATCTTGTTCTTGCCCCTCATCGGCGCGGCGGCGATCACCATCTTCGGACCATACGTCCATCGGTACGCTTGTGCGCTCGTCGCCAATCTCTCGATCTTCTTGTCCTTCGCGCTGACCGCGGCGCTTGCGATCCTCACCTTTCGCCTGGCGCCGGAGCAGCAGGTCGCCTACGCGCATAGCTATGCTGACGGTTTTTGGGCGCACCTGCCCTCGTACTTGAACATCTCGTTCCGGCTGCTCACCGACCCGCTCGCGCTCATCTGGATGCTGATCATCACCGGAGTCGGTTTCCTCATCCACTTGTATTCGGTGGGCTACATGGCCGAGTCGAAGAACTACCGCACGTTCTTCGCGCACATGAATCTCTTCGTCTTCACCATGCTGCTGCTGGTGATGTCGGACAACTTCTTATGGCTTCTGGTGGGCTGGGCCGGCGTGGGCCTCGCCTCATACTTGCTGATCGGTTTTGACACCGACCGGCCCGCCGCGGTGGTGGCAGCGCGCAAAGCGCTCATCATGAACGTCATCGGCGACGTCGGCATCATGGTCGCTATGTTCCTCATGTATGCGCACACCGGCAGCGTGGCGTTTTCCAACGTCTTCGCAGCGGTAGGGTCCATCCCGACCTCGGCGCTCGATTGGATCGGCATCTGGCTTTTGGTGGGCGCCGTCGCCAAGTCGGCGCAGCTGCCGCTGCACACATGGCTCCCCGACGCGATGGAGGGGCCGACGCCCGTGAGCGCCCTGATCCACGCGGCCACCATGGTGACGGCCGGCGTGTATCTCGTCGCTCGCGCACATCCTATCTACGACCAAGCGCCGCTGGCGGCGGAGATCGTCGCGGTCGTCGGCGCTGCCACGGCGCTGTTCGCCGCCACCATCGGCTGCGTGCAGTACGATATCAAACGCGTGCTGGCGTACTCGACGATGAGTCAGATCGGCTATATGATCTTGGGCGTGGGCGTCGGGGCGTATGCCGCGGGCGCGTTTCACTTCATGACGCACGCCTTTTTCAAGGCGCTGCTCTTCATGGCGGCCGGCATCGTGATCCACAACCTCGCGGGGGAGCAGGACATCCGCAAGATGGGCGGGTTGGCCAAGCGCATGCCGTTGGCATACTGGACGTTCCTGATTGGCACGCTCGCCATCGCCGGCATTTTCCCGTTCGCCGGCTTCTTCTCAAAAGACGCCGTGCTCGATGCTGCGCTGCGCCTGAACCATCCTTGGCTCTTCGGTGCCGGCGTCGTGGCCGCCGGCTTGACGGCGTTCTACATGTTCCGCCTTCTCTTCGTGTCTTTTTTCGGCCAATACCGCGGCGAGCATGAGCCGCATGCCGGCAAAGCGCGAAGCATGACGATCCCGGTCGTCATCCTTTCGGCGCTGTCGATCGCCGGCGGCTGGCTCGTGTTTCCCGGTCACGACGCGCTCAGCGGCGCGCTCTCCGCCACGTTCGCGGATGCGCGCTTGCCCCAAAGCATGGCCGAATTCAACTGGCTGCTGTCGCTGGGCGTGCTCGCACTGGCACTCGCCGGCGTCGGCGTGGCATACTATTTCTACCAAGCGAATCCGGCAGCGCGCGAGCGGGCCCGAGCCGTCCTGGAGCCCGTGCGCACACTGGTTTTCAACGCGTATTACATCGACGCGCTGTACCATTGGCTCTTTGAGAAGCCGGCCTACGCGTTGGCGGACGCGTTCGCGCGCTTTGTCGAGCCCGCCGCGATCGGCGGCGTGCCCCGCGCGTTTGCCTGGATGGCCACGCTGCTCGGGGGCCTCTCCCAAAAATGGGAAACCGGCTACTTGCGGCGCTACGGCCTGACGATCGTGGTGGGCGTCGCCTTGTTGCTGCTGTGGTACCTCTACGTCACGCGCGGTTCGCTGGCGGCCGGGACGCTGTAGATCATGTTGATCGACGTCATCATCTTCTTGCCGCTTGCCGCCGCGCTCTTAATGCTGCTGATCCCGAGGACCAGCAGCGGCGTGCTCAAAGCCGCGGCGCTCGCGGGCAGCCTCGCGACGTTCATCCTGAGCGCGCTGGTCGTGCCGTTGGCGCCGAACGGCGTCACGCAACAGGTCGTACCGTGGATCACGAGCGGCGTGGTCGCCTCGTATCACGTGAGCCTGGGCGGCATCAATGTGTTCTTCGTCCTGCTGACGACCTTCGTGGCCGTCCCCGCGGTGTGGGCAGCCTGGACCTACGCCAACGCGACGCGCTTGCGCGGCTATCTGATGCTGTTGCTCGCGTTTGAGTGGACCCTGCTCGGCTTGTTCACCGCCGGCAACCTTCTGCTGTTCTACATCTATTGGGATCTGATGCTGATCCCCGTGTTCTTGCTGCTCGTCGGTTATGCTGTCTCTCCGCAAGCGCGCCGAGCGGCATGGGGCTATCTCATCTACAATGGCGCGGGCGGTTTGATCTTGCTTGCCGGCGTCATCGGGCTGGTCGTGCAGACGCACACCTTCGAGGTGGTCGGCGCCACGTCCGGATTGCCGGCAGGGCTGGAGTGGTGGTTGTTCGCGGCGTTCGCGTTGGCGTTCCTCATCAAGACGCCGGTCTTCCCGTTCCATGCATGGATGCCCGACACGTACACGCAGTCGCCGCCGCCGCTGGTCGCTATGGTCTCCGGCGTTCAGAGCAAGGCGGGGCTCTACGGCTTGATCGTGTTCGCGCTGCCGCTCTTCCCGAATGCCGCGCATGCATGGGCGCCGCTGCTCCTCGTGCTGGCGGTGTGCAGCGTCGTCTACGGCGCTTTCGCTGCGCTCGCGCAGAACAACGCCAAGACGCTCGTCGCGTTTTCTTCGCTCTCGCATCTGGGGCTCGTCATCTTGGCGCTGTTCGCCTTCAGCTTCTCGGTCGTGCAGATCAGCGTGCTCATGATCGTCAGCCACGGTCTCATCTCGGCAGCGCTCTTCTTGCTGTTGGGGTTCATCGAAGAGCGGGTCGGCACGTGCGAGCTCGGATCGTTCGGCGGCTTGAGCGTGCGCGCGCCGCGCTTCGGCGTCTTCATGCTGATCGCGTCCATGGCGGCGCTGGGGTTGCCCGGCTTATCCGGATTTGCGGGCGAGTTTCTCATCTTCCTGAGCGCCTGGCAGACGCAACCTGTGTTCGTCGCGATCTCTCTCGTCTCGGTGGTCATCGCCTGCGTCTACGTGTTGAAGCTTTTCCAGTCGTCGATGCATGGACCTGAGAAGCTGCCCGCCGGGGCGGTTCGTGATGGGCTCGAGCTGCGACCGCGCGAGTTCGCCCTCGTCGCACCGCTGCTTGCAGCCATCATCTTCTTGGGGCTGTGGCCGGCATGGCTGAATGATCGCGTGCCCGCCTCCAATGCGGTGACCCAGGCGAGCGCAGCGAGCATGGAATCTAAATGATGACAAGCGTCGGCGTCGACTATTCGATTCTCGCGCCGGAGCTCGCGCTCGCTGCCGCAGGCTTGCTGGTGCTGCTCCTCGATCTGATCCTGCGCAACGCGTCGCGCTGGCTGCTGTACACCACCGGGATCATCGGATGCATCGCGGCGTTCGCGTTCATGCTGCCGCTCTACGGCAAGACGCAGTCCACCCTGAACGGAGCGTTTGCCAACGACAAATTCTCGTGGGGCTTCGACACGCTGCTGGTATTGACGCTGGCGGTGGTTTTTCTGCTGTCATCGCTCAAACGCGCGGAAGACGGCGGGAACCCCGCCTCGTACGCGTCGCTGCTGATCCTGTGCACCATCGGCGGCACGGTGATGGCGGGCGCGACGAATCTCATCGGCATCTTCCTAGGGATCGAGCTGTTATCGCTGTCGCTTTACGTGCTGGCGGGTACGGGTTTCCCGCGCGAGTCGTCGCAGGAGGCGGCGCTGAAGTACGTCATGCTCGGATCGCTGGCGTCGGGGTTTCTCATCTACGGTTCGGCTCTGCTGTACGGCGCCGGCGGCAGCATCGCGCTCTCAGCCTTGACCAAGGCTGCGGCGGTCTCTTCGCCGCTGTTCATCGCCGGTTTCGCTCTCTTCGTCGTCGGATTGGCGTTCAAGCTCGCGCTCGCGCCATTCCACCTATGGACGCCCGACGTCTACGAGGGCTCGCCGTTGGCGGTGACGGCGTTCATGGCTGTGGCCGTCAAAGCCGCTTCGTTCGCGGTGCTGGCGCGGGTCGCGTACACGGTCTTCGGCCACGCGAGCGACGCGCTGATACCGCTATGGGCGCTTGCGATCCTTTCCATGCTGGTCGGCAATCTCGGCGCCATCCGCCAACGCAACCTCAAACGGCTGCTCGCTTTTTCAAGCATCGCGCAGGCCGGTTACGTCGTGGTCGCGCTCGCTGGAGTCGGCGCAAGCGGACTATCGTCGCTGCTCTTCTATCTGTTCGCGTACGCATTCATGAATTTGGGCGCGTTCGCGGTCATCGGGCTTGTCGGCGACGGCAGCGAAGCCTACGCCGACATCGATGCATATCGCGGACTGTTCTTCCGGCGGCCTTGGGTCGCGGCGGCAATGGCTCTTTTCCTGATGTCGCTTGCAGGCATCCCCGGCACCGCCGGCTTCTACGGCAAGGTCTTGCTGCTCGTGCAAGGCTTCACGGCCGGGCCGTGGGGCGTCGCCCTGGGCATAAGCTTGATCGCCGGCACGCTCGTGTCGTTCTACGTCTACTTCAAAGTGATCTGGCAGATGTTCGTGCCGGTCGAGGGTGAAGCGCCGCAGATCGCCGACGGCACAGCGGCGTCATGGCTTGCCGTCGGGCTTGGCGCCGCCGGCGTCATCGTGCTCGGCGTGTTGCCGCAGATGTTCTTCACCTACGTGGTGGCTGCTCCGCCGTAAAGGATTGGCCGGGCGATGATGGAACTGCGAGCGCGATTCCACCGGGTGCGCCAGGGGCAGGTTGTATTGTGAAGACTGTCGCGTGGTGTCTTTTGGCTCTCGTGTCGTGCGGCGCGCTCGAACCCGGAATCGCAGCAGCCGCTACGCACTCGGCGGATGCGGTCGTCATCAATCGCCAGATCACCACGCCGTCGCGGGGCGCGCCTGTTCCGGCGCCGAGCCGAGTAAACCCGACGTCGGTTGCGCCGACAATGCGAACCATTCTGGCCGCCCCGGCGCCGGTGCTGACGCTCACCGCGAACACAGTCGTGGCGCTTGTCGGTCAAACGATAACCTTCGCCGCGTCGGATACGGCCAACACCGACACCTCTCTCTCTTTCGGCGACAGCACCGCCCCCGTTTTCTTGGTCCCGCCATACCCTGTCACGACCACCCATGCCTATAACGCGGTGGGTACGTACACCGCCGTCTTGACCGAACCGGCCTGTGGATTGAGCTGCGCCAGTGCCGCTCGACTGACGATCACCATCGTGGATCCGGCGAGCTTCTCGCTTACCGCGACGCCCACGACCGCGTTGGCCGGGCAGCCGGTACGCTTTCACGCCTCGAACAGCGGCCGATCGTTGCCGTCCGAGTTCATCCGATTCGGAGACGGTTCGGCGGCTCCGGTTCCGACGTCGAATTTCTTCGTCAACCACGCCTACGCCGCGCCCGGCACGTACACCGCGACGCTGCACGCCAACAACACTGGGCAGGATGTCGTGCTCGCGCGAGCCGTGGTGCGCGTTCAACCCAACCTGACCCGCGTGCCCATCGGACAGATCTATTCCGCCGTGCTCGCCGAATCGCCGGTCTTGGCCGGCAGCGATGCCAACATCATCTTGACCTATCGCATCAACTCCCCGCTCGTCGTCCGCTTCGACGGGCTTACGTCGCTCCAGGCGATCGTCGAGCTCGACGACGCGCGCGGTCACGTGGTGCGGCGCGCTGATCCGGTCCCGCTCCGAATCGCGCAAAGCGCCATCAACGACGCGCAGACGACCCTGATCCCCTACTCCGTGCCGATCGATGCCGGCGGCGCGTATCTGCTGCGCGTCTATATCAGCGTGGATGAGGGCGGGGTCGTGGCGCTCGGCCACCCGCAGCCGCTGACGATCATACCGGGTCCGGACCCGGGCCCCGTCGTCAAGTCTCAATTCCGCGCGAACGGCACGGCCGAAACGCGCGCGCCCGGCGCGGCCGGCGGAGCCAACGTGAACCTTGGCCTCACGACGGCGGTGCAGTGGCCGTACGATCTGCTGTCGCTGACCGGCACCTTTGATCCAACTTCCAAGCGAATCGACGCGCTGGCGACTTTGCAATCCGCGACGCCTGCGCCGCTCACGGCGCCGGACGCGACGCCCGGGCCGGGGCAGATCAATCCGGTGACGTCGACGCCGGGCACGTCAAGCGGCTCGCCGGCGCCGACCGTGAGCAGCACGCTCGCACCTGGCGGCACGCCGCCGCCTACTGCGACTCCCACTCCTTCGGGCACGACCGAGCCGACGCCGGGACCCGTGCATACGCCCAAACCTCCGGTTGCGTATCGTTCGCCTACGGATGCGCCGGCCGACCGGCTCGCTTTCGCGCCGCCAACCCCGACGCCGGTCAAAACAGGTACGCCCGCTCCCGGCGCGAGCGCAGCTCCCGCAACGATCGAGACGCCTGCGCCGACCCCGGCACCGCAGCCCGCCGCCACACCGCCGCCGCTGCCCAGCTTGCAGTTCAAGGACGTGCTCGGACGCACGGACGTGGACTTGCCCGCGCTGATCGGCGGCAAGGAAACGCTGCGCGGCCTCGACGCGACGTACGTGAAGACGAGCGGTTGGACGTTCCACGGCGGCGCCGGATACGCGCAGCTTGCGAGCCAAGCCACCACCGAACGCACCGGCCAACTTTTCGACATCGCCAAGAAATGGGGGCCGAACAGCGCTGACGCTTTCCGCGTCGCCTACACGCGCAGCCAGGACAACGTCAACAAGTTCGTGCCGACGAGCGGCCTCAATCCGCTGGACGTCCGCGCCGGCGTGTTCGAGTTCACGGATGCGCTGACGCCGCACTTGACGGCGACGCTCACCGGCGGCAAGTCTTCCACGCGCGACGAGCTCGGAGCGACCCCGAGCCTGAGCGATGCTTCGGACAAGGCGCTGCTCGCATACGCGGTCGGCTCGCTGACCGCCAACTACGAATACCACAACGGCGGGCCGGCCTTCGGCGCCGGCAACGGAGCGTCGGCGCAATTCGATCGGGCGGGAAGCACCGCATCGGTGGCGCTTCCCACCTCGATGATCTCGAACGTGACGCTGCTCTGGGGCCGTGACGATCAGCGCTCTGTTCTCAACCACACATCGACCGGCAGCGTTGTCTTCAGCATGACGCCGGCGAACGCGCCGACGCTGAATCTGGCGCTCGAGCGAGATCGCGCCGTGGCGGCGGGCATCGACAACACGACGCGCATCGGGCACATCGTGCTCGTGCGTTCCGGGATCACCGCGGACTACCAGCTCACTTCGGCGGTGAACGGAACAAACCCGGATCAGAACTCGCTGACGCGCAATGCGAGCCTGCTCTATGCGCTGACTTCGGGAGCGCATGTCATAGGGCTTGGGCTCGTCGGCACGCAGACCGTCAGCAGCACGTCGTCCGCGACGCTCAACGAAAACGCGAGTTACAGTTTTACGTTCGGTGGGCGACCTGCGCCGCTCGGTCAAAGCATGGGCGGCGTGACGAGGAACTTCCAGATCCAGATGAGCGCCACCAATATGAACATGCGCGGCGCAGCAAGCGAAGGTCACACGCTCAACCTGAGCGGCTTACTCACGTGGCACCTGACTCCGCAGTTCGCGCCGGGCCTCGAGGTCGTGTCGCAACACCACTACGATAACGATCCTGCGTTGAACACGCAGTCGTCTTCAATGCGTTTACGACTTGACGTCACGATCTAGCTGTCCCGCATAGGCGACCGGAACGCCAGGGCAAGGCTCGGACGACGCGAAAGTGCCGACAACCGCGGGCGCTGTGCATATCACACGCCGCGGGTAGCTTTTCCCAAACAAAAAAATCTTCTGGAGGTCATCCTCGCGATGCGTTTGTTTGGTGTCTTATCGACCTGCCTGCTCTTATGCAGCGCCTCGCTTGCCCAGGCAGACCCGGCGTCGGCGCCGGAAGCCGGCGCGGCGCTGGCTCATCGCGTCGGAGATGTTCTTGACTACACCTTGACGGGTAACGTGGCGCAGGCGATCGTCGGGCGCGACGCCTACGGACGCAAGGTCGATCAGGCGGCGATGCCGACGACGCTCAACGGCAGCGAACACGTGGCCATCAAGGACATGACCTCGCTCGGCATCAGCTTATATCGTTCCGGTCAACTCGTCGCCGTCGTGTCCGGCGGAAAGCCGGTCAAACACCCCGGTTCGGGTTGGACGCTGGTCCGCGATGACGGCACGATCGCGCGCGATAACGGCAATCTCGGCGGCGTCTTTCTTTTGCCTTTGGTCTTTCTCGGTGAGAATGCGGTTAACGACGGAGCCGCGCTGCGAGTCGGCGATCGTTGGTCGGCGAAGCTCGGCACCAAACTCTTCGGCATGACCGCGCGACCGACGATACGCTACGCGGTGGATTCGCAGCACTTGTTGCTCGGCGTGGAAGTCTTCAGCCTGTCCGGCGAAGGGTCGGCGCCCATGAAGGAACCGGTCTACTCCAACTCAGGCGAGCCGCTTGGCTATGCGACGGGCACGGCGCGCGTCACGGTCCGCTGCGATTACGATCGCGTCAATAAGCGCATCATGTCCATCGAACTCGACATCACCGACAGCTTGCATCTGACCTCGGGCAAGAAGACATTCGGCACGGTGAGCGACCGCCAGCGTTATTTGGTCTCGCTCGAGCCGGCGACCCTCTCCTCCAAGATCTAACGTAGCCACGGAGCTTTAGCTCCGTGGCTCTTTAGCCCCGTGTTTGCTGCGCCCTCCGCTCCACGCTATTGCGATATCCGTAGAGCGCGTACACCGCCAAGCCGATCAGCATCCACACGCCAAAACGCGTCCACACGATCCAATTGGTTCCATAGAAGACGAGCACGAGCGAGAGGATGACGCCTATCGCAGGAAAGACGGGCACAAACGGTGACCTGAAACGCCTTGGCCGATCCGGCTGAGTATAGCGCAGGATGATGACCCCGATGCTTACGCATATGAACGCAGCAAGCGTGCCGATATTGACGAAATCGAGCAGCGTGTTGAGGTCGAACATCGCGGCGAGCACACCGACGACGACGCTCATGATGATGGTCATGCGCGCGGGCGTGCGGAAGACGGGATGGATCCTTGCGACGCCCTTGGGCAGAAGACCGTCGCGCGCCATGACGTAGAAGATCCGCGCCTGACCGACGAAGGCGGTGAGGATGATGGACACCGCGCCAAAACCCGCCCCCCAGTTCATGATCCATGCGTAACGGCCGAGCCCAACCGTCTGAAATGCGCTCGAGAGCGGGGTGTTTTCGCTCACTTGCGTGGCCGGCACCATGCCGGTGAGCGCGATCGCAACCGCCACGTAGAAGAGCGCTCCGATGCCCAACGCCCCAAGAATCGCGATCGGTATGTCGCGCTGCGGGTTTTTCGCTTCCTCTGCCGTAGTGGTGGTCGCGTCAAAGCCGATAAAGGCGAAGAACACGATGAAGGCGGCCCCGATGACACCTTGGGTGCCCCAGCCGTGCGTTACGAACGGGTGCAGATTGGCCGAGTGGAAAAATGGAATGGCCGCCAGCACGAAGAGGACGAGCACCCCCATTTTTATGACGACGAGTCCGGAGTTGGTGTGGGCCGACTCGCGGATGCCGGCCGCCACGAGCACGCCGACGAGCACGCACGAGAGAAAAGCGAAGACGTCGAAGTACGTGTGCTGTTCAGGCGAAAAGAAGGCGGTGGCCCATAGCGGCAGGTGCACGTTGAATCCGGCGAGCCACTGCTGCAAGTTGCCCGAAAGGATGTTCGCGTCGGGTGCCGCCGAAAGCGCGTATTCCAGGATCAGGTTCCAGCCCACGATCCAAGCCACGAATTCGCCCAGTGTCGCGTAGGTATACGTATACGCGCTTCCGGCCACGGGTACCATCGACGCGATCTCGGCGTATGCGAGAGCCGCGAACACACACGCCAGCCCCGCCAGGATGAAGGAGAGCACGACGGACGGGCCGGCGTAGGTGTGCACGCCGAGACCGATGGTCGCGAAGATGCCGCCGCCCACCATGCTGCCCAGTCCGAACGCGATGAGCGCCCACGGCCCCAGCGCCCGGCGCAGCGTCGGGCCTTGTATTTCCTCGGTCTCTTTGGTGAGCGCGTCGATCGACCGGGTGATGAATAGGCCCATCAGCTGTTCTTCCTCAACTCGAGCGACAACCTCATCAACGCCTTGGTGATGCGGCGCAGATCGCTCGCCGCGATCGCCTTCGGCGTCTTGGTGCCGGATTCGAGCGCCTGTATGCGGCGCTCGAGGTCGACGACGTGTTCCCCCAGCGCGGCCGCCAAGTCGGCCACGCGCGAGAGCTCAGGCCGCGGCATCTTTTGGCGACAAGAGCGGCTCGCCTTCAATCGGCCATTCGATCCCCACTGACGGGTCTTTCCAGCTGAGCACGCGCTCGTGTTGCGGGTCGAAATGCGCGCTCATCTTATAATGGAAGATGACCTCATCGGACAGGGCCAAGAAACCGTGTGCGAAGCCCTTGGGCACGTAGACCTGCATGTGATTGTCGCCGCTGAGATCAAAGCCTTGCCACTGTTTGTAGGTGGGCGAACCTTCGCGCACGTCTACGATGACGTCGTATGCGCGGCCGACCAGGACCTGGGCCAGTTTCGCCATCCGCATGTCGTAGTGCATGCCTCGCAAGACGTTCTTACGCGAGCGAGACACGGCATCTTGCACCCATTCATCAGCGATCCCGAGCTCTTCGTACTTTCGCCGCGCATACGTCTCTTTGAAATAGCCGCGCGCGTCGCTGAAAACATCAGGCACGAAGAGGTGGGCGTCGGCGAACTTGGTGGGCTTGACGACGATCATCCGGGCCCGCCCTTAGACCCGATATGGAACCGGACCTTCACAACGGACCTTTAGGTCCGTTGAACGAACTTTTGACCCTCGGGGGCATCTTTGATTCGCGCGGACGCAAACGGTTTTCGCATCCACTTTTTCGGCACGCCGCACTTCGAGTTGGTCGGCGCTCCGTTTCCGTTCGCGGGGCCGCCAAAAGCGCTGCCGCTGCTGGCTTACTTGCTGCTTCACCGCCAGGCGCCGCTTTCGCGCGACGCCGCAGCGTTTGCGCTTTGGCCGGACGACGCCGAGGAGACGGCGCGCGCAAACCTGCGACGCCATCTGCACATGGTGCAGCGGGCATTGCCGCCTCGCGCGGATGCAGCCTGGATCTTGGCCGACGGCGATTCGCTGCGTTGGAATCCGAACTCGCCTGCGTGGTTCGATATCGCCGAGTTCGAGCGTTGCTTAAAGGACGACGACTTGTTGCCCGAAGCGGTCGCGCTGTATCGGGGTGAACTGCTCGAAAACCTCTACGACGACTGGATCATCGAACACAGGAACCGCTTGCGAAACGCATACCTGGGGGCGCTCGACCGCATCGTCGTGAACCGCCGTCGCTCGCGCGATTTCCACGGTGCGGCCGAGTACGCCGCGCGCATGCTGGTCAGCGACCCGTGGCGAGAAGACGCGCTGCGTCAGCTCATGAGCGCGCGTTACGAGCTCGGCGATCGGTCCGGAGCACTGCAAGAATTCGAGTCTTTCCGGCGGCGGCTGCGCGAGGAGATGGAAGTCGACCCCATGCCGGAGACGGTCGCCTTGCGCGACATCATCCTGCGCGGTGATCCGCTGCCCGGTCCGGCCGCGACGATCGAACTGGGACCGAAACCAGGACGGCGTGAGACGCGCGCTATTCTTCCGTTCGTGGGCCGGTCGGCCGAGACCGCGTTCCTGCAAGAGCATTGGAACCGCGCGGTGGCCGGCGCGGGAAGCCTCGTCCTCATGGGAGGCGAGGCGGGGATCGGCAAGTCTCGATTGGCCGGCGACTTCGCGCTTGCGGTCGAGCGCGAAGGCGGACGCGTCCTTTTCGGAGCGACCAGCTCGCCGGAGGGCGCGCCGTATCAGGCCGTCACCGACGCCCTGCGCTTCGCGCTGCCGCTCGTGACGGCGCTGCGCATCGAACCGGTTTGGCTAGGCGCGATCGCCCAGCTCGTGCCGGAACTGCGCGCGCAGCGCAGCGACATCCCGCCGGTGCAGCCGAGCGCGTCCGATCGAGATCGGCTGCGCCTCTTCGAATCGCTGGCCGTGACGCTCGCTGCGCTCGCGCGATCGCGGCCGCTGCTGCTGATCTTGGAGGATCTCCATTGGGCGGGCGAAGCCACCATCGCTGCGCTTGAGTTTTTGGCACCGCGCTTTTCGAACGCGCGCATTCTCGCGCTTGCGACCTATCGCGATGACGAGACGCCGCGCACGCACATGCTGCGCCAACTCCGGCACCGGCTGCAGCCCAAAGGCATCGCCGATCACTTGACGCCCGCGCCGCTGGGCGTCGAAGATCTCAGGACGATGTTGGCCGCCATCCCGACACTTGCGTCGGAGGCCGAAAGCCTCGCCCCGATGCTGCTGGCGCAAAGCGAGGGCAATCCGCTGTTCGCGGCTGAGATCGCGCGCGACTGGGCGGACAGCCGGCCGGACGTGGCGCGGATCGGCGAAGCGCCCGCGGTTCGCGCGATCATCGCGGCGCGGCTTGCGCGCCTGTCGCCTGACACGCGCGCCTGCGCCGAAATCGCCTCCGTCGCGGGCCGCGGCTTTGACGTGGATCTCGTGCGCGAAGTGTCCGGCTGGCCCGAAGACCAGGTGCTGCGGGCGTTGGATGAACTCGTCGACCGCGCGATCGTGAGGGAGAGCTCCGGACGCGCGCGCTACGCCTTCGCGTTCCGCCATCAGCTGATCCAACAGACGCTCTACGACGCGATCTCGCCCGACGTCCTCGTCCGGCGACATCGGCGCACCGCCCACGCCATCGAGGAGCTTTACGCAGAGCGGCGCGATGAGCTCGCGGCCGATCTAGCGCGCCATTACGAGCTGGGCCGCGAGCCCGAACGAGCCGCGCTATGGTATCTTGAGGCCGGCAAGCGCGCCGCGGATGTCTTCGCGCACGCCGAAGCGGAGGCCGCGTTGACCCGGGGACTTGCGTTGACGCAAGCCGACGAGATGCGCTTGGAGTTCGTGTCCATGCGTGAAGCCTGCCGCAACCACATGGGCGATCGATCGGGCCAGCGTACCGACATCGACGAGTTCGAGCGGCTGGCGGACGGCTTGGGCGACGGCGATGCGAAGTTCGACGCGACGCTGCGCCGGGTTCGGCTCGAGCGCTCCCTGGGCGAGCGCGACCGGGAAGCGGCGGCGATCACCCAGCTCCAACGTCTGGCAGGCGATGATCGGCTGAAAAAAGCCCGGGCTTTGCTGACGGCTGCCGAGCATGCTTCGCTGCTCGGCCAAGTCGAGCTGTCGATGAAGCAGGCAGCGCACGCGCTGGACCTTTTCGGCAGCCGCCCGGATGCGGTCGAATGCCTGTGTCTTCTCGCCGAGCAAGCCTCTCACCACGGATCGATCGCAGAAGGCCGCGCCTACTTGGATCGGGCGCGAGCGCGCGCGGCCGAGCATTCAACGCTGCCATTGATCGCGCGTGCGACGATGACCGCCGGAACGGCGGCGCTCATCCAACAGCGCTTCGCTGAATGCATCGACCTATGCGTCGCGGCGCAAGAACTGCACCGCGCCATGGGCGACCGTGAGGGTGAGGCGGACGCGCTTGGCCGCCAAGCGTCAGCGGCGCTGCGGCTTTTCCGGTTCGATGAGGCGCGGCGCGCGAATAGCGCCGCGGCAGCGATTTTCCAGGCGATCGGCAAGCGTCAGGGGCTCGCGTTGCGCCGCGTGAACGATTGCATTCTTGCGATGCGCCTAGGGATGTTCGAGCAAGCCCGCGAGGGGGCAACAGCCGCAATGGCATTGTTCGAAGACCTTGACGATCTGCGCGGCCGCACGGTGGCCACGGTGAATCTGAGCGCGCTCGAACTATGGACCGGTCATCTGGCGGCTGCCAAGAGCCTGGCGCGCAAGGCGATCGAGCTCGCCCGCGAGCTGAAAAATCCGACGATGGAATCCGCGGCGCTCGCGAATCTCGGCGCTGCGGAGCGTGACCTTGGCGAAGTGAGCGAGGCGATCGTCCACATGGAGCAGGGGCTTGCGCTGCGCCGGGGCATCAGCCGTGCCGCAGACAACTTGCAAGATCTCGCCGACCTTGCCCTTGGCTATGTTCAGGCGCGGGATCTCAAGCGCGCGCAAGAGGTCGCCGACGAGATGATAGCGGCTGCGGAGGAGTCGACGGAGGGCGCCATGTGGCCGCAATATGTGTTCTTGGCGGCGGCTAAAGTCTACAAGAGTCTCAAGAAGCCGGCCCGGGCGGGCGTTTTGATCGCGCGCGCCAGGGCGGCGCTTGAGAAATTCGCGGCCGCTGTCCCGGACGATGCAGTCCCAAGTTTTGGGGAGCTTTGGTTCAATCGGGAGATTGCGACCTTTGGTGCTCGAGCGGCTCGGGCGCGTCGCCGGTCCGGAGCGCGATGAAGTCTATCAGATCGGCATATTTGGTGAAGCTCAGCCGCTGATGCGACTCGACATCCTCGACCGAACCGCGCCAGGCGGCTTCGCCGGTCGAGGCTTCGCGCCACATGCGCACTACGAAAAGATGCTCGGAACGTTCCATCGCCGCCTCCAGGACCAGCCTACCATCGGCCCGTCCTGCAGCCGTCCGAGAGTCGGGGACCGTGCTAGCCCCGCTAGTCTTTGCGGACCGCCTCGACGTCGAGCGTGATGTCCAGATAGTCGCCGACGACGACGCCGCCGCGCGCCATGCTATCGTTCCAGCTCACCTTGAAATTTTGCCGGTTGATCCGCGTCGTGGCGAGGAAGCCTGCCCGCTGACGCGGCCCCTTGTTCACGCCGTCTTCCCACCACGGCGTTTCCCACTGGCCGAGGTAGGTGACCGCCAGCCCGACCTCGCGGGTGATGCCGCGGATGGTGAGGTCGCCGATGACGTGAAAATCGATCTTGCCGACGACCTCCACGCGCTTGCTGTGAAACTCGATCGTCGGGTGGTGTTCGACGTCGAGGAAGTCGGCGCTGCGGAGGTGCGCGTCGCGCGCGGGTTCGCCGGTCCACACCGTCTCGGCCTTGATCACCGTGTCGATCTTCGTCTTGGTCAGGTCCTCGGGGTCGAACTCGAGGTCGCCCGAAACGTTCTTGAACTGACCGCGTACCCAGGTCACCATCATGTGTCGCGCGCGGAACTCCGCCGCCGTGTGACCGGGCTCGAAAAACCACTTCACTCCCACATCACCTCATCGACATAGCACCATTTCCAATGCTCCCCCGGCTGAAACGAACGTATGATGGGGTGCTGCGTCTTGTGGAAATGTTTCGTCGCGTGCTTATTCTTGGAATCATCGCAGCATCCGACATGTCCGCATTCCAAACATTCGCGCAAGTGGACCCAGCTATCGCCCATCGCGAGACACTCCTCGCAGCCCGCCGCGCTGGGCGTGACTTTGTGGATGTGATCGAGATGCGTGCATTCGGTCGGCATGACTTTCTCCTTGACCCCACCTATGGCGACGCACGAGGCCGCACCTGCCATCCTTACGAGGGGGGCGAACTTTCGTTCGGTGCGGTTTTGCGGCAAGGAAAAGCTTTCTGTGACGGGAATGCCTCCGGCCACCTCGCGCCGATAATTGGAGATCCCGATGAAAACTAGTTCATCAAGGGGCTCTGGCCATCTCTATTGCTTGCGTGCTCTCGCTATCGCCTTGGTGGTGGGCGGTTTGAGCGCATGCAGTGGAGCATCCAACCCCGTCATGCCTCCGGGGCCCGGAATCACACCTCAGCGAATGGCGAAAGTGACCTTCACGGTCCACTGGCCGGCGCCCAAGACGCTGTCCATCACGCCCAAGTATCTGCCGGCGACTGCGCGCAGCGTCAGCGTTGCCGTCAACGGCGGAACGGCTCAGTTCGTCAACGCGCCCGCGACGACGATCGTCATCGATGCGCCCGTAGGCGTCGATACCTTCGCGTTTGCCAGTTATGACGCGCAAAATGGTCAGGGTAACGTGTTGAGCCGCGCGTCGATCACGCAGAACATCGTCGCCGGCACTGCGAATGTCATTTCTGCGACGCTCAACGGCGTCATAGCCTCGCTCGCGATTTCGCTGTCCAACCAGAGTCCCAACGCCGGCGTACCGGCGACGGTGAACGTCAATTTAGCCGCTAAGGACGCGGATGGGAACGTCATCGTGGGGCCCGGCGACTACAGCGCCCCGGTCCACCTTGCCATCAGCGATCCGGCGAACAGCGGCACGCTGGCGCTGTCAGCAAACAATATTCCGAACTCGGCAACCACCGCGACGTTGACGTATAACGGCGGTACGCTGTGGACCGCCGATATCGTCGCCACGTCCACCGGCGTCGCCACCGCTTCGACGACATTCGCGCCGAAGCCGACGTTCTACCAATTCTCCATCCCGGTCGCGGCCAATAAGCCTCAGTGGATCGCCGCCGGTGCCGACGGCAACATGTGGTTCACCGAATCCCCCGGCAACGCCGTTGCCCGCATCACCCCGGCCGGCGTGGTCACCGAGTTCACAGTCCCCACGGCGTCGTCGGATCCGCGGGGGATCGTCGGCGCTGCTGATGGCAACTTGTGGATCACCGAGTTCAACGGGAGCAAAATCGCCAGAGTGACGACCGCCGGCGCGTTCACCGAATTCAGCACTCTGTTCGCGTCCGACGGGCCCCAACTGTTGGTGGATCGCGGCGACGGAAACGTCTGGTTCACGGGCAACGTCGGCAACCACGTCGGATTCCAGGGTTTGACAAGCGGCGTCTCCGGCGAAACGACGATTCCGACGGCGAATTCGAAGCCGTTCGGCATCGCAACCGCACCCGATAACAATCTCTACTTCACCGAGAACGCGGCCGACCAGATCGGGCGGATCCCGATGCTCTTCGGCGCCATCACCGAGATCCCACTGACAGTGGGTTCAGCGCCGTCGGGGATCGTTCGCGGGCCGGACGGCAACGTGTGGTTTACCGAATTTGGGACCAGCAGAATCGGACGCCTCGATCCTACGAGTTTCACGGTTACCGGTGAGTTCCCGACGGTCACGGCGACCGCGAACCCGCTCGGAATCACCGTCGGCAAGGACGGCGCGCTGTGGTTCACCGAGAGCGGATTGGACCGGATCGGCCGCGTCACCACCGGCGGCGTCGTGACCGAATACACCTCGCCGGTCATCGGACTAGGAGTGAAGGGAATCGCGGTAGCACCCGATGGTTCACTGTGGTTCTGCGAGCCCGGCACGGGTCTCAATCCGGGCCGGATTGGAAAGCTGGTGTACTAATGAAGACATCATTTGGAATGCTGGCGTTCGTCGCCGTGCTCGCGTTCGCCGGTTGCACCGGCAATGAGACCACGACGGTCGTCACGCCTAACGGCGGCGCGGGGCTCACCGTCCAGTCAGGCGGCGGAGCACCCGGGTCGGCGATCAACGTGAACTTCACCACCGCCGGTTCGCAACAGACCTTCGTGGCCGTTGAAGGCGGCTTCACGCAAGCCTTCACGATCGCGAATACGTGCAGCACCGGACCGGTCGCGAACCTCTCGCCGGCCACCGCGAACGGCCCGAGCGCTCAGTTCACGCTGGCATCGGCGAGCGCGGGCAAGTGCTCCGTCACGATCAGCGACGGGTTCGGCCATGCCGCCGTCGTCAACGTGACCGTGACGACCACATCTGGAAGCGTCCAATAGACCCTACAGGTCTCACACCAACGGAGCCCGCGGTCGCACGTCGGCCGCGGGCTCCCGTTTACCGTCCCGGTGCGGCGCCGGGGGTGCGACGATTGCAGCACTGCGGGCGCCAACATCGTCACGAGTGCATAACCGTACCTTAGGCCCCGCGTGGTAGAATGGCGGCCATGGCGCTTGCTTTCACCAGGGACGAACCCGAACGGCTCAGTGTCGCCCTTATCGCCCACGACGCCCGCAAAGACGAGATGGCGGAGTGGGCGGCGTTCAACGCCGACACGCTTTCGAATTGCGATATCTACGCCACCGCGACGACCGCAAGTTCGGTGGCACGCAAACTCGACTTGCGCATCAACACGCTGTTGTCGGGCCCGCTCGGCGGCGACGCGCAAGTAGGCGCGCTGATCTCCGAGG
The DNA here is from genome assembly GCA_035601835.1 of Candidatus Tumulicola sp. Lineage (NCBI taxonomy): Bacteria > Bacillati > Vulcanimicrobiota > Vulcanimicrobiia > Vulcanimicrobiales > Vulcanimicrobiaceae > Candidatus Tumulicola > Candidatus Tumulicola sp. Next base: position 548,564 of record DATNNM010000011.1, on the reverse strand, counting down.
GGCGGATCCACGTCGTCTTCTTCTTCTGGGATCCGCTCACGCCGCAACCGCATGACGTCGACGTCAAGATGCTGCTGCGCCTCGCCGTGCTGCACGACGTGCCCATCGCATGCAACCGCAGTTCCGCCGATCTGCTGATCTCCTCGCCGCTCTTCACGGATCTCGGCTATCACTTCCGCGAGCAGGGCGAGCATGTGGGGGAGCGGATCAGCGTGTGGGTCAGGCTTATCCGATCCGATGATCTGGCGCGTTGCCGCTATGTGTTCGAACACACCACGAGTGAAGACCGGTATTGCCGTTTCTTCCAATTCAAAGAAGATCTGGACGATGCGCAGCTGCGCCAGTTCGTCGAGCTCGGCGACAACGTCGTCGGCTTGCTGGCCGAGCGCGGCGACGAGCCGGTCGGCATGGCGCACGCGTGGATCGACGGGCGCGATTCGGCTGAGCTTGGAATCATCGTCTCGCGAGACGCGCGCCGGCAAGGCGTCGGCCGGCGGCTCGTCGAGCGGCTGGCGACTGAACTGCGCGCTCGCGGGGTCAAGGAGCTCTTCGCATACACGCTTGCCGAGAACGTCTCGTTCGCCGCGCTGGCGCGGTCCTTAGGCCTCACGCGCACCGGCGTCGAAGCGGGCGTCGCGACGTACCGCCGCAGCCTGTAGGCAAACGTACGCGTGTGCGGGCGGTAGAGAATATGAGCGGAGCATTATAATCGCTGGTTCGGAGGAACTCTAAAGCAAGCGCCGGAGTTACCGCATCATGAGACGCTCTCTTGTGACAGCTGTGCTTCTTCCGTTATTCGCGGCCGCGTTGCTTGCGGTCGCCTCTTTCGTGCAGGCGTCTGCGGGGCCCGTTGGTGGCGGCACGCCGCACGTGATCGGTCATCCGGGTCCCCCAACCTTGGTCGCCGCACCGAGCGGGCTCGTGGTGGTCATAGATACCGCCGAGCTGAAGGATCCATCATGGCTGAAGGCCTTGAATAATCCCTCCATAAGCGGCGTCGCGCTTCAGATCCATTGGAGCGACATCGAGGCGACCCAAGGAAAACCGGATTGGTCGAATCTGGATGCGCTGTTCGCTGCGGCCGCTGCATCAAAAAAATGGGTGCACCTCCTCATTTTCCCCGGATTCTTTGCTCCTACGTGGGCTTTGGCAGGCGCGAAGACCGAACCGTTCGCAATCCAATATGGCCCCGGCAAAGGCACCGTTTTGCCGCTTCCGATGCCGTGGGACCCAACGTATCTTGCCAATTGGCTGGCGTTCGTGAAGCAGGTGGGCGACAGGTACGGATCGTCGCCCGCTCTGAGACTGGTCGCAGCTGACGGACCGACATCGGTCTCTGCAGAGTTCACGCTGCCGAATTCGCCGAAGGATCTTAAGACGTGGGGAAATGACGGTTATACGCCGTCCAAGTATATCGGGGCATGGCAGAATATCTTCAAAGCTTATGCCGCCGACTTCCCTAGTCAGTACATCTCGCTGTCTGAGGGGTCTGGTCTGAATATCAATGACCAGAGCAAAGTCGATGCTGGCGAGGGGTTGCGCACCAAACAGGCGATTGTCGACTCGGCAAATGATCTGTTGGGACGCCGATTTGCGCTTCAGTCAAGCAACGTCCATGCGGGCCCCGGTCCTCACAGCCCCAATTCAGAAAAAGAAGATCAGTTTGTGATCGGTTATAGCGGGCGCATTATCACAGGCCTTCAACTGCGTACCTCAGCCGAAAACAGCAGCGCCGTGATGGGCGCTAAGGGCAATCCGCCCCTGGCTTTGAGCAAGTCGATCAACCTCGCGATGGAGACGAACAAAGCCGGTCAACACGTCAATTATCTGGAGATCTACGAGCCTGACGTACTGGCAGACGAAATGCAGTCCGTGCTGCGCGATGCGGCGTCGCTGTTCACAAAACACGGACCATTTGTTCCACGGGTTCTCCACTAAAGGCCGAGCGTAGTTGAGACTCCCTCCTTTTGGGTATGACCTAATTAGGAAGGGGTATCTTATGCGAATCCTTCGTGCTCTTACGATTGTTTTGTCGCTCTCGTTCCTTAGTCCAAGCGTGAGCATGTTTCCATCGGCGCAAGCCCTTGCGGACAACGTACGCATCATCGTGAACGGCCAAGAGGCATCGTTCGACCAGCCGCCCATCGTGAGGAGCGGACGCGTTTTTGTGCCGCTGCGCGGCGTCTTCGAGCGTCTTGGCGCGACCGTCGTCTACGACAACGGTTTGATCAACGCGACCGGCAACCACCGCAACATCCAACTGCACATCGGCTCGACGGCGGCGACCATCAACGGCCAGGCGACCTCTTTGGACGTCGCGCCGTTCTTGGTGGGTGCGCGCACGTTGGTGCCGCTGCGCTTCATCTCGGAATCGTTGGGAGCGAACGTCAACTACGACGGCAACTCCCGGACGGTGAGCGTGGCCATGGCAGCCGCGGCGGCACCGCCGCCTCCGACGGCAACCGTCGTTTCTGTCGTCAACATCGTCGCGTCCAACTGGAAATTCACGCCCGATACGATCAGCGTTGCCGCCGGAAGACCGGTGACATTGCGATTGACCTCCACTTCGGGCGTGCACGGCATCCAATCGGACGAGCTCGGGATCCCGCAAACCGCGATCAGTCAGGACCAATTCGCGAGAGTGACGTTCACGCCGAAAGCCGGAACGTACGTCATTCATTGCTCGATTCAGTGCGGCTCCGGGCACAGAAACATGGCTCTCACGATTGTGGTGAGATAGGGCTAACGGAGGGGGGCGCACTCAAGGTGGCAGGGAGGAGCCTATACCATGAGGGCATAAATGGTTAGGCACTAAACTATCAAGGAGCCGTATGGACGAGACAACCACCGCTGCCACCGCGCCCGCTGACGAGACGACTGACGATCTACTCAAGCTCCGCTCGGGCATCATGCACTACTGCCAGTCCTGTTCCAGCGGCAACTTCGACAACGTCAACCTCATGATCACCCTGAAGCGAACCCTCAGCGAACTCAGCAATCTATTCGAGTCAACCTACGGCGACCTGAACCTCACGCCTGGCCGCCTGAACATCCTCATGGTGCTCGATGCGGTCGATTCGAACTCGCTGCCGCTGTCTGAGTTGGGCGACTACCTCGTGGTCACGCGCGCGAACATCACCGGCCTCATCGATGGCCTGGTCCGGGACGGAGTCGTGCAGCGCACGGATTATCCCGGCGACCGGCGCATGGTGCTGGCGGAGTTGACCAAGAAGGGCAAAGAGTTCATGGCATGGTTCGCGCCGCGCCACCACGGCATCACCAAGCAAATAGTCAGCTGCTTCAGCACGAAAGAAAAGCGCCAGCTCGTCGAACTGCTCGACAAACTGCGCGCGCACGTCGGCACGCTCAGCCTGCCGAAATTCGAACTGCCGAGCGCATAAGTCCGTGGCGCAACAGACTCCTGCCGGCAACGGAAGCCGTCGCAGGATCATCATCGCAATCGCCGCAGCGCTCGTCATCATCGGCTTGATCGTCGGCATACCGTATTTCATCTATGCATCGCGCCACGTTTCGACTGACGACGCGCAGATCAGCGGCGACATCACGAACATCAGTCCTAAGGTGAAGGGCCAGGTCAAGGCGGTCTACGTCGAGGACGACCGTTTCGTCCACAAGGGCGACAAGTTGGTCCTGCTGGACGATCGCGACCTCAAAGGCGCCGTGGAACAAGCCGCGGCCGCGTACGCGCAGGCAGTCGCCAACGGGCGTGCCGCCACGATCGGCGTACCGCAGCAAGCGGCGTTGACGGCGGCGCAGACGGCGCAAGCGAGTGCGGGCATCGGCCAGGCGCAAGGCGGGCTGCAGAACGCGCAGGCGAAGTACACCTCGACTCAAGCCGCGGTCGCCGCCGCAAAGTCTCAACTCGATGCGGCGCAGGCCGCGCTCACAAAGGCCGCCTCGGATGAGCAACGCGCGCGCACGCTGGTGGCTCAGGGGGCCATTGCGCAGTCGCAATGGGATGCGGCCAAGGCCGCGTACGACGCCGCCCGCGCCGCGCGGGATGCCGCCGCGCAGGGCGTGCGCGAAGCGCAGGCCGCAGTCGCGCAGGCGCAAGCCGGCATCGGGCAGGCCCAAAACCAAATCGCGGCCGGGAGTGCCCAACTTGCGCAAGCGGAGACCGGCTTCCAGACCACCCAGATCAAGTCGGCGCAGGCGGCGACGGGCGCCGCGCAGGTCAGGGCCGCCAAGGCGGCGCTCGATCTCGCCCGGCTGCAACTCTCGTACGCGACCATCTTGGCCCCGATCGACGGTGTGGTGAGCAAGAAGTCGGTCAATGTCGGCGATTCCGTGGCCGTCGGCCAGCCGCTCATGGCGGTCGCCGATCCCCACGCGTTATGGATCACGGCCAACCTCAAGGAGACGCAGCTGACCAACGTGCGCGTGGGCCAGCCGGTCGACATCAAGGTGGACGCCTATCCGAAACTTAGGCTCACCGGCAAGGTCCAGAACATCGCGCCGGCCACCGGCGCCACGTTCTCGCTCATCCCGCCCGACAACGCGAGCGGCAACTTCACCAAGGTCGTGCAGCGCGTTCCGGTGCGCATCACCGTGGACCAAGATCCAAACGCCGACCAAGCCTTGCGACAGGGGCTTTCGGTCGAAGTCACGATCGACACAAGCAACCACTAGTCCGGCAGAGCATGCAATCCTATTCCAAGGTGATCACCGGGAACAAATGGCTCATCGCCATCCCGGTGATGCTCGCGGCGCTGACCGCGGTGCTGGATGCCAGCATCGTCAACGTCGCCATTCCGAACATGCAGTCAAGCTTTGGGGCAGGCGTAGACGAGATCGATTGGGTGATCACCGGGTATCTCATCAGCAACGTCATCATCATCCCGACGACCGGCTGGCTCTCCAGCGTCATCGGACTGAAGCGCTATTTCGCGATCAGCCAGTTCGTGTTCATGGTGGCTTCGCTGCTGTGCGGTCTGTCGTGGAACTTGCCTTCGCTCATCTTCTTCCGCGTGCTGCAGGGCATCGGCGGCGGAGCCATCCTGCCGGTGTCGCTCACCATCCTGCTCGAGGCGTTCCCGCCCTCGGAATTCGCGATGGCATCGGCGCTGTACGGCGTGGGCGCGACGATCGGACCCGCCATCGGCCCCACGCTCGGCGGCTGGCTCACCGACACCCTGTCGTGGCCGTGGATATTCTTCGTCAACGTGCCGCTGGTCACGCTCTCGATCATCTTGAGCCAAACGCTCATCGGCGAGAACCGCGAAGCTCTCGCGCAGCGCGCTTCTCGGCCGATCGACATTTGGGGCTTGCTCGCGGTGGGGACGTGGCTGGCCACCCTGCAGATCGTGCTCCAGGAGGGCGAGAAAAACGGCTGGTTCGAGTCGTCGTTCATCATCGGGATGAGCGCCCTTTCCCTCGCTGCCTTCATCGCCTTTCTCGTCATCGAGCTGCGCGTCGAGCACCCGCTCATCAATATTCGGATCTTCGCCAACCGCAATTTCACGCTCGGCTCGGTCGCCGGCGCGATGCTGGGCGCGGCGCTTTTCGGCATGCTGTTCATCACGCCGCTGTTCGCCGGCAATCTGCTGCACTACACCGCGTTGCAGATCGGGCTGTTGCTCTTCCCCGCGGCCCTGGTCAGTCTCGTGCTGTTCCCCGTGGTGGGCCAGCTGTCGTCCTTCATCGACGGGCGGTTTTTGATGTTCTTCGGACTCGGGCTTTTCGCTGCGGCGCTCTACTTCCAAAGCCTCGCCGATCTGCAAACCTCGTGGTCAACGCTGATGTGGATCCAGATCCTGCGCGGCGCTTCGCTGCCGTTCATGTTCACCTCCATCGGCGCGCTGTCGCTGACCGCACTCGCGCCGAGGGATCGTGCCGACGGCTCGTCCTTGTTCAATCTCACGCGCACGCTTGGCGGTTCCTTCGGCATCGCGATCCTGGCGACGATGGTCGTCAATCGCGAGAAATTCCATTTCGAACGTTTCGGCGAGGCCCTGACGCAGTTCTCAAGCCAGACCAGCGAGCGGCTTGCCTCGTTCACCGCCGGCTTTATGGCGCATGGCTCTTCGGCCGCGCTGGCAGCGCAGCAGGCAAAGGCCTTACTCTCGTTGTTGCTGACGCAACAGGCGTTCGTCGGCGCGTTTGCCGACGTGTCGCTCGCCCTGGCGATATCGCTCATCGCGACGGCGGTTATTCTGCCGTTCTTCCAAATCTCGAAATTGCGCGGCTCCCAGGCGCCTGCCCCTGCCGCCGCCGAATGACCGCGGGGTGATCATCAAACTCGAACTTGAAGACACCTTCGGGGACATCATCCGCAAAGCGTCGCGCGGACGCGGCACAGAGGTCTCCGAACTCTCGGCGCGCACCGGCGTTGCCGCGGAACGGTTGGCGCAATTCATGCAGGACGCCGCCAAGCCCAGCGAAGACGAGGCGCGGGCTATCGGGCGCGCGCTCAAACTCGATGCGGGCAAGCTGGCGGACATCGCCCTCTCGCGCTGGCGCCCCGTCGAGCGCGAGCAAGGCCAGCACATCGGACATCAGATCAACACCCCGCACCCGAGCAACGGCTATTTCCTCATCCTCGAGCAGCAAAAAGTTGCGGCTTTCGTCGATCCCGGCGGGAATACGCGCAACATCATCGCGACGCTGCAGCGCTCTCCGGTCAAGCTCGACTACATCCTCGTCACGCACAAACATCCCGACCATATCGACGGGGTCCCCGAGATCCGTCGCGCGTTCCCATCGGCGCGCATCGCGGTCCACCGCCTTGACGCGCCGGCGCTCGGCGCGCTCTCGCGCGATGCCGTCTCGGTCAGCGACGGCGAAAGCTTGGCGTTCGGCGACGGTGAGATCCGCGTCGTGCACACGCCCGGTCACACGGATGGGTCCATCTGCTTCATCTACCGAGGATCCATCTTCACCGGCGACACGCTCTTCGCCGGATCCGTCGGCGGCTGTTTCGGCGATCGTTTCGGTTACGAAGATCTGCTGCACGGTGCGGCCACCAAGATCTTCACGCTGCCGGACGAGACCGTCGTCTTGCCGGGTCATGGCCCGCCCTCGACGATCGAAGAGGAACGCGAGCACAACCCGTTTTTCTGAGGCGGAGGCGCGGCAAGGCGGCTCACCGAATCACCTGCGCCTATGTCTTTTCGCCTACACATTTCACTGGGGGGCGCCTTCTTGGCCGCCCTCTTCGTGACCGCGGGCTGCAGCCAAAATGCCGGCTTCGGCGCGCCGCCGGTGCCCGCGTACCCGGCTGGCGCGCAGAGCCCTTCGGTCGCATCAGGACAAACCGGTTCGCCCGGTCCCTTGGCATCGGGTCTTCTGGGCGCTTCTCCGGGTCCTTTGTCGAGCGGGTCCGCGACCTTGGGCGTCGCGGGCGCGTCAGCGCGTTATGCGTACGACGGCTCAGACCCGGATCCGGCAAAGGCCACGCGCTTTGTGGAGCTCGCATTCGCACTGAGGAACGGCACGAACACTCCGGTCGTACTGACGAAGGTCACCGCCGTGCTGGATAAGGATGTCGTCGGCGAGGCTCCGCTCAAAATCACCGCCGGGGCGAACGCCACATCCGACGTCGCGCTGGTCGCGTTCAAACCCAAGAAAGATCTCGCCGCGGCCAAGCAGTTGAGCCTTGCGTTCACGGACGACAAGGGCAAAATCGTCGTGCAGACGAGCGTGGACCTCCCGCCCATCGATACGCCGTTCGTGCCGCTCGACGACAAGGACCCGAAGGGCAGCACGAGCATCGACGGCGTCGAGGTTTCTCGCATTGTGGTGGCCGAGGGAGGGCCGCACTACGAAGTGACATTTGCGCTGACGAACGCGGGCACCGCTAAAGTCAACATCGACGGCTTCGCGATGACGGTCCCGAAGGGCACGCCGCAAAAGATCCATATCGTTTTGGCGCTGCCGCCGCGGACCACGACCGGCTTCATCAGCGTGGTGATGTCGTACAAGGGCAAAGCTTTGCCCAATGGCGACTACACCGTCTCCGCGCAAGGCAACGGGGCGATGGTCGCAAAGTCCAGCGGGGCGCTTTTGTAGGCCTCACTCCCGCAGGGAGCCGGCGACAGGACAATGGCAGCACAACGAGATCTTCTCGAACTCGACGTCGTCTTCGTCGGCGCCGGCCCCGCCGGTCTTGCCGGCGCGATCCGCTTGGCACAGCTGTACCGCGAACACAACGCGGCCGTGAAAGCGGGCACGCGCAGCGGGCCTGAACTTTCCACCGACAATATCCTGGTCATCGACAAGGCCAAGAACATCGGCGACCATGGCATTTCCGGCGCGGTGATGGACCCGCGCAGCATGCGCGAACTCTTCGGCGATTTTCTGGCGGCAGGTTGCCCCGTCGAGGGCCCGGTCGCCACTGACGCTTTGTGGTTCATGAACCCAAAGGGCCACATGAAGGCGCCGATCATGCCGCCGATGCTGAACAACCACGGCAAGTACGTCGCTTCGTTGAACAAGATCGTGAAGTGGCTCGCCGAACAGGCCGAGGCGCTGGGCGTACAGGTCTTCGCTCAATTCCCAGGTCAGGAGCTGTTGTACGACGGCGAACGCGTCATCGGCGTGCGCATCGGCGACAAGGGCCTCGACAAGAACGGGCAGCCCAAGGCGAACTACGAACCGGGTCCAGACCTTATCGCGAAAGTGACGGTGCTGGGCGAAGGCCCGCGCGGCACGCTTGCGAAGCAGCTCGAGCATCGGTTGCCCCTCGGCGCGGGCAAAAATCCGCAAGTCTACGCGATCGGCATCAAGGAACTATGGCAGATGCCGAAGGGCTCGACGCCCGAGGGTCAAGTGATCCATACGCTTGGCTTCCCGCTCGACGACCAAACGTTCGGCGGCGGCTTCATCTACTCGATGGCGGATGACATCTGGGACGTCGGCTTCGTCGTCGGTCTCGACTACAAGAACCCGCTGCTCGAGCCGCACGCCGAGTTCCAGAAGTTCAAGGCGCATCCGAGCGTGGCCAAGCTGCTCGCCGGCGGCCAGATGATCCGGTACGGCGCCAAAGCGATCCCCGAGGGCGGCTGGTTCGCCATGCCCAGACCGTACGCAGATGGCGTGCTTTTGGTCGGGGATACCGCCGGCATGCTCAATCCGATGCGGCTCAAGGGCATCCACCTCGCGATGAAATCCGGCATGCTTTCCGCGGAGACGGCATACGAAGCGGTCGTCTCGGGCGACGCCTCCGCCGCGAAACTGGCGGGCCACGAGCAGCGCGTCAACCGGTCCTGGATCCGCAACGACCTCTATCCCGCCCGCAACTTCCATCAGGGTTTTGACGGCCTGCGCTTAGCCGGCATGATCAACGTGGCGCTGGGCATGGTGACGGGCGGCATGGGTTTCGGCGTCCGAAACCGACTGCCGGGCAAAGCCGGCCACGAGCGCATGGAAAAGCTGGTCGATTACTTCGGCCGGAACGTGCCGGGCTTCGAGCGGCCCAAGTACGACGGCAAGTTGACGTTCGGCAAACTCGACGACGTCTTCAAGAGCGGCACGACGCACGATGAGAACACGCCGAACCATCTGCATGTGGCGGATACGGACATCTGCGCCACGCGATGCGCGCACGAGTATGGCAATCCATGCCAGTATTTCTGCCCGGCCAACGTGTACGAGATGATCCCGGCCGCTGTCGGCGCGGCGCAGATCTCCAAAGAAGGCTTTGCGGATTCCGGCAAGCGGCTGCAGATCAACTTCGCCAATTGCGTGCATTGCAAGACGTGCGATATCATGGATCCGTATCAGATCATCGATTGGGTCCCGCCGGAAGGCGGCGGCGGCCCGGTCTACACCGGCCTGTAATTGGTCTAACTGACCCTGATCGTGGAGCGGGACCTTCAAGTCCCGATGACTCATCGTGTAGTGTGCGACCTCTAGATCGCGCGGAAAAAACTAACGGAACCTAAAAGGTCCCGTTGTTCTTCAGGGGTCAACCGGCTCCGAGCTTCGCTCGGAACGCTACATCAGGTGTGTGATGTCAGCGGAACGTCTGGACGAAAAGCGCGTTTACCCAGCCGAAATTATCGCGCGTGAACTTATGCGGGTCGTTCACGTCGAACGACTCGTGCAGAGCGCCATCGCCGATGCTGGAGCCCGCTAGTTCGCGCAACACCGTGCTGCGTTCGTGCTGGCCGCGCGCCGTGCGGTATTGGACCACGAGCGCCAGCGGCCATACGTAGCCGGGCGGCGTGTGCGAGCTGCCGATGCCGGACGCCACACGCCCCTCATAGTAGTATGGGTTGGCTCGACTCAGCACGAAGCGCCGCGTCGCCGCGTAGACGCCTGGGTCCGCATGGTAGCCGAGCAACGGTATCGAGAGCAGACTCGGTGTGTTGGCGTCATCCAAGAACACCGCATGACCGAGGCCATCGACCTCATACGCGTAGATGCGCCCGAACGTCGTCTTGAAAATAGCTCCACGCTCGATCGCATCCTCGGCGGCCGACGCGACCGCCTCCGCGCGTCGGGCATCTTCCTCATCGCGGTAGTTGTCGCGGAAAAGGCGCGCCATGACGCGCAGCGTCACGGTCGCGAACATATTCTCGGGCACGTTGAAATTGTAGGATTGCGGTTCGTCGCTTGGCCTGAACCCGCTCCAAATGAACCCGGTACCGCGGCCGATGTGATGTTCGTTATGACGATAATGCGAGTGCGCGTGATTTTGTTCGATCTCGAGTATGTTGAGCACGGCGCGCAGCTCGTACCACAGCGGCGGATCGAAGACGGAGCGATCGCCCGTGGCTCGCGCATACTTGGCGACCAGCATCACCGGGTAGCACAGCGAGTCAAGCTCGAACTTGCGCTCCCGCACCATGTAGTTGCTGTAGAACGAGTTGGCATAGGGGTCGAGGATGATGAGGCGCTCCTGTCGTGCGATCACCCCGCGCACGAGTCTTCGATTGTGGAGCACTGACAGCGCCTGAATGCTGGAATCCCGCAGGTACATCGCATTGATATCGCCGGTGCTGACGTACGTGGTATTGTCGCTCGTGACGAAAAAAAGCGCCGCGTTGAGATTCGCGGCGCGATGGTAGATGGACGCTACATTGAGCGGTTGAGCAGGGACTGCCACAACCGCCACCGTCAACACACCCATGAGGGCTGTTATCCAGTGCATCGAATAGAACACGTGTTTGGGGCTTGTGGACAAAAGTCCTACGTGGCTAGTCCCGGTGGCCGGACCGGCTTTTTAGACCCCCAGCCAGCGCACGATGGCCACTTGCTCATCGTCCACGATGATGCTCACGACTCCGGAAGCGAAGCGCACTTTTGTCGGGCCGTCCGGATTAAGGCGGACGTACAACATCGAGCGCTCGAGCCGGTCGCCTTGCCGGGATGTTTCGCGGATCGTCAGGGTATCGCCGTGTTCGACGCCCAGGTAGTCATACACGATGCTCTCGAGGAAAGGCTGGGAACTGCGCGCGCTCGACCCGTCGAACGGGTCGTGGTTCGCGCTATCGCGCTCTTGCTGCACCTTGACGTCGATGTGGACCTCGGCGAAGAGGCGATCGCCGATAGTGGCGCGATGCGCGCCCGCTTTCGGAAAGGCAAGCGTTGGTTCCCATTTGGTGGTGCCGCGGGTGTACGTGCTGGTCTCGTGCGGCCCGATCTCCGTCGTCCACCGTCTTGACCTGGGCAAAAAAAGAGCCCCCCTTGCGGTCTACAAACCCCTCGCAACCGCGTTTCTTTCTTCATCGGCAAATGGGCCCTCAAAGCCCAGCGGCCGGCGCAAAGGGCCGTGGCTACAAGGCCCATGGCTACTAGTTTGCCTTCTTAAGAAACGCGCAGGATCGACGTCGAGAAACTGGCGCCGTTGAGGTTCACAAGACGCGCGCCGGGCGGAAGTCCATCCGAGCAAAAGCTCGCGGCGCCCGGTTTGAACTGGAAAAAGGTCGACGGCGCGCTCATGTACGCGGTCGGGCCACGCTTGGTCGCGCATTCCTGATGGACGTGGCCGTACAGCACGGCGTGCACTTGGGGCGCGGCGTCCAAGATCTCGAGCAATTCCCGCGCGTCGCTGATCGTCATCGTGTCCAGCCACTGCGAACCGATCGGCAACGGGTTATGATGCACGACGACCATGGTCGCGGCTTTCGGCTCTCGAGCCAACGTGTCGCGAAGCCAGGCGAGTTGATCGTCGCCGAGCGTTCCCTGATCTTTGCCCGCGACCGAGCTGTCCAACAAGACGAAGCGCCAACCGCCGGACTGCATCACCTGCGTCAGTTTCTCGCCGGCACCGAGCGTGCGCCGCGAGAAGAGCTTAGCCATGAGCGACGGATCGTCGTGGTTGCCCGGCGCGTAGTAGACCGGCGCGTTCAACGGCCGCAGTTTTTCCGCAAGGCGACGATACGAAGTCTCGCTGCCATCCCCGGAGCAGTCTCCGGTCACGAGCGCGAACGCGGGCGGCGTCTCCATCGCCAGCAACGCCGCGACGACGCGATCCAATTCGCGATCCGGCGAAACGCCCCACAACGTTTGCGTCGCGTCGGCGAACAGATGCGTGTCGGAGAGCTGTACGAAGTACGGTTTGTGCGCGTTCATTTCGACCGTAATAGGCTGCGCACTAAGAGCGCGGCCACCCCAACGGCTGCGATTGCGCCGAGCGTGACGTGCAATCCTCCGGATGACGGCCTACGCGCGCCGTCCGTCGCGTCAGGAGTGACGCCGGCCACTCCATATGACTCGTCAAGCAGCTGCGCGATATGCTGAACGCGCAGGCCTCCGATGCGTGCGGCTTCGGCCTCGAGCTGCATCTGGCAGCCGGGATTCGTGGTGACGATGCGCTCGGCTCCAACGGATGCGGCTGCGGCTAGCTTGCGTTCGCCTAGCAGCGCGGCGAATGCCGGATGCGTGATGTTGTAGACGCCGGCGCTGCCGCAGCATCGATCGGATTCGGGCATCTCGATCCGCTCGACACCGGGGATCGCGTCGATGAGCGTTCGCGGCTCCCGCGTGATGCGCTGCGCGTGCGCGAGGTGGCAGGCATCCTGATAGGTCACGCGCGCGCGAACGCCTTCCATATCCTCGCAGTTGAGCGGCTCGGAAGCCAGAAGCTCGCTGAAATCGCGCACCCTCTCGGAGAACGTCTGGGCTCGGTGCGCCCACGAAGGGTCGTCTTTGAGCAGGTGGCCGTACTCTTTGAGCTGCGCGCCGCAACCCGCGGCGTTGACGACGATGAATTGCGCCGAGGAGCGCTCGAATGCGGCGATGGTCTTCCGGGCGAGCTCGCGTGCGCGATCCTTAAAGCCCGCATGCACGTGCAGCGCGCCGCAGCATCCCTGATCACGCGTCGCCTCGACCGCCCAGCCGTTGACGTTGAGGACTCGCACCGTGGCCTTGTGGACGTTTGCGAAGGCGACGCTCATGACGCAGCCGCAAAACAGTGCGACCTTGCCTTTGGGCCTGCCGGCGCTGGGCAGCCAGGTCGAACCGTCGGCGTCGAACGGCGTATTTTCGATCGCAGGCATGAGCCGCTCGAGCCGCTCGATTCCTAGCACCTCGAGCAGGCCGCTGCGGCGCACGATTCGCTGGAAGCCGGTGATGCGATACCAGCGCGCGAGGATCGCCAGCAGACGGAGCGTCGATAGGTTGCCCAGGAGCACGTCATACGCCAATGCGCGCAATCTACCGGCGGGTGAACTTGCGTCGGCTTGCGTTATCTGCGCCCTCGCATCTTCTAAGAGCGCACCGAACGCCACGCCCGAAGGGCAGACGGGCTCGCAGTTGCGACACCCCAAGCATTCGAACATCTGGGCCCGAAACGTCGCATCGTCAACGCCCAGCCGTCCCTCGATGACTTCACCGATCAAACCGATGCGGCCGCGAGGCGATGACCGTTCGTCTTGCGTGAGCACGTACGTCGGGCAGGTGGGCAGACAGAAGCCGCACCGGATACACGTATTGACGATCGCGTCCGACGGCGCGTCGTGCGGACTAAAGCCGGCCAACATTCTTGCCGACGTTCAAGATCCCGTTCGGATCGAACTGGTTTTTGATGAGTCGCATCAGCGCAAGCCCCTGTGGTTCGGGACCGAACACCGGTAGTTCTCGGCGAACGTCTGGGGCCCCATGGCTCACCCGAACCAGCTCGGCGATCTGTGCGAGCGCTTCATAGAATCGGTTGAGGCGGGGTATGCCCACCTTCGGCCCGGCGCCCAGTTCGAGCACGCCGCAGCCCATGTCGGCGGTCCAGCTCATGACTAGGTCGTGCTCGACGCCGAGTTCCAAAGCCTGGCGCGTCAAACCCGCCATTGCCGCAATGGGCGCATTAACCCGAAACACCACCTCGGCTTCGCCTCGCGCGGCCGGCCCGATGCTGCCCCAATGAGAGGCCGAATCAGCGGTCCCGTGCAGCTCCTGCACTTCCGCAGCGCCCGCGGCCTGCAAGACCTTGAGCGCCTCCGCTCGCAAGCGAGCCGCGTCCTTGATATGCCCTTCGCAACCGACATGGACCTTTCCAGGTCCGGTGACGGCGACCGCGCTATAGGGCAACGCGCCTTGGACAAGCGATGCGGCTGCCTCGAGGGCGATGGACGGCGAGCGATATTCCGCGATCAGCAACGTGCGCTGCTTCGGCGCGCTCAGCAGTTTGAAATTCGCGTCCACGATGAGCCCCAGCGACCCGAGCGCGCCATGGTGAAGCTTGGTGAGATCGTAGCCGGACACGTTCTTGACGACCATGCCGCCGGACTTCACGAGCGTGCCGTCGGCGAGCACCACGCGCAGGCCGATGAGCAGGTCGCGCAAACTTCCGAAGCCATACCGGCGGGGCCCCGCGTGCCCTACGGCGATCGCTCCTCCGATGGTCGCGCGCTCTGGCTGTTCGACGTCCAGCGGCAGATGTTGACCTCGCGCCTCGAGCAGCGATGCCAGCGCCGCCACGCGCATGCCGGCTTGAACGGAAATCGTAAGATCGTCGGGTTCGTATTCGTTCACGGCGGACAACGCCGTCATGTCGACCGCGAGATCGATACGATCCACCGGATAGCCGACGTCGCTGTGCGTGCCCCCGCCGACCGGCGTCACGCGCAGTCGCATGGCATTGGCCTCGCGCAACGTCGAGCACAGCTCTTCGATCGAGGCGGGGCGCGTCACGCCGCTCGCGACGACGCCATCGATGTGGAGCGCCGGCGCTAGACCCACGCGCCCGCCTCCATAGCGGCGCGCGTGCCGCCCGCGGCCAGTTCGAGCAATTCGGCGCAGCGACGGCTTGACGGGAATATCTTATCAGGATTGAACAGCAGCGATGGATTGAAGCAGCCCTTGAGCTTTGCCATGGCAGCAAGATCGTCCGGCGAGAAGATGAGGTCGAGCGCGTTACGTTTCTCCAGGCCGATGCCGTGCTCGCCGGAGACGGTGCCGCCGAGATCCACGCAGGCTTTCAGAATCTCCGTGCCGGCCGTCATCACGCGACGGACTTCGTCTTGGTCGCGTCGGTCGAAACAGAGGCTCGGGTGCAGGTTGCCGTCGCCCGCGTGCAGCACGGTGGCGACCCTGATCTTGTGATGCGCGCAGATGGCGTCGACGCGGGTGACCGCCTGTGGGAACCGCGTGCGCGGCACGACGCAGTCTTGCACGTAGAAGTTGGGTGCGATCCGGCCCATCGCAGCCGCGGCGCCTTTGCGGCCGGCCCAGAGCCCATCGCGCTCCGCTTGGCTGCGCGCCTCGCGCACGGACAGCGCACCGTGCTCGTGGCACGTCCTGACGACGGCGGCAAGCCGCTCCTCGACGGCATCTTTTAGGCCGTCCATCTCGATGAGCAACACCGCGTCGGAGCCCACGGGGTAGCCGACGTGAAACGCCGCCTCCACCGCCTCCGTGGCACGCCGATCCATCATCTCCAGCGCCGCCGGCACGATGCCGTGGCCGATGATCGCCGACACCGTTTCCGAAGCCGCTGCGATGCTGTCAAACGCCGCCAACGCCACGCGTGCGGCTTCGGGCACCGGCGTCAGTCTCACCGTGATCTCCGTGACGATGCCGAGCGTGCCTTCCGAGCCGGTCATGATGGCGGTGAGATCAAAGCCCGGTTCGTCTGGAGCGATGCCGCTTTGGACGACGCCGCCATCCGGGAGCACGAACGTCATGCCGAGCACGTGGTTGGTCGTCGTGCCGTACTCGAGGCAATGCGGCCCGCCGGCATTGCACGCGACGTTGCCGCCGACGGTCGATATCTTTTGACTGGAAGGATCGGGAGCGTAGAAAAATCCGTAGGGGCGGGTCGCGCTCGAGAGGTCCAGGTTTATGACCCCGGGCTGCACGACCGCGAAGCGGTTCGGGCGATCGATGCGGAGGATGCGATTCATGCGCGTCAGCGCGACCGTGATGCCCCCGCGCGTGGGCAGAGAGCCGCCGACAAGCCCTGTGCCGGAGCCGCGCGGCACGATGGGCGCGCCGTGCTTGGCTGCCGCCTTCACGACCGCAACGACTTGGTCGGTGGTCCGCGGCAGCACCACGAAATCGGGCCATCCGGTGTGGCTAGGCAGCGCCGCTTCGTATGAATAGGCCGAGCGGCCGCCCGGATCGTCGACCAGCCCGTCCGGACCGCATGCCGCAAGAAGCTCGTCGCGCAGCGACATGCCCGGGTATTGTCGCAACGCACCTGCAGGTCCGTTTTATTGCCCGACGAAGCTCGGGTCCACGGACCAACCACGCCTGCCGCGCGCGCGTCCGAATCTTCTCTTCAGAGCGGGAGGAGGCGCCGGTGAGTAAACCCATCGAGCCTGAGCACGTCTTACTCGAGTTCTATACGGTTTGTTCGTTCCACCCAGAGGATGAGCCGGCCGCCCAGCCGATACCCCTGTTCGTGTTGGGGTTTCGCGAAGGAAGCGAGCCGGTTTTTGTTTGGCTTGTCGACAAGAATCGGTACGACGGCTCGCGGCTGACGAAAGACGCCTACTGGCAGCACGCGTTATCGAATCTGGAAGAATACTTCACCAAAAAACTGTCCAAATGCGTCGCCTCGGAGGGCAGCGTCCACGGCGGCGTCGAGCTTCTCATCTCGACCTATCAGAAACAATTGAGCTTCGCGGCGCTGACGCCGGTGGCGGACCATCCGCCCGGCTTGCGCAAAGCGCCCCCGACTCTCTCCGCCGTTTAGATAACTCACCTCGATGTAGTGTTCCGAGCGAGCGACGCGAGCTCGGATGACGTGGGCGGCTATATGGCCGCCCCCGTCGTATCGTTACCCAATGCTTCACGCGACCCAACCCGGCCCCCAGCGTGTGATCCTGGTCGGCGTCGACACCCGCGGCGATCGTTCACGCTTTGAGGTCGAAGTCGACGAACTCGAGGCGCTGGCACGGGCCGCCGGCACGCAAGTCGTGAGCCGGATGCTGCAGCGCCGCTCGGCCGTTGACCCGTCTACATTAATAGGGACGGGCAAGGCCGAGGAGCTTGCGGCGGCCGTGCGCGAGCAACACGCCGAGGGCGTCATCGTCTTGAACAGCTTGCGGCCTCGTCAGCGCGCCGCGCTGGAGAAGGTCATGGGCGGCGATGTCTTCGTGATGGACAGATCGGTCGTCATCCTCGACATCTTCGCGCGGCACGCCCGGACCGGCGAAGGCAAACTGCAGGTCGAGCTCGCGCAGCTGCGCCACCGCGCCGCGAATCTGATCGGCAGCCAGGACGCCCTCTCTCGTTTGGGCGGCGGCATCGGCACGCGCGGCCCGGGCGAGACCAAACTCGAGGTCGATCGGCGGCGCATCCGTTTGCGCATCTCGCTGCTCGAGGGTCAGGTGTTAGACGTGCGCAAGAGGCGCCGCGAGCAACGACGGAGTCGCGAAGGAACGCCGGTGATCGCGCTGGTCGGTTACACCAACGCGGGCAAGTCTTCACTGCTGAACGCATTGACCGGGGCACGTGTTTTCGTCGCGGATCAACCCTTTGCCACGCTCGATCCGACGCTGCGTAAGATCCGGCTCGACGATGATGCGAGCGCCATCGTGGCGGACACGGTCGGCTTCGTCAGCGACCTGCCAAAAGAGCTGGTCGCCGCGTTTCGGGCGACGCTGGAAGAGGTGACGAGCGCAACGCTCTTGGTGCATGTGATCGATTCCAGCAATCCGCATTGGATGCGCCAGCGCGAAGCGGTCGAGACGGTGCTTCGCGAACTCGGTGCCGGAGAAAAGCCGACGATCGTGGCTTGGAACAAGAGCGACATCGCGACCGCCACGCCAAGCGGTGGCGGGGTACGAGTCTCCGCCAAGACCGGAGCGGGCCTCGACGAACTCAAACGCGCGGTGTCGAGCGCTCTGACGTGAGCCCCAATACCGCGTTCGCGATCCGCGAGATCCGAGCGGACGAGATCGCCGGCACGTGCTGGTTGCGGCGCGAGATGACCCTCGAATTGGACGGAAGCGACCTCGACGTCAAGGACCGGAGTTGGCGCGATCGCTACGTCAAGTTCTTCGGAGGACTGATCGCCGATGGCGCAGGCACGTTGTTCGTGGCCGAAGTCGATGGCCTGATGGTCGGGCTGACGGCGGTCTACAAACCTGCCGACTACCGCAACCTTATCTATGGAAGGCAGTCTGCCATCATCTCTCACGTCTACGTGATTCCGGCTCGGCGCCGCAACGGTATCGCGAGCGCGCTGACTTCGCGAGCGGTGCAATGGGCCAAGGAGCGCGCTTGCGTCGTCGTGCGTTTGCGCAGCTCGACGATGGGCAGACCCGTGTATGAAGCCCTAGGCTTCAGCCCTTCCGACGAGATGGAACTGCGGCTGCCCTAGTGCCCGGCTTTTTGCGTTCGCGCGCGAGCAGTTCTTCCTTATACTGAGGCGGACCGCCGCGGCCGGGTCGTGTTGCGCGCCCATCCTTGTAGATAACGCGATGCCAGGGCACGAGAAACCATAGCGGGTTACGCGCGATGACGCTGGCGGCCGCTCGGACGGCGAGCGGGCGGCGGGCCTCGCGCGCAAGCCAGCTATACGGGCGCGTTTCTCCCCAGCGTATGCTGCGCGCGGCGAGCAGCACGTCGCGCTCGTAGTCTCTTGCCCACGAAAGGTCGATCGGCACATCGATATCGGGTGCGCCGCGGGCGAGGGCGTAAAGCGAGTCGCGAATCAATCGCGGCACCGGCGCCTCCTTGAGGCGCATGCGGATGCGCTTTTCGATCGCGAGCCGCAAGCCGCGGCGCTCGGGGTCGAGAAACGCGATGCCGGCATGCGTCCAAGCCACGCGCAGCCGCTGCCGGCCCGCCTGCACGACGCCGGTTGAGCAGGTGCCGCGGAAAGCCAAGGCCTCTAGCTATCTTCCGTAGCGGTGCATGATCTGCAGCAAGCGGTCGTGCGGCAGCGCCTTGACCGTGTGGCCATCGCGTCCGGTGATGGATTTCGCCGAAAGCAGCGCGTTGATAACCGCTTCTTCGGTCGCATCGGCCGTTGCGAGAAAGATCGGATTGATGTGCGCATGATCCATTGTGGTCACCTTGAAAGTGCGTTGGTCCGGATAATGCGGCACGACGTTCGCGGTCGAGAAAGCGATGACGAGGTCACCGCTTTGGTCCAACGCAGTGGTTCCCGTGCGCGCGAGCCCAAGAGCCGAGCGCTTCGCGACTCGCAGCAGTTGATCGTGCAAGAGCGGCGCGTCGGTCGCCACGATGACGATAATCGAGTGGGTTCGCTCCGGCAGCAACGAGACTTCGCTGCTCAATGCCTGACCGACCGGCACACCGTTGACGAGCAGGGCGCGGCGGCCTTCGCTGCCGTTGTTCGCGTTCACGAGCACGCCTACCGTGTAGCCGCCGTCCTTCGCGCTCAAGACGCGTGACGCCGTTCCGATGCCTCCCTTGAAACCGTACGAAGCCATGCCGGTGCCCGCGCCGATGCTCCCCTGCTCGACGGCGCCGCCGGCCGCTGTTTCAAGGGCGGTCACCGCATCGTCGGCCGTGTTGTGCCGGCCGCGCATATCATTGAGGTAACCGTCATCGCATTCAGCCACCACCGGCAGGGGCACGTCATCCTCGACGCCGACCTGCGGGTAGTGCTTCATCATCCAACTCACGACGCCGTCATCGACTCTTCCGACCGAGAGCGTATCGGTCAACAGGATCGGCACTTCAAGCCAGCCGGCTTCGTTGACCCATGTCGTGCCGGTCATCTCGCCGTTGCCGTTGATCGGCCACGCCGCCGCGAATACTTTCTTGTGCCAGACATCGACGCGCGGAATGATCGCGGTGACGCCGGTGCGTACCGGGCCCGTGCCGGGCACAAGCGCGCCGTCGCCCGCGATGTGCGTCACGTGACCGACGCGCACGCCGGCGACGTCGGTGATCGCATCCAACGGGCCGGGCGACAGCGTGCCGATGCGGATGCCAAGCGCCGGCGCCTTCGCATAGGGTCCATCGCTTTGGAAAGGAGCTGCAAGGGTGAGCGCCGGTGTGCCGGTGAGCATCAAAAACGCGATCGTGACTCGTACTATCATGGCTCGCGTTTTCGCCGCTTGCTTGGACGCTGCCTATATAGGAATGCTTCGTTCGGGCGCGCAACATACAACGCTCGTGTGGACTCGTCGCGAGTTCGTGGTGAGCGCGGGCGCGGCTTGGGCATTTGCGTCGCTTGTCGATCCGTCCGCAGCGAGCGCTGCCGGCGAAGTCGCAGGGCGCTCCATCCGAGTCAAACTCTTTTCCGGATCGTCGATCGCGCGGCTCGAGGTCAGCGGTCTCGTACCGCTTTCCATCGCGGTCGGCGCCGACCGGTTGTCCGCGGCCAACGCTGTCTTCGACGCTGTGGCCGCCACTCTCACGCTCGACGGCCGGCAAGCACCGATCAACGACCCCGTCGTATTGATCGCATCGCCTGCCCCATTCGCGGTGACGAGCTACACCGCGGGCGGCCAGCCATTGCTGCGGCGCTACAACGGCTCGCTGACGGTCGCCATGCAAGCCGGAGCGATCACTGTCATCAATTATGTCGACGTCGATTCATACGTCGCTTCGACGCTGGCGTCAGAAATCAGTCCGGGCTGGCATACGGAGTCCATCAGGGCGCAAGCGATCGCCGCACGGACGTATGCGATTCGCGCGGCCGCGCACGCTTCGGCGCGCGCGTACGACCTTACCGACGACACCTCGAGCCAAGTGTATCGCGGGCTCGACGGGATCGCTCCGACATTTTCCAGCGCCGTGGCGGCTACTTCGGGCCAAGTGCTGGTCGCCGGAGCTGCGCCGGCTGATGTTTTCTACAGTTCGGCTTGCGGCGGCCATACGGCCGGCAGCGTCGAGCTGACGGGCCGCGCAGGTCCGTCATACCTCAACGGCGTGGCGGACGACGACGCCGGCGGACGCGCGTATTGCTCCGCAGCACCGTACTTCGCCTGGAAGAACAGCATCGCGCGTGACGCGATGGCACGCGCGCTTGGGGTTCCCGCCGATCGGCTCGTGGGCGTGGACGTCTCAGAACGCTGGCCCGGCGGACGCGTGAAACGGCTGCGCGTTTCCCGGACTGATGCAGCGGACTCGGACTACGATGGCAGGCGCTTCTACGTCAACGTCGCCGAAGCGCTGGGCTATAAGGTGCTGCCGAGCAGCATGTTCGACATCGTTCGAGACGGTGAGGCGTTTGCGGTGACGGGGCATGGGCTCGGTCACGGCGTCGGGATGTGCCAGTGGGGCGCGCGCGGCCGCGCCGACGCAGGCATGCCGGCGGCGGCGATCCTGGCTGCGTATTTCCCAGGAACGCGGATAGCCTGACGTCACATAGACGCTCGACCGCTTGCGTCCTCCCACCATTCGAGCTTAGGCGACCAACGTCCAAACCAATAGACGAGCGATTGCCAGCGGCCGAACTCCGCAAACCTCTTGCGGATCTGCTTTTCGGTCGGACGCTTTCCGCGGAAGAGTTCTCGCTTGGCATATGCGTACGTGGCGCTGTCGACCGCGATGTGGTCGTAATGTCCGAGCAGATTCATGAGGAAATGAGCCGACGATTTGCCGATGCCTTTGAGTTTGACCAGGGTTTTGTAGAGCTGCTCGGCGTCCATCGTCTTCGCTTGTGCCTCGATCGTGTCGAAGTCGAGGGCGCCCGTCTTCTGCGCCGCTGCCAGTTCGATGATATACGGCGCGCGGTAGCCCGCGCGAACCACGTCGCGCAGATAGCGCTCGCCTGCGCGCGCCACGCGACCCGGCGAGGGCCAGGCCTTGAGCGTGGTATCAGCCGGGCACACTTCCCCGAGGTCCGCCAGCCGGTTGATCATCACGACCGCTTGCTTCCATAGCACGTTGGTGCCGAGCACGGTCTTGACGACATCCTCCCACAGCGACGATGCGCGCATGCTGCGGCCGGCGCCCCAGCGCAACGCGCCCTTCATCTCCGGCAGCTTGCGGCACAACGCGTAGAATGACTGCAGGTCCTCATCCAAGTGCAGCATGATCGTGACGCGGCGCGCCATCTCTTGAGCAACGCCGGGGTCGGTCGCGCCTTCACCCTTGACCTTGAAGAGCACGTCGCTGTAGCCGCGCTTCGTTGAACGCTGTTCGGAGATCTCGAGCAGCATGACGCGATGATCCATCAGTTGCTCGGCGCGCAAGAGCACGCCGCGCCGTTGATCCCAGCGGAACGGCAGCGTTTGATACCAGCCGTGCGACGTCACGGTCGAGAACAGCGTGAACGGCTTGCGCACCGGAATGCTGACCGAAGCTTGGTCGGAGGCGGGCATCGTTGCGGTAGCGCTCAAAACCGGTATGTCACGAAGTAGCTCAGGCGCACCGGCTTGCCGTCCAGCGTCGGCTCGGAAAATGTGCTCTCCCGAGCGGCCTTGAGCGCGGCGTTGTCCAGTGTGTAGTAACCCGACGATCGAAAGACGTTGACGCCTTCGACCTTGCCGCCCGGCCCGATTGTGATTTCGATGATCGCATCGCCCTGATGACCCGCTAAGACGTCGGTTTCGGAAACGTTTGGAGCGACTAGGTTAATGAAGGACGGATCGGTTATGACGTGCGCGATGACGTGTGGCTGACGCGTCTCCGCGGAATCGTCGAAGACGTTCTTCTCGACACCGGGATAGCGGAGAATGGCGACGTCTTGTGCTTGCGGGCATTGCGTGACCGTGGCGGTGGTCAGATCGATCACTTCCTTCACATTGACGGCGGTAAGGTCAGCGCTTGGCCACACGAACAGGACACTGGCGGTGGCTTTGCCCTCCACGCTTTCGCGAGGAGTGAGGAGCGGAACAAAAACTGCGGGGTCAGCGGCGTTGGCGTCGCCTCGAACGACGAGTCGGACCGCAGTCGGCGCAGCGATCGCCGAGGTCACGGCCACGCGGTAGCGAGAGAATCGCGCGCCATGGTCGAGTTGGACAAAGGTCCGGACGGCGACCGGACAGTCAGTCGATGAGGCGGGCGACGCTGCTGCCAGGGCCGCGACAACGGCGATTATGATCATGCTGTGCGCTCAGAGGGGAAGATTGAAGGAGTATTCTGTCTTGTACTTGCCGACCGCGGGTTTGCCTTGAACTTTGGTCTCCACGTAGGTGCTCGATCTGGCAGCCTCCAGCGCGGCGCCATCGAGGCCCGGATGTCCGCTGCTTCGGATCACGCTTGCTTCCAGCACCGTTCCGTCGTTACCCACGATGACTTGAACGAGCGCAGAGCCTTGAATCCCGTTGGCGTGTTCGCGCGCAGGGTAGTTCGCGATCATCATGTGCTCGAAAATGCCCGGATCGTTCGATTTCTCGATGACCGGCTTTGCTTCAGACAGCGCTTTGGCCGCAGGCGTGCTGTCATCGAAGTCCGCCGTCCCCGGTGGTCCGTCGATGCGGTGCTCTGCATCGGCGCACGGGGCCGACGTGCCGTCCTTGGAGCCCACCTGCTTGACCGAAATCCCACGCGCGTAACGAGCGGAGATCGCAAACGTCATCGTCCCCTTGAAAGCGCCACCTTCGCCTTTTGACAGCACCACATGCGGAGCATATATCTGCTTGGGGCCCGTATTGACCGAAGAAACCGCAAAGACCGCGGAACTCGGGCCGCCGCTATCGGCCCACAGGCTCACCTCATATCGGAAAAGGCCGCCGGACTTGCCGACGCCCGCGAGCACAAAGCTGGTCGGGACGAGCGCGCACTTCGCCGACGCCGGCACGCTCGACGTCGCAAGCCACCCAAGCGCGAAAACGAGGCACAAGATAGCCCGCAAAATCGCCTTCATGGAGAGTAAGATTCAGTTATCCGGCAGGGCGGCACCTGTACGCTGCGATGCCGACGGAGGCGCGCCTCGCGGGCTTCGTGAAATCTCGAACCCACATGCAAACCGCACCGTCCAAGGCCGCTGAAGCGCGCGGGCGCGAGCTGGCTCACCGCGTGCTCGACGCCGATTGGCGGGCTCTCGCGCGCGCCATCACGCTCATCGAGAACGATGACCCGGCGGCAGCTGCGCTGGTCGCCGCCCTGTATCCGCGAACGGGTCACGCTCACGTCATCGGCGTGACGGGTCCGCCCGGCTCGGGCAAAAGCACTTTGGTCGACTTGCTCGCGGCCGTGATCCGCAAGGAGGGCCGCACCGTCGGCATCGTATGCGTCGATCCGTCGAGTCCGTTCACCGGCGGCGCGGTGCTCGGCGATCGCGTTCGCATGCAGCGGCACGCCGGCGACGGCGGCGTCTTCATCCGCAGCATGGCCTCGCGCAAGAGTCTCGGGGGCTTGGCACCGGCGACGCGCGACGCGGTGCGCGCGCTGGACGCCTTCGGACGCGACGTCATCCTCGTCGAGACGGTGGGCGTGGGTCAGATCGAGTTGGAGATCGTCAAGGTCGCGGACACGGTCGTCGTCGTCACCGTGCCAGGACTCGGCGACGGCGTGCAAACCATCAAGGCCGGGTTGCTCGAGATCGCCGACATCTTCGTGGTCAATATGGCTGACCGGCCGGGCGCCCATCAGACCGTTTCCGATCTCAAGACGATGCTGACGCTCGGCGGATCGGAAGAGCGCCGTCGCCGCTGGATGCCGCCGGTGCTCGAGACGATCGGCACGACCGGCGAAGGCGTCCCCGCCCTATGGGAAGCCTGCCAGCGGCACCGGCTCGTCCTCACGGCCGACGAACGCATGGGGCGCTCGCGCGATCGCCTGCGCGAAGAAGTCGTCGCTGCCGTGCAGCGCCACATCGGGGACTATGTGGCCGATGAGCTCGCGCACAACGGCGCGATGGAAAACGTGCTCGCCGCGGTGCTCCAGCGGGAACTGGATCCGCGGACCGCGGCTCGGCGCATCGTCGCCGATCACCTCAAGAAGACTTGATAAGCACCACGATCGCCGGCAGTCTCCCGAAGCCGCACTGGCTGGCCGAGACGGAACGGTTGTGGCCGCAATGGCGGCTGGATGGGCCCGAATTAGAGCGTGCCAAAGAGGACGCGGTGCGCATCGCCATCTTCGAGCAGGAGCGTGCCGGCATCGACCTCGTGACCGACGGCGAGCAGTTCCGGCGTCATTTCGTCCACGGCTTTCTGGAGCGCATCGACGGCGTCGACTTTTCGAAAATAGTGCGCAAGGGCATTCGGGCCGACCGGTATCAAGCGGATCTCCCAACGGTGACGGGCCCGGTGCGAAGGCGCGGGTCGGCGCACGGAGATGAAGCGCGTTTTGCGCGTTCGCTGACCACGCGCAAACTCAAAGTGACGATGCCCGGTCCCATGACCATCGTCGACACGCTCCACGATGAATACTACGGCAGCCGGAAAGCGCTGGCACTGGCGTTCGCGGAGCTTTTGCGCGAGGAGATCGGCGATCTCGCGGCGGCCGGCGTCGATGTGGTCCAACTCGACGAGCCGGCGTTCAACGTTTACTTCGAGGATCTCGCGGAATGGGGCGTCGAGGCGCTCGATGCCGCGATTCGCGGTGCACCCTGCGCCACCGCCGTGCATGTGTGCTACGGTTACGGCATTCCGGCGAACTTGGAATGGAAACGCGGTCTGGGCCAAACGTGGGACCAATACGCGATCGTGTTGCCGCTGCTCGCACGCAGCCGCATCGGCCAGATCTCCATCGAATTGGCTGGTAGCCGCGTGTCGCCGAAAGTGCTCGCTCTGGCGGGCGACAAACAGCTCGCCGTAGGAGTCATCGACGTGGCCGACGAGCGCGTCGAAACGCCCGAAGAAGTTTGCCGTACCCTTCGGATGGCGCTGGAGCACGTGCCGATCGAGCGCCTCGCCGCATCGACGAACTGCGGCATGGCGCCGATGAGTCGTGAGGTCGCGTACGCCAAGTTGCGCGCGTTGGGTGCGGGGGCCAAACTCGTTTCAGCTTGAGCGTGCCTGGGAATATCAATAGTAAAGGGGGCACACGCATGCTGAATCAGGACACTCTGACAAGTCTGGTCGAACAGCTGGGCGCGGACGACGTGCTTCGCATCGATCCGGTACACGAATACGAATATCGGAAACACTTGCGTGAGTTCTCCGAAAGTCGCCTTGCGAAGACGCACGATGAGTCCGATGAGCTCGTCGAGCTCGGAAGGCCGACGGGGCCTTAAGAAATCTCCAATACCTGACCCTGTTTTGCGACCTGTGCGGGAAAGCCGTAGGTTTGAGTCACCGCCGCCGCGAGCGATGCCGCCGCGGCCGGTTCTGCGTGCACCAGATAGACGCTGGGCTTGTCGCGGAAATTCCCGAACCAGCGCAGCAATTCGCTGCGGTCGGCGTGTGCCGAAAAGCCGTCTATGCGCGTGATGAGCGCATTGACAGACACCTCTTCCCCAAAGACCTTGACTTGCTTGGCGCCGTTCGCCAGCTGATTGCCGAGCGTGCCCGGTCCCTGGAAGCCGACGAAGCAAACTGTATCGGCCTGTCGCGGCAGCCTATTGCGTAAGTGATGGAGGATGCGACCGCCGCTTGCCATGCCGCTGGACGAGATGATGATCGCGTTTGTTTTAAGGGCATTGAGCGCCTTCGATTGATCTGAGGTTTGCGAGATGGTGACCCGCGACGCACCCATGTTCATATCGCCGGGCCCGAAGCGCCGCTTGAGGTCGAAGCGAAGCGCTTCCGGATGGCGTTCCATGATCGCGTCGGCCTCGATGGCCATCGGGCTATCCACATAGACGTCCACGTTAGGAAAGCTGCCCTGGCGCTGCAGCTGGCCGATGGCGTACAGCACCTCTTGCGTCCGGCCGATGGCGAAGGCCGGGATGACGAGCACGCCGCCGCGCTGCATGGCCGCGGTGGTCACATTCCCTAAGTCCACCTGCGGATCGGTCGCGGAGTGGTTGCGGTCGCCGTACGTCGACTCGGCCAGCACATACTCGCTCTCGGCGATGGGCGAAGGGTCGCGCAAGAGCGGCCGGTTGTAGCGCCCGAGGTCGCCGGTGAACGTCAACTTCGATCGATCGAACCACAACTCGGTGAGGGCCGAGCCGAGGATGTGGCCGGCATCCGACAAGCGGAAGCGGCAGCCGGCGATGTCGTCGCGGAGGTCGTCATACGCCGTGGGCTTGAAAAGTTTGACGACGGCGTTGACGTCGTCATCGGTGTATAGCGGTTTTGCGTGCGCGCCCCGTTCGGGGTGCCGCTGGGCTCGAGCCGCCTCGTCTTCCTGCAAATGCGCCGAGTCGTGCAGGACCAGAGCCGCCGTCTCGGCGGTCGCTGAAGTCGTGTAGATCGAGCCCCGAAAGCCTTGCTGCACGAGCGCCGGCAGGTAGCCGCAATGGTCGAGGTGAGCGTGCGAGAGGATCACCGCGTCCAACGTCTTGGGGTCCGCCGGCGGCGGCGTCCAGTTCCGCTCCGTCAGGTCACGCATGCCTTGATACAACCCGCAATCAAGAAGCAGGCGCGCGCCCGCGTCGGTCTCGACGAGGTGCTTGCTGCCGGTTACGACGCCCGCGGCGCCGATGAAGGTGATCCGGGCCATTCGCCATCCTCCGCGGGCTTTTCTGCCATGAACGTCGAGGGTCGACGGAAGTGCCCGGCGCGATAGAATTCGACGCATCGGGCCACGAGTGCGTGCGGGTCCGCGTCATAGATCAAGTGCGCGCCGGTCTCCTTGGTGAGCTTCGGCAGGATGCTGGGCAGGTCGTCCGCGATGCCGCCGGAGTTCTTGAGGACTCCGATCAGCTTGCCTTCATCGAAGGCGATGCAAAACTCGCCCAGCGTGCCGGAACGGCCCCCCGCTATGATGACGATGTCGGACGAGTGGATGTTGTGAACCTCGCGGCCCATCAAGCCGCTACCGGCGTAGATGATGACGTTGTAGGCGTCGACCGGTGAGTCGTAACGTTTGACGTGCTCGCTGCGCGACAGCGCCGGCGAAATGCCGACCGAAAGTCCGCCTTCAGCGAGGGCGCCACGCGCGCTGTCATACGGCAATCCCGGACACGCTCCCGTGATGAGCACGCAACCTGCGCGCGCGATCGCGACGCCCAGCTCGTGCGCGCGCTTGCGCACCTCGGGATC
Organism: Candidatus Tumulicola sp.; assembly: GCA_035601835.1. NCBI lineage: Bacteria > Bacillati > Vulcanimicrobiota > Vulcanimicrobiia > Vulcanimicrobiales > Vulcanimicrobiaceae > Candidatus Tumulicola > Candidatus Tumulicola sp. Next base: position 520,194 of record DATNNM010000011.1, on the reverse strand, counting down.
GAGGTAACCGCCCGCGGCGCCCATGACGCCGATCGTGCGGACCGTCGGATCCTCTTGCGGGTCGTACGTGGGGTCGAGGTCGGGGGCGACGTCTCCCGCATATGGCCTCAATTCTTGGCGCGCGGCATTGTCGCCGTCTGAAAGCTGATCGTTCGTCGGAGGCATATTTCCGTTATCGGCCGTATTGAGAATCGTGCACACTCGTCCCAACGTTCGCAATATCGCGATTGTCGCCCATGTGGATCACGGCAAGACGACGCTCGTCGACGGCATGCTGCGCCAAGCGGGCATTTTCCGCGATCCGTCGCAGGCCGGCGAGCGCGTCATGGACGTCAATCCCATCGAGCGCGAGCGCGGCATCACGATCCTCGCCAAGAACACCGGCATCCTTTGGGGCGACATCAAGATCAACATCGTAGATACCCCGGGTCATGCCGATTTCGGCGGCGAAGTCGAGCGGGTTCTGCAGATGGTCAATGGCATACTGCTGCTCGTGGACGCCGCGGAGGGACCGCTCCCGGGGACACGCTTCGTCTTGCGCAAAGCCCTCGAACAAGATCTGCCGGTGATAACCGTCATCAACAAGATCGACCGCAAAGATGCCCGGCCGAAGGAAGTGCTGGATGAGGTGTTGGCCTTGTTCATCGACATCGGCTGCGCCGACCACCAGCTCGATTTTCCTGTGATCTATGCAAACGCTCGTGCCGGGACGGCGAGCACGGACCTCGCGGTGCCGGGCACCACTTTGCGCCCGCTGATGGACGCGATCATCGAGCACGTCCCCGAGCCGCCGGGCGACGATGAGGGCCCGTTCCAGATGCTCGTGTCCAACATCGATCACAACGAGTACGTGGGGCGCATCGCGATCGGCCGAGTGTTTCGCGGCATCGTGCGTCCGGGCGACGCGATCTTGCGCATCCGCGGCGACGAACGCACGCCGCATCGCGTGACCAAGATCTTGGAGTTCGTCGGCTTGCAACGCAACGAGCTCGCAGAGGCGCGAGCCGGTGACATCATCGCGCTCTCCGGCGCGGAAGGCGTGAATATCGCCGACACGCTGACCGACGCCGAACACGCCGAAGCGGTGGACGCCGTATTGGTGGACGAGCCGACCGTTGCGGTGGATTTTCTGGTCAATACGAGCCCGTTCGCCGGGCGCGAGGGCAAGTATCTGACCAGCCGCCATCTCAAGGACAGGCTCGAGCGCGAGTTGGAGAGCAACGTCGCGCTGCGCGTGGCTCCGACGGCCTCGCCCGACACGTTTGCGGTTTCAGGCCGCGGCGAGCTGCATCTGTCGGTGCTCATCGAAACGATGCGGCGCGAAGGCTACGAACTCGCGGTCTCCAAGCCGCAGGTGGTCATCATAGAGCGCGACGGCAAACGCATGGAGCCGGTGGAGTATTTGGTGGTCGACGTAGCGGAAGAACACGCGGGCTCGGTCATCGAGGCGCTCGGCAAACGCCGCGCTCACCTGCTCAATATGTTGCGCTTCACCTCGCAGCAGCGGCTCGAGTATACGCTGCCGACGCGCGCCCTGTTCGGTTTGCGCAGCGAACTCATGACCCTCACGCGCGGGACCGCAGTGGTCAATCACACGTACTACGACCATCAGCCGCTCGCGGGTGAGATCCCGCATCGCGGGGTCGGTGCTTTGGTGAGCGCCGAGACGGGAACCGTCACGGCCTACGCGCTCGACAACCTGCAGTCGCGAGGCACCTTCTTCGTCGGGCCTCAGACGACGGTCTACGAAGGCATGGTCGTGGGGCGAACCAAGTCCGAAGACGACATCACGGTCAACGTGTGCAAAGCCAAGAAACTCACCAACATGCGCGCCTCAGGTTCTGACGACGCGCCCAATCTGTCGCCGCCGGAGCTGATGACCCTCGAGCGCGCGCTCGAGTTCATCGAAGACGACGAGTTGGTGGAAGTGACGCCGCAGTCCATTCGCTTGCGCAAGCGTCAGCTGCACGAAGACAATCGCCGCCGCACCCGCCACGCCGCCAGGGCTTCTGTTCTTTAGTCGGCGGCGGCGGAGCTGGACGCCGGCTCGCCGCGCCCGCGCCAGCGCTCTTCCCAACCGGCGATGATCATGTATAGCAGCGGGATCACGAGCAGGTTCAGGAGGGTCGACACGAACATGCCGCCCACCACGGCCGTGCCCAGCGAGTGGCGACTCGCCTCGCCGGCGCCGGACGCGAACACGAGCGGCATCAAGCCGAACACGAACGCGAACGACGTCATCAGGATGGGCCGCAACCGCGTGCGCGCGGCTTGCAGCGCGGCTTGCGCGATCGGCATGCCTTGACGGCGCAAGATGTTGCCGAATTGCACGATCAAAATCGCGTTCTTGCTCGAAAGCCCGATCAGCATCACGAGCCCGATCTGGACGAAGATGTCGTTTTGCAAGCCTCGCAGCCATATGCCGCCCAACGCCCCGAGAATGGACAACGGCACCGCCATGATGATGATCAACGGATCCACAAGACTCTCGAACTGCGCGGCCAAGACGAGGAAGACGAAGACGACCGCGAGACCGAAGATGATCACAGTGACGGCACCGGCTTCGATCTGATCCAGCGAGACGCCGGTCCACTCGTAGCTCATGCCTGCGGGTAGGACCTGCTTGGCGATCTTCTGCATTTCGCTGATCGCCTGGCCCGAAGAAGCTCCGGGCGCCGGGGAGCCGTTGAATTCGATCGAGCGGAACAGATTGTAGTGGTAGATCTGCGGCGACCCGAGCGTTCGCTGGAACGTCATGAACGCGCTCAGCGGGATCATGCTCCCGTCTTTGTTGCGCACGTACATGTTCGCCAGATCCTCGACGCGCGAGCGGAACGGCGCGTCGGCTTGGACGTACACCCGATATGACTTGTTGCGATAATTAAAGTCGTTCACGTAGTCGGAACCGAGCATGATCTGCAGCGTGTCGAACACATCGCTCAGGTTGATGTGCAGCGCCTGCACCGCGTTGCGGTCGATGTTCAGTTGGATTTGCGGACTGTCGTTACGGAACGTCGTGAACACCGAGCGCAGCATCGGATCGGTATTGGTCCGGTACTCCATGGTTCCGGCGGTCGCCGCCAGCGCCGGCAAGCCGAGGTTGGCCTGATCTTCCACTTCGAAGTCGAAACCGCCGAAATTGCCGACGCCTTGGATCGACGGCGGGTTGAAGGCGAACACCGAGGCGCCGGTGATGCCGAAGAACTTGCCGGACAGGCGCGCCTCGATCGCCTGCGCCGATTGGCCGGAACCGCGTCGCTCCGCCCAGGGCTTCAACAGCACGAACATGATGCCGTTGTTCGGACTGCTGCCGGTGAATCCGAAGCCGGCCACGCTTGCGATATCGACGACGTCAGGCTCGCTGCGCACGATACCCACCGCCTGGTTCATGATATTGGTCGTGTATTCAAGCGACGAACCGGGCGGTGCCTGAGCGACGCAGATGAAATAGCCCTGATCTTCATCGGGCACGAACGCGGACGGCACGAGATTGAGGACGAGCACCGTTCCGCCGAGCAATGCCACGAAAACGATGAGCACGATGGCGCGATGTTGCAGCACCCACGGCAGCAGCCCGCGGTAGCCGTCCCTTATGCCTTGGATGCCCCGGCCGATCGCCCGCATCAGGCGGCCATGCTTGGGTGGTTCGCCGCCCAGGAAAAGCGCGGAGAGCGCCGGAGTGAGCGTCAAGGCCGTGAACGCCGAAATCGAGATCGTCGAAGCGATGGTCAGCGCGAATTGTTTGTACAGCACACCTGTAGTGCCTGGGAAGAACGCGACCGGGATGAACACCGCGAGCAGCACCAATGACGTCGCCACGACGGCGCTCGCGATCTCGGCCATCGCCAAAGGCGCCGCCGTTTTTGAATCCAGTTTGTGCTCGCTCATGTAGCGGACGATGTTCTCGATGACCACGATGGCGTCGTCTACGACGAGCGTCGTCGCCAGCGTCAACCCGAAGAGCGTCAAGACGTTGATCGAGAAACCGAATGCCTTCAGCAGCAAGAACGTGCCGACCAGCGACACCGGAATGGTGATCGCCGGGATAAGCGTGCTGCGCCAGTCTTGCAAGAAAAGGAAGATGATGAGCACGACCAGGGCGATCGCGATCGCCAAGGTCTTGATCAGCTCTTTGATCGACTCGTCCACGAACATGGAAGAATCGAAAGCAAGGCGGTAGTGCACGCCCGGCGGGAATTGTTTCGAGACCTCCTGCATGACAGCGCGAACGCCTTGCGAGACCGAGAGTGAATTAGCGTCCTGGAGCTGCAGCACGCCCATTCCGACGGCCGGCTTGCCGTTGAAGGTGAGATTGGACGCGTACTGCTCCGCGCCGAGGTCCACACGGCCGACGTCGGAGAGACGCACGAGATAATTCGGCCCCGACTTGACGATGATGCTCGAGAACTCGGCCGGCGTCGACAATCGGCCGGCCACGCGCACGTTGTACTGGTATAGCTGGCCTGGAGGCGCAGGTGCCTGCCCGATCTGACCCGCCGCGACTTGGACATTCTGCTGCTGCAAAGCGGAAACGATGTCGGCCGGCGTCAGGCCGAACGCCTGCAACTTTTGCGGATCGAGCCACAGTCGCATCGCGTATTTGCGCTCGCCGAAGATGATGACGGCGCCGACCCCCTTCACGCGGTTGACCGCCTGCGTGATGTAGCGATCCGCGTAGTTGCTCAAGAACAGCGGATCGTATTTCGGATCGTCTGACGTCAGCGCGTAGGCCATCACGAACGACGTCGAATTCTTGTTGACGGTGATGCCGGTCTGCTTGACCTGCGCCGGCAGCACGCCTTGCGCCACGTTGACGCGGTTCTGCACGTCTTGCGCGGCGAGATTCGGGTCGCGTCCCAGATCGAACGTAGCGACGATCGAACTGGAACCGTCGTCGGAACTGGTGGACGTTATGTAGCGCAGACCTTCGACGCCGTTGATCTGCTGCTCGAGGGGGTTGGTCACCGACGATTCCACCGCTTCCGCGTTCGCGCCGATGTATTCGGATTGCACCGTGACTTGCGGCGGCGCGATAGATGGGTAATGCGAGACCGGCAGCGTCGGGGCCACGATGGCGCCCGCCAGCAAGATGACTGCAGAACAGACGGCCGCGAAGATCGGCCGCGAGATGAAGAACTGCATCAGTACCCTTTGCCGCCCTTTGCCGACATCGATTGGACCGGCATGCCCGGCTGGAGCAGCACCGAGTGGTTCAGAATGGCTTGCACGCCGGGCTTGAGGCCGGGGCCGGTGACTTCGACCTGCTGGTCGTTCTGAAGACCGACCTCAACCTGCAGCGGCTTGGCTTTGCCGCCGTCGATCACGAACATCGAGTAGCCGGTGTCGGTTTGGAACACTGCCGCGCGAGGCGCCAGCAGCACGCCGGTCTTGCCGGCGCTTTTGAACGCTGCAGTGGCGATCATGCCCGAGCGCAACGTAAGATCGGGATTGGCGAGCGGGATCCGCGCGCGATAGATCAACGATCCCGGAGCTGCCGCGAGGTTGAGGTACGCGACGGTGCCATGCCAGGTGCGGTTCGCTATCCCCGAGATGGTCACGTTCGCCGGCGTGCCGACGTGCACGGTCCCTAAGTTGGATCCCGAAATGCCGACGTCGACATAGCAGTGGTCCATTTGCACGACTTCCATCAACACTGTGCCGGGCGTCGCAAGCGAGCCTGGGTCGACGTTGCGCGCCGTCACCACGCCGTCAAACGGGGCCCGGACTTCGCTCTGCGCGATCTGCGCGCTGATGGCGCCCAGCGCGGCCTCCGCGTTTTGCACGGCGGCCGTCGCCGCGCTGTTCCCCTTGCGAAGACTGGCGTTTTGCGCCGTCACCAAGGCGGCGTGATACGCGGCGTCCGCCGCCGCTGCTTGTTCCGCTGCCTGCTCGAGCGTCGTTTTTGCGACGTAGCCTTGGTGGAACAGCGTTTCGTTGCGGCGCAGGTTAGCTTGCGCGGTATCGTCCGCCACCTTTGCGGATGCGAGATTGGCCTGCGCCGTAGTGGAGCCGCCTTGGGTGTTGGCGCTCACCTCCGACAGGTTGGCCGCCGCTTGCGCCTGTTGCGCCCGCAGCGTGCTGGCGTCGATCTGCACCAGAAGGTCGCCTTTGTGGACGCGCTGGCCGATCTGCGCGCCGACCGAGACGACCGCGCCGGACACCACCGAGGACAGCGAGGCCGCTTGCAGCGGCATCACTTCGCCCGTGACTTGGAAATACTCGGCGATGGAGCCGCGTTTGATCGGAGCGGCAGCCACCGGCATCGCAAAACCGCCGGCGCCGCCGCCCGGCGGGCCGCCCTGCCGCGGCGCGCAGCCGAAGGCGCCGAGTGTCGAGATCGCAACCGCCGCGGCCAGCACAGCGGCCGGGCCCAAGGTTCTTAATCGGTTGAAAGTGGACATAGTAAACTATTGACGCCACCTGCGGGCAGGTTTCCTTGTGGATTTTGGCCCGGGACTAGATTTATGTCTAGGTGGTTACTCTTCTTAGGTTGCTTAGGGCCCTTGGTAGACGACCTCGATGCGCAGGCCGCTCGGATCGCGCGCCCACAAGGCGTAATAGTCGTCGCCGTGTTCTGGATCGACGGCCGGCGGCTCGTCGATGTCGCCCCCGAGTTCGTCCAAGAGCTTCGCGCACTCGTCGACTTTCGCGCGCGAATCAGCATTGAGCGCGAGGTGGTCGAAGCCGACGCGGCGCTCGCCGTCCCACAGATCTTCTTTGACGCTACTGCCCTTGACCAGGATGATCTCAAAGCCTTCGCGCTGATAGCCGAACGAGTCGGGCTTCTCAAAAACGATGTCGAAACCAAGCGCGGGCAGCAACGCGCCGTAGAATTTTTTGGCGACCTTGAAGGCATCGGTGCCGATCGACAGATGGTGAATCGGATGGACAGGCATGCCCGCCCTTCTTACGACGTCCTTCACCGTCAAATCCTGGCAGGTCCCAAGCGAAATACTTAAAAAGGGTGCGCGCCATGTCGACGACATTGTGGTTTCACTCGCTGTGGGGCGATCATGCTCTAGCGGTGGTGGCGGTGGCGCTCGCGCAAGGAGGTGTCCTGCTCACCGTCGTCGCGTTCGCCGGGGCGGCGTGGCGCCGCCGTTCGCAATGGGGCTTGCTCGTGCCCTTCGCGGTGGGCGCGGCAGTCGGCTTGGCCCTCGACCTTGTTGCAGGCTGGTCCTACCATGAGCTGCGGCCATTCGTCGTCCTCGGCGTCACGCCGCTCGTAGCGCACGACCCGGCCGACAACAGTTTTCCGTCGGATCATTCCGCGGCGACGGCCTATGTCGCGGCGTTTCTCGCGTTCGTGAATGAGCCATGGGCCGTGCTCGCCATTTTCGCGGCGCTCGCCGTCGGCGTCGCACGCATCTTCTGCTTGCTGCATTGGCAGCAAGACGTGTTGGCGGGGTGGGCGATCGGCGCGCTGCCGGGCGTGGCAGCTGCGTTGTATTGGAAAAAACGCAACGGCGGCTAGAGGCCCGTGCGTTTCAGGAGCGTTGGCCGTCGGGGTAGGCTTTTTCTTCTTCTGATGGTTCGTACTTGAGCGCCAGCGCCTGTTTGAGCACCTTGAGGCCCAGCAGCGCGCACTTCAGGCGCGCGGCGGAGATGTTGATGCCGACGTTGGCCAGCACTTCGTCCTTCCCGATCTTCTCGATGTCGGCGAGCGTTTTGCCCTTGATCTCCTCGGTGAGCAGCGACGCGGAGGCCTGCGAGATCGCGCAGCCGCGGCCCCTGAACTTGACATCGGTGACCACGCCGTCGCGCACCGCCACGTCCATGCGGATCTTGTCGCCGCACAGCGGGTTGATGTCCTCGAACGACGCGTCGGGATGCTCCAGCGTGCCGGCGTTGCGCGGATTGCGATAGTGATCGAGGATGAAGTCGCGGTAGAGCTCGTCCATCCCGGTGAAGGTTGGATCGGTCATAGAAGGCCTATGTTAGCTTGAAGATCTTCTTCGCCTTTTCGATCGCCGCGATCAGCGCATCGACCTCGCCCGGCGTGTTGTAAAGGTAGAACGAGGCGCGGGCGGTCGCCGGCACGCCGAGCTTCTCCATCAGCGGCTGGTTGCAGTGGTGCCCTGCGCGCACGCAGACCCCTTCGCTATCGAGAATGCTGGCGAGATCGTGCGCGTGGATGTCGCCGACCGTGATCGAGATGACGCCGGTGCGATGCTCCATCCCGGGCCCGTAGATCGTGACGTGCGACGTCTCGCGCAGGCGCCGCATCGCGTACGAAGCCAGCTCCAGTTCGTAGCGATGGACGCGATCCATGCCGATCGCCTCGAGATAGCGCACGGCAGCGCCCAAGCCCACCGCCTCGGCGATGGCTGGCGTGCCGGCCTCGAAGCGCGCGGGCACATCGGCGTAGGTAGAGCGCTCGAGCCGCACGATGCCGATCATGCCGCCGCCGGTCAAAAATGGCGGCATCGAATCCAGCAGCGCTTGCTGGCCCCATAGGATGCCCACGCCGGTAGGGCCCAGCATCTTGTGCGACGAGAACGCGATGAAGTCGGCGCCCCAGTCCTGCACGTCGACCGGCATGCGCGGCACGGCTTGGCACGCGTCAACGACGCTGACGGCTCCCGCCGCGCGCGCGCGGGCGGCAAGTCGCTTCGTCGGGTTGATCGTGCCCAACGTATTGCTGACGGCCGTGAACGCGAAGATCTTGGCGCCGTCGAGCAGCGCGTCGAGGTTGGTCAGATCAAGCAGTCCGTCGTCGGTGACCCGCACGAAACGCAGTTGCGCCCCCGTCTGCTGCGCGAGCACCTGCCACGGCACGAGATTGGAGTGGTGCTCCATCTCCGTCACCACGATGGCGTCTTTCGGTCCGACGTTCGAGCGGCCCCACGAATACGCGACGAGATTAAGGGCCTCGGTCGCGTTGCGGACGTAGATGCATTCGCTCGCGCGCGGTGCGTTGATGAACCGCGCTACGGCGGCGCGCGCCTCTTCGTACGCCTCGGTGGCCAATTCGCTGATATGGTAGACGCCGCGATGGATGTTGGCGTGATAGCGCCGGTAGTAGTCGTCCATCGCCTCGATGACTTGAATGGGCTTCTGCGAAGATGCCGCGCTGTCGAGGAAAACCAAAGGCTTGCCGTGCGGACGTTCTTTGAGGATCGGGAAATCGGCGCGGATGCGAGCGACCTCGGCCTCGCTCAGGCTCGCTCCGGTGGGTTTGATCAACGTGCTCACGGTGCTTCAGGCACCTCGATGCAGATTTTGCCGTCTGTGACGGTGACAGGATAGGATTTCACGGGCCGGATGGCCGGCAGGCGCGTGGCACGACCGGTGATCACGTCAAAGCGAGCGCCATGGCGCGGACATTCGATCTCTTGGCCGATGAGTTCGCCCTGGTCCAGCGGACCGCGATCGTGCGTGCACTCGTCGTCGATCGCGTAGAACGTGCCGTCGTAATTGCACAGCGCAAAACGTTTTCCACCGGCTTCAACCGTCTTGACTTTGCCCACCGGCACGTCGCTGACGCGCGCGACTTCCACCAACACCGGCATCGGACTAGTGCGCTCCAAGACGTCCGAGGTGCGGCCAGACCTTCTCGCGCAGCGGATCGGTCACGCGCGGATCGCCCACGCGGTCGAGCACGTCCTGGAAGAATCCGTCCACGACGAGCCGCGATGCCGAATCCTCGTCGAGGCCGCGGCTCTGGAGGTAGAAGAGCTGTTCTTCGTCGATGGGGCCGACCGTTGCGCCATGCGTACAGCGCACGTCGTCTGCCTCAATCTCGAGTTTGGGCTCGGTGTCTGCGCGCGCGTTCGCGCCGAGCAACAGGTTGCGATTCGCCTGATAGGCATCGCTGCGCTGCGCGCCTTTTTCGATGATGATCACGCCCGTGTAGACCGAATGCGATTCGTCGTCCAACGCGGCCTTGAACAGCAGATCGCTGCGCGTGTCGGGCGAGCGGTGGCCCTGTAGCGTATGGTAGTCGAATTGCTGCGAGCCTTCAGCGAAGATGAGCCCCAGCATATCGCTGTGCGCGCCGCGGCCGAGCAGCTCGACCTCGACGTCGCTTTTCGCCAGCCGGCCGCCGAGGCCGAAGTTGAGCGTCACCAATTTGGCGTCGCGCCCGATGCGCGCATGCTGGTGCGAGAAGACGACGGCGCTGTGTTCACATTCTTGAACATGCGCGTACGTGAGGTGTGCGCCATCTCCGAGAACCAATGTCGTAAGTCCAGCCGTAAAATCGTAACCCTTGGCGAACTGCTCCGTCAACGTAAGACGCGCGTTCTTGCCCAGGATGATGAGTGTGCGCGGGTACGGACCGTAGTCGAAGTAGCCTAGACGGATGGGTTCCGTCGCCTCAACTCCGTCGGGCACGTAAACGAAACACCCGATCCGCCAAGCGCACTGCACCAGCGATGAGAATTTCTCCAAGGAACTTGCTGGAGTGCGGCGCGTCAGTTCCTCGCGGATGAGTGGTTCAAATGCCTCCAACTTGGCGCACGCGCTCAGGTGGCCGAGGAATACGCCTTTCCTTTCGTTCTCGCTGCCGATTTCCCAGGACGGGCTGGACGGCGCCGGCGCCGGCGGGTCGAAGGAGATCCCGTCCAACTTTAAGCGGCGCCAACCTGGGGTTCGATCCGTGGGCGTGGGCAGGCTCGCGTAGCGCTCGAACGCGCCCAGGCGCAGTTCGCGCAGCCACGCAGGCTCAGACGCCGAAATCGTTTTGATGATTTCGGCGTCGACTGCGTTCTTGATCAGCGTTTCGGTCAAGGTTTACCCGACGGAGCCTTCCATCTCCATCGCGATGAGCCGGTTGAGCTCCACCGCGTATTCCATGGGCAGCTCCTTGACGAACGGCTCGAAGAAGCCGTTGACGATCATCGTGGTCGCCTCTACCTCGGTCAGGCCACGGCTCATCACGTAGAAGAGCTGCTCTTCGCCGACCTTCGAGACGGTCGCCTCGTGCTCGATGCGCACGTTCTTGGCGTCGATCTCCATGGTCGGGTAGGTGTCGGAGCGAGATTCCGGATCCATGAGCAGCGCGTCGCAGCGCACGTTGGATTTCACGCCGTCGCAGCCTTCGTACACTTTGACCAAGCCGCGATAGGTGGTGCGCCCGCCGCCCTTGCTCACCGATTTGCTCGTGATGATCGAGGTCGTGTTCGGCGCGGCATGGATCATCTTCGCGCCGGCATCCTGATGCATGCCCTCACTGGCGTACGCCACCGACAACACCTCGCCGCGCGCGCCTTCGCCCACCATGTACACCGACGGATACTTCATGGTCAGGCGCGAGCCGATGTTGCCGTCGACCCACTCGACGTGCGAGTTCTTGTGCGCGATCGCGCGCTTGGTCACGAGATTATAGATGTTCTTGTACCAGTTCTGGATCGTGGTGTAGCGGATATGCGCGCCTTCTTTGGCGATGAGTTCCACCACGGCTGAGTGCAGCGAGTTGCTCGAGTACGTCGGGGCGGTACATCCCTCGATGTAGTGCACGAACGAGCCCGGCTCGGCGATGATCAGCGTGCGTTCGAACTGGCCCATGCTCTCGGCGTTGATGCGGAAGTAGGCCTGCAGCGGAATATCCACGCGGACGCCCGGCGGTACCCAGATGAACGAGCCGCCCGACCACGCCGCCGAATTGAGCGCGGAGAATTTGTTGTCCGCCGGCGGGATCACCGTGGCGAAATGCTCGCGCACGATATCCTCGTGCTCGCGCAGACCGGTGTCCATGTCGGAGAACAGCACGCCCTTGGCCTCGAGGTCCTTGCGAATGCTGTGATAGACGACTTCAGAATCGTACTGCGCGGTGACCCCGCCCAAGAACTTGCGCTCCGCTTCCGGGATGCCGAGCCGGTCGAACGTGCGCTTGATGTCCTCGGGCACCTCTTCCCACGTCTTGCCCTCGACGTCGGAGGCGCGCATGTAATAGTAGATGTCGTCGAAATTGATCTGGCCGAGCAGCTCGAGATTGGCCCACGGCGGCATCGGCTTGGAGAGGAAGATGTCGAGCGATTTGTGGCGGAAGTCGTGCATCCATTGCGGCTCTTTTTTCATCTGCGAGATCTGCTCGACGATGTCGTGATCGATGCCTTTGCGCGCTTTGAAAGCGTAGCTCTCGGTTTGATCGCGGAAACCGTACTTATAATCTTTGTCGACGAGTTGTTCTTGTTTGAGGGCCATGGTTATATCTTAGGCCTCCACTAACTCTTTGATGAGCGGATCGTAGCCCTGCGCTTCGAGCTCGTGCGCCAGCTCCGGCCCGCCTTGCTTGACGATCTTGCCCTTGACGAGCACGTGCACGACGTCGGGCTTCACGTAGTTCAAGATGCGCTGGTAGTGTGTGATCAGCAGGATGGAGCGCTCCGGCGAACGCTGTGCCTCGATGCCTTCTGCGATGATGCGCAGCGCATCGATGTCCAACCCCGAATCGGTTTCGTCTAAGATTGCGAGCGTCGGGTTGAGCACCAGCATTTGGAGCATTTCGAGCCGCTTCTTCTCGCCGCCCGAAAAACCGTCGTTGACGTAGCGGCCCAACACTGAGCGCTCGATCTTGAGCTTGTCGGACGCTGAGTCGAGCAGCCCTTTGAATTTGGCCGGCGTCAGCGGGGCATTGCCCTTGGCTCGCGCCATGAGCGTGTTGCGCATGAAATTGGCGACGCTCACGCCCGGCACGGCGGACGGGTATTGGAAAGCGAGGAACATGCCGGCAAGCGAGCGCTCGTTGGGCTTCATGCCGAGCACGCTCTTGCCTTCGAAGAAGATGTCGCCTTTGGTGACCACGTACTTGGGGTGCCCCATCAGGACCAGCGACAGAGTGCTTTTGCCGGAGCCGTTGGGGCCCATCAGGGCGTGCACCGAGCCGCGCTCGACCGAAAGGTCAATCCCGCGGATGATCTCGTTGTCGCCCACGGAAACGTGCAAATCGCGTACTTCAAGGATGATGTCTGGCATGCGTACCTTCTCAGTTAATATTGTAGGCCAACGGGCAAAGATAGTCAAGATAATGGTTGAAAATCTTGTGCGATTGCTTTATACTTAACTCGCAGGGAACCCTCCGCTGGGGACCCGGCAATCAATCATGCGAGAAGCAAGTTTTTTTCAAACGACCCGCGGTCGCGTCACCCAGTCGCTAAAACGACATGGTCCGCGGACGGCTTCCGAGCTCGCCGAAGAGCTCGGTCTTACCGCGAACGCGATCCGGCAGCACTTGGCGCGCCTGGAACGCGACGGGCTGGTTCTCGAGACGAGCGCACGCCGTGGTCCGACAAAGCCCAGCCTCCTGTTTTCGCTCACCGGTGAGGGAGAGCGCCTCTTCCCACAGCGTTACGGCGTTCTGCTCAACGCTGTGTTGAACGAGTTGCGCGCCGAAGAAGGCGAGGAACGCGTTTCTGCGCTGTTCCGCAACCTTGGCAAGCGCTCCGCGCGCAAATATGCGTCGCGCTTCGAGGGCAAGGGCGATGAACAGCGAGTAGCCGAGCTGACCAAGATCCTCCAAGAGCAAGGCGTGCTCGCCGACTTCGAACGCACGCAGGACGGGTTTGTCCTGCGCGAGCACAACTGCCCGTTCAAGGATACCGCCGTAGCGCACCCGCAGGTTTGCGGCGTCGTTCACACGCTGATGCAAGAGGTATTGCCCACCACGCCGACGCAGCGAACCTCGATCGCACGAGGCGACGACGTCTGCGAGTTCATCATCCCTTCCAAAGCTGGAGGCACCTAGATGGATTTCCCCAAGTTTCAAGAGCTCGTCGAGAAGCGACACGGGTTTGCCACCATGGAAAACCCGAGCGCTACGGGCGAGTATTTCTCGGACTCGTGCGGCGACATGTACACGTTCTATCTCAAGGTCGGCGAGGGCGATAGGATCGAGGACATTTCGTATTTCACGACCGGCTGCGGTTTCGGCGTCGCCACTTGCGCGATTCTCACGACGCTCGCCAAGAACAAGACCGTGGACGAAGCGGAAGCGATCACGCCTGCAGAAATCGAGTCGTTCCTCGACGGCTTCCCCGAGCGCAAAAAGGACTATCCGGTCCGCGTGCTCGAGGCGCTCAAAGTGACGATCGACAACTATCGCAAGGCCAAAGCGCCGACCACCGCCGCCGAAGCCTTCTCCAAGATGTAATCGTAAATAATGTAGTGCCGGGACTTTAGCCCCGGGTTTCTTCCCCTCTTTCAGCATTTTTTAAGGTTTCCGCGTCTGTGCCATTAGTCGCAATGGTTTAATGAGAGTTTCACGCGTTCCATGTAACTTTCTCAGTATTGAGCCATATAGTTTAGGCGTATACTCCCATTGAGCCACCAGGCTCACCGTGACGTACCCTTTTCACAACATAAATGTAGTGCCGGGGCTTTAGCCCCGGAAAAGGCATAACCAGTGCGGGCAGTTAGTGAGTTCGACATGAAGACCAAGGGCGCGCTCGTCGCGACGAGGCGCAGATCTCCCATCACCGATACGATCGTCATCGGCCCGCGGCTGGACGCTTCGTGCGCGAAGCGTTTGTCCAGATCCATCGGACGCGTCCTCGAATCCGGTTTGCGCGACTGCACGATCGACATGTCCGGCGTTGAAACCGCCGATTCCGTGGGCTTTGGGGCGCTGATCGCCGCGTTGCGAAAACTTGGCGCGGTCGGGGCCTACGTCGCGGTCGTGTGCGCGAACCCGACGGTGCGGCGGCTGTTTGAAGTCGCGGGCATCACCCGCCTGGTGCCCGTGGTCTCGCGACTGGACGATGCGCGTTCACTGCGCGCTGCTGCCCGCGCCGGCGCCGCCTAACGGAGCAACGGGCCTCATACGTAGCAACGGACCTTTAGGTCCGTTTTGCTTATGGGCGGGCGACGCCAAAGATGGTTTGGGAGCCCGTCTTGATGAATCAATGCTTGCCCAAATTCAGGAGGCATGATCATGCGTCACGTTTTGCTTCTTGGCGCCGCGGCGTTTGCAGCCGCGATGGCCGCATGCACGGCATCGAGTTATAGCGGCCTGCCTTTCGGGCCTCAGCCACCGCCGCCGGTCGTCACGACTTTCAATGTGCCCGCGAGCGACACCGAGCCCGCCGCCTCGGGTACCACATGGGATGTTCTAAGCGTCCAGACGAGCCGGACGGGTCCGGCCGGCAGCGCTAGCTACACCAACATCGCGATCACACTGACGTTCATGCAGACCAATGCGTTTGCATCGTTGCCACCGCCCGGCAGCAACATAGGCTCGAGCGGAACGCTGCTCGGACTTTTCTTCCTAGTCGACGCCGATCAGAACAGCTCGACCGGCGTCAGCGGAAATTGCGGCGGTTTCAGCTACGGCACCGGCTTCGACCACGGAGTCGACGGTGGCGCATCGTTCCCACGTCTTGCGGACGGCAACTTCCAGATTTTTAGTCTTCCCGGCAGAGTGGGTACCGGCGAGGCGACAGTGAGCGGTTCGGGCGGTACAGTCACCGTCAACGTCCCAATCACCGCGCTCGGCGGCACCGGACAGACCAACATGTTCATGGGGACTGCAAACGCAACCGGTCTTCCCGGGGTCACCACCGATTGCGTTCCCGACGCTTCGACGATCCAGACATAGGCCGATGATCCGGTCGTGGTTGCAGTGCCGGGGCTTTAGCCCCGGCCCGAGCCTAGGTTCTTGTACGTCGGGCCGGCCACCATCGGTGAGCCGGCCTGAAAATCTTTCAAGACATCGTTCAGCGTGATCTCGAACGCCGCGAATCCCTGCGCGGACTGAATCGCGGGTGATGGCGTGCCGCGCATCGAGTAGGCCGCGGCGTCGAGCACGCACCAGACCAGCGCGCTGCTGCCGCGACCAAGGTTCTTGGCGGTCGTCGTTTGCCCGTGGACCTCGATCCCGAGGCGTCGTTCGTCGAGCGCCTTGACCTCGCCGGGCGACAGCACCGCGACGCGCGGCGCGCCGTCGGCGTCCACCGTGATCAAGAGAACGGCTCGACAGATCTCGCCGGTGGCTTTTTCCCCAAGGTCGAAGCGCAGCGGCGGCGGCAATTTGTTGCCGATGTTTTCAGACATGAATCACCTTTACTTTGTGATGAACGGGTTGGTGCGCCGTTCGGCGCCGATCGTCGTCTCTGGTCCGTGCCCCGGCACTACCAACGCTTCGTCCGGCAGCGCCATCAACGTGCCGCGTATGGAACGCATGATGTCGTCGAAATTGCCGCCCCACAAGTCGGTTCGGCCGATGCTGCCGGCAAAAAGCGTGTCGCCGGAAAAGACCACGGGCTTGTCCTGCGGCAATACGAGCGAAACGCTGCCCGGCGTGTGTCCGGGTGTGTGGCGCACGTCGACTCGCAGGCGCCCGAAGTCGATCGATCCTCCGTCAACGAGGTTCTTGTCGATCTCGCCGACGGGCGGCGCGGGTACGCCCAGCCATTCCGCTTGCGCTGCAAGCGCTTCGTACAGGGGGACATCGGCTTCGTGGATCAACGCCGGGGCCCCAGTGCGCTCTTTGAGCAGCGCGAGTCCACCAACATGGTCGATGTGTGCGTGCGTCGCGAGGATGGCCGTCACCGTCAGCCCGTGCTTGGAGAGGAGCGCCTCGATCTTGTCGATATCATCGCCGGGATCGATGACGATCGCTTTGCCGGTCTTCTCATCGCCGAGCACGATACAGTTGCACGCTAAGAGTCCGACCGGGATATGCTCGACGATCACCGCTTCGCCGCTGCCTTCTTGGCGCTCGTCTTGACCAGAAACGGTCCGGTCTCGACGATGAAACGCTCGTGAACGCCTTCGAAGATCTTCTCGACTTCGTCGTGCGCTTCGACTTTGAAAACCAGCCTGCGCCGATCGATCTCGGCCAACTCCGCGCGCATCGTGAAGCGCATGGCCTCGGGCGTGGCTGCGAGGTGGCGCACGTCCAGCCGGATGCCGACCGTCGACGTTCCGGGCGCGAGCGCGTCTGCCACGCAGCGCACGCATTCGCTCTCGGCGAGCGCCACCAAGTGCGGCGTCGCCAGAACCGGAACACCGGCATTGCCATATCGATCCGCCAGCCGTTCCGCAGAAGCGACATATTCTGACTGCGACGTCTGCCCGATCTTGAGGTTCATTTAGCCAGCTTCTTACCCAGTGTACTGCCGGACCTTGTTGTCGCCGGGGCTTTAGCCCCGGTGATGTAGAACTGCGAAAGCGTGGACATCTCCGTCTCGAATGCCGACGAGCTTGACAAGAGGATACGCTACTTCATCGAGCTACCGAGCGCCAACAATGTGTCGTTCCAGCGTTTGGCCCTCGAGCTGTTTGCACACCAGTACGCGTGCAATCCGGGCTACCGGCTCTACTGCGACCGGTTCGGCCAAACGCCCGAGTCGGTGCACGGGTGGCTCGACGTCCCCGCGATTCCGACGTCCGCATTCGGTCTAACGCGGTTGGCGTGCTTCCCCGCGGAGCACACGCAGGTCACATTCTTGTCCAGCGGAACAACCGGGGCGCAGGGTGCCCGATCCCGCCATGAACTCACTTCCACCGCGCTGTACGATGCGTCGCTGCTCGCTCATTTTCGAGCATGCGTCATGCCCGACAAGACCTCCATACAAATGCTATTCCTGGCGCCATCGTTTGCGCAAGCTCCACAGTCTTCGCTTTCATACATGTTGTCGAAGCTCAGTCAAACGCTGGGGACCAAGCGCGATGCTTTCTTGATCCGCGACGACAAGCTGGACTTTGAGTCCGCCGCCGGCATGCTTCGAACGGTCGCCGAGCCCGTCGCCGTGATCGGCACGGCATTCGCTTTCGTGCATTTCTTCGAGCGCTGCGAGAAGGAGGGATTGCGCGTCAAGCTGCCACGCGGCAGCCGCGTGGTCGAAACGGGCGGTTTCAAGGGCCGCTCTCGCGAGGTGTCGGGCGAGCGCCTCTATCGCTGGTTTTCCGATATCTTGGGCATACCGCGCGTGTTTTGCGTTTCCGAATATGGCATGTGCGAATTGGGTAGTCAATGGTATGATGCGAACCTGGCCGATTACTTCGCGGAGCGCGAAGCGCGCGTCGGCACCAAGATCGGCCCGCATTGGACTCGCATCGCGGTCGTGGATCCCGTCACCGGCAAGCCGGTTCGGGAGGGCCGCCAAGGACTGCTTCAAGTCTTCGATTTGAGCAACCGCGGCTCGGTCGCTGCGGTCTTGACGGCCGACGTTGCGCGCATCGTGTCGGGCGGCTTTGAGCTCATCGGGCGCTTCGCAGGAGCGCCGCCGAAGGGCTGTAGTATTGCGATCGATGCGCTGCTCGAGCATGGCGCCCGATAGCATGCCGGTCGCCGATAGCCTCGACCTTCCCGTCCGCCGCATCGCCGAGTGCGCGGCGGAGTGGCGCGATCCGTCATCTCCGGTGCGTGCGCAGGCGCGCAGCGCGCTTGCCGGCGGCCGATGGCCGGCGCCGGTTGTGGAGCGCGCACTGGACAACGTGTTATTCGATCTTGACGAAGCAACGGCTCGCGCGATGACGCAGGCGCTCTCCGGGCGACCGGTTTCAACCCTCGTGATCTTGCCCGGAAATATCATCGGGCCGGCGGTGTCGTCGGCGTTCTGCGCCGCGCTGGCCGGCTCACCGGTCATCCTCAAGGCGGCAAGCGACGAACGGCATCTTGCGCCCATCGTCTCGGCGCAACTGGATGGCGTGGCCGGAGCGGTTTCCGCGCAACATTGGCGCGGCGGCGAAACAGAGCCGGAGGCCGAGGCACTGGATCAGGTCGAGCGCGTCATCGCGTTCGGCAGCGATGAAACGCTCGATGCTCTCCGCTCTCGCATCAAAGCCAGACTAAAGTCTGGCATACCACATTTTGTTCCTTATGGCGATTCGTATAGCGTCGGATATGTGAACGCCGGAGCGGAGCTGAACGAGGCGGCCGCGGCCGCGGCCCGCGACGTCTGCCTCTTCGATCAGCGCGGTTGCATGTCGCCGCAAACCGTCTACGTGCGCGGCGACGCCGGTAGGGCCACGTTGTTCGCGCGCGCGCTGGCGGCGGCACTCGAGCGCGAGGGGCGCGCATTGCCGCGCGCCGCGCTGGAAGAGGCTGAGCCCGCGCTGATCGCTAGCTTTCTCCGGCGCTGCGCGGTGACCGCGCTCGATGCGGTGCCACACGGCCTGAGCACGCTCCTCACAGGACCGGCCAAGAGCGGCGTCCCTGAGTTCGTCGTCGTCGTTGAACCCGACGGCGCGCCCCGGTGCGCGGGCTTCGGCCGGGTCGTCGTCGTCAAGCCATGCGCGGATGCCGGGACTATGCAGCGACACCTCGCCGCATTTGGCCGGCCATTGGAGACGATCGGAACGGCGGGCGGGCTGGCGCCCGAAGAGCGTTCGGCGCTCGAAGCTTCGCCGGCGAGGCGTCATTGCGAGCTTGGAGAAATGCAGCGGCCGCCATTCGGCTATCGCCCAACAGTCCAAGATTTTTGCGAAGCGGAGGGCGCGTGAAAGAACTCACCGGCAAGGACTTGGCCCACGTCGTGGTCGAGCCGCCCGGCCCGCGCAGCCGCGAACTGGCCAAGCGCCTGCGTGAATGCGAGTGCCGTGACGTCACCTACGTCAGCGACGATTTCCCGGTCTTCTTCGAGCGCGGCACCGGCGCGAATCTCGTGGACGTCGACGGCAACGTCTATGTCGATCTGAGCGGAGCTTTCGGGGTCGCCGCCGCCGGGCACAGCAATCCTCGCGTCGTCGAGGCGCTCGCGCATCAAGCGGGCAGACTGTTGCACGGTATGGGCGACGTGCATCCCACCGAAGGCAAAGTGCTGTTGGCGGAAGCGCTATGCGAGGTGACGCCCGGCAAAGGCTCCAAGCGCGTCATTCTCGCTTCTTCAGGAGCCGAAGCGGTGGAGTCGGCGATAAAAACGGCGGCCATCGCCACGGGCAAGCCGGGCGTCATCAGCTTCACCGGCGCGTACCACGGCCTGACCTACGGCGCCCTCGCGCTCACCGATCGCGACCACTTCCGCGAGCCTTTCGTCAAACAACTCGGTTCGTTTGCGCGGCGCGTGCCGTACGCGTATTGCTATCGCTGCCCGCTCAACCTCACCTACCCGGAATGCGAAACCGCCTGCCTCAGCTTTGTCGAAGAGGTGCTGGATGCCGAAGGCGGCGGCGAGATCGGCGCTGTGATCGTCGAGCCGATCCAGGGGCGCGGCGGCGAAGTGCCGGCGCCGTTGGGTTGGCTCGCCGACCTGCGCGAGTTATGCGACCGGCGCCGCTTACTGCTCATCGCCGACGAGATCTTCACCGGCTTCGGCCGCACGGGCCGCTGGTTTGCGTGCGACCACGCCGGCGTGGTGCCGGACCTCATCTGCGTGGGCAAGGGCATGTCGTCCGGCTTCCCGATCTCCGCCTGCATCGGTAAGGCCGAGGTGATGGACCGGTGGCCGGAATGTACCGGCGAGGCGATCCACACGAGCACCTTCCTAGGGCACCCAACGGGCTGCGCCGCCGCGTTGGCAAGCATCCAAGAGTTACGCGAGCACAAACTGGTCGAACGCGCGGCAGCGTTGGAAAAACCGCTTGGCGCCATGTTGAACGCGATCCGCGATCGTGCCGGTGGACGGATCGGCGACGTCCGCGGCAAGGGCCTCATGTGGGGACTCGAGTGCGTGGATGAAGCCGGCGAGCCGGCGAGCAAGATCGCAGCGCAAACCGTTGCAGGCGCTTTGCGTCGCGGCGTGGTGCTGCTTGCAGGTGGTCCTGCTAATAATGTCTTGTCGTTCACGCCACCGTTGGTGATCGAAAAAGAACAACTTGAGTTTGCGCTCGGCATCGTTGCTGAGGCGCTGATCGAAGCCTGACACAACTTATCCACAATTTATTTCAAAAACGAACAGTCGTTCCGCTTGTATTGCTAGCGCGCGCACAGTATGATGCCCATACACCGACCGCGGTGCCGAAACAGCGAAGCAACAACGGATGCTACGGTTGCAAGCGTAGAGAGCCGAGCGTTTCGGAAATGGTACCCCTGCCGTTGGGGACTTGACTCACGTCAAGTGATGGACCTGGGGATCGCGTCCCAGTAATGCCTTCGTAAGCGAGCTGGCAGTGTACAATGGTCAGTTCGAAAACGCGGCAACAGCGCCATCGGCCAGACAGTAACGACCGGGCCTCACGGCCCGGTCGTAACTGATTTTAGGCCCAGGCGTTTTGTAGTGCCGGGGCTTTTCGTGTCTGTAGTGCCGGGGCTTTAGCCCCGGAGAATCGAACCCAGCCCTTCGTGCCCGTCATCGTCTCCGATATCGCAGACAGCCCCGAACCCCACCTCGACCTCCCGTCTCCACACGCCCGCGCGCGATTTGGCGCCCTCGCCTATCGCGAGTTCCGATTGCTATGGTTCGGGCTTTTGGTCTCCAATACGGGCACGTGGATGGCCCTGCTCGCCCAGGGCTGGCTCGTGGTCGAACTTTCCCCCTCACCGGCTGTAGCGCCGTTCTATCTCGGCTTGGTGGGCTTCGTGCGCGCGGTGCCCGTGCTCGCGCTTTCCGGCTTCGCCGGCGCGATCATCGACCGGGTCGACCGCCGCAGGCTGCTCGCCGCGAGCCAATTCGTCATGGCGCTCGCGACACTGCTCCTGGGCGTTCTCGTGGCGCTGCACGTCATCCAGATCTGGCACGTGATGCTGCTCGCCGCGATATCATCAGCCGCGGCCGCCTTTGAGGCGCCGACCCGGCAGTCGCTCGTTTCGGTGCTGGTCGGCCGCCGCGAGCTCATGAACGCCATCGGCCTCAACTCCGCGGCCTTCAACGCGCCCTTCATCATCGGACCGGTCCTGGGCGGCCTCCTGGTCGCGAGCGTCGGCTTTGCCGTGTGCTTCTTCATCAATGCCGCCTCGTATGTGGCGGTGCTGGCCGCGGTGCTCGCGATGAAGCCCAAACCGGCGACGCCGATGGACAACCGCCCCGGCCTGTGGAGCGACATGCTCGCTGGTTTTGACTACATGCGCAGCAATGCAGCCGTGCTCGGGGTCATCATCGTGTCCGCGGTTCTGTCGATCGTCGCGCGGCCGTACATCACGCTTCTGCCTGCCCTCGCGAAGAGCGTGCTCCACGCCGACGCGCGCATTCTCGGCGAACTCATGGCGTTTGCCGGCGTCGGCGCCCTGGCGGGGTCCATCATCACGGCGCTCATCGGCGTGCGGCGCGATCGCGGCGTGATCTTTTTGGCAAGCGCGGCCGCTTCGGGCATCGTGCTGGCGTTCTTGGGCCTTGCACAGACGTTTTGGGGAGTCTCCGCAGCGCTCGCTGGTCTCGGCGTCGCCTCGATGTTGTTCTTGGGCATGGCCAACACGCTGCTGCAGACGTACACGCCGCCGGACATGCGCGGGCGCGTCATGTCTATCTACACCATGATTTTTCTTGGCCTGATGCCGCTGGGGGCATACGTGCTGGGATTTGCGGCGAGCTTATCGTCGCTCTCCGCGACCTTCTTGGTGGGCGGCGTCATCGTCGCCGTGGTCGCCCTTGGGGCGTGGCTGCGCCGCGACGTGCGCGAGTTGGCATAAAAAAAGAAAGCGGCGCCGAGTTCGGCGCCGCGAGTTTGCTAACGACTGTAGAGCTACCCGTTCTGCTGCCCGTCAAGAACGATATATCTCGAGGGACCGGTTGGTGCGGCAGTTACGACCCCGACTGCGTCGATCAGGAACATGTCGAAGTTATTGAATGGCGCGGTGGTGGTCCCGATGAGGAATACAGCATTGACGGGGCATTGCGCGTTCCTCGGGTCGGAAGTGGTTGCATTGGGGAATCCCCCGCCGGTGACAAGCACAACGCCGCCGGTTGGGTGGTATGCTCCGAAACACCAGCCGTCATTGATTGAATGGAACAGGATGTTGTTGGTCGACGAGCCGCCGACGGCTGGGCTGCCGATGCCGTTTAGGCAACTTGGTCCACCGGTGACGCAATTGTACGAGACGCCGACCGCTTGGGCCTTAGGCGAGGCGTTGAAGAAACTCATCGCAGCAGAACCGGACGGTGTGTTGTAGTGCGGTTCGGCGAACAGGAAGATCTGCGGTTTTTGGTTCGTTAGAGTCGCGCCGGCATCGCCTCCCGCGACGATCGCATACTTCGTGTTGGGGCTCAGCGTGACGGTTGTTCCGGTGAACAGCGGATTCGTGGGATTGGCGTGATCGTAGAGCGTGACCGTGTGCGACCCGGCCGGTATGCTCAGAATAAACTGTGTTGCTTGCGCATAGTTGAGCGTTACCACGAGTTGGCCGTCGACACGGAAATCGGCGTTGGTGATGCCGAGGTGCAGGTTCGGTGAGCCTTGGATAAAGCGCACGGGGGCGCCAGGGAATGAGTTGATCTGGTTGTTGTTGCCGGTGGGCGCGATGGGTGTGCCGCTGCTGGAACAGGCTCCCAAAGTTGCCCCGGCCAGCAACGCCGCACCTAGCGCGAGAAAACGAGAGACGCTCATCCGCATAGAGGTCCTTTCCTCAGGCATGCGAGAGGTGGTCGCAAAGTCTTGGCTTTGCGAACGATTTCGAGGTGAGGCTTCGCTTCCCAGGCTCGGCTCCCTCCCCTTCCGGGGCTAAAGCTCGGCACTACATCATGCTGAAAACTCTTCGAGCCTGCGCCGTACGGCTTGCAGGAAATGGGACGCCACGGCCCCGTCCAAAACGCGGTGGTCCAGGCATAAGCAAACATTCATGATGGACCTGATCACGATGGCATCCTCCACCACCCACGGCCGCTTGACGATGGCCTCCATCGTGATGATCGCGGCCTGCGGCGGATTGATGATGGGAACGGAAGCGATGCTGCCGAGGCTGCCGGTGTTGTCCACCGTGATCGTGCCGTCGATGAGGTCGTCCATCGTCAGCTTGCGGCTGCGCGCTTTTTCGACCAAGTCATTAACGGTTGCCGCCAGCCCGGCCAAGCTGTAGCGGTCGGCGTCGCGCACCACCGGAACGATAAGCCCGTCTTCGATGTCCACCGCCACGCCAATATTGATGTGTTTACGCTGGATGATCGAGTCGCCGGCCCACACGGCGTTGACCATCGGAAACTCGCGCAGAGCGCCGCAGACGGCTTGGATCATGATCGGCAAAAACGTGAGGTTGACGCCCTCGCGGGCCTTGAACGCGGCTTTTTCCTTCTCTCGCCACTTGACGAGCTTCGTGACGTCCGCCTCGACCATCGACCACGCATGCGGGATGGTCGTTTTCGAGAGCACCATGCGCTCGGCGATGGTCTTGCGCATTTGCGAGAGACGGATCACGGTGTCGTCCGGACCAGGAGGAGCTACCGGCAGAGGTTGTGGATGCGCCGCGAAAACCGCGGCCGGCTTCACCGCGGGCGTCGGTGCGGGCGCGAGTACCGCCGGCGCTGCTTGCGGCGCCGCAGTAGTTTGTCCGGCCGGAGCGGCCGCTGCGGGCGGCGCCCCAGGCGGCGCAACGGTACCGGACTCCGTGTGAGCGATCACGTCTCTCGCCGTGACGCGGCCGCCACGGCCCGAGCCCTTGATGGCGCCGAGATCGATCCTGTGCGTTCGCGCGAGTTTGCGCACGGCGGGTGAGTAGCGCGCGCCGTTGCCAGCTGGAGACGCGGCTTCAGGAGCGGCCGGCGTCGGGGTGGCAGCGGCTTGTCCGTCGCCCGCCTGAGGCGCGGCCGAGATCGGCGAAACAGGCATAGCGACACCACCCGGGGTCACACTTCCCGCAGGCGCCGCGCTGGTCTCGGTTATCTCGCACACCGGCGCGCCAACCGGCACGGTCGCGCCCTCTTCGGCTAGGATCTTCGCAACCGTGCCTGCGAACGGTGATGGGATCTCCGACGCCACCTTGTCGGTCTCGACGTCGAGCAGCGGCTCGTACTTGGCAACGCTTTCGCCGACCTTCTTGAGCCAGCGCGCGACGGTGCCTTCGGTCACGGTTTCGCCGAGCTGCGGCATGATGACTTGGCCCATGTCAGGCGGCGGCGAGCTCGCGCATCGCGCTCGTGATGCGCTCGACATTGGGCATGAACGCCTCCTCGTATTCCTTGGCATAGCCCATCGATGGCACGTCCGGGCCGGCCAGCCGTTTGATCGGCGCATCGAGTTCGAATAGCGCCTGCTCGGCGATGATCGCGGCGATTTCGGCGCCCACCCCGCCGAACTTCTGATCCTCGTGCAGGATCAGCGCGCGGCGCGTCTTGGTGACGCTTGCGACAATCGCCTCGCGGTCCATCGGGCGAATAGTTCGCAGGTCGATCACTTCGGCATCGATGCCGTCGGCGGCGAGCTTGTCCGCGGCCTCGACCGCCAGATGGCGCATCAACCCGTAGGTGATGATCGACAGATCCTTGCCGGCGCGCGCGACGTCGGCCTTGCCGATGGGCACGGTGTAGTCGCCGTCGGGCACCTCGCCTTTGATCAGGCGATACGTCTTCTTATGCTCGAGCACCATCACCGGATCTTCGTCGCGGATCGCGCTCGTGAGCAGGCCCTGGGCGTCCGCGGGCGTGGACGGAACGCAGATCTTCAATCCAGGCACGTGGTAGAACAGCGCTTCGATGCTCACCGAGTGCGACAGCGCGCCGCGCACGCCGCCGCCGTACGGCGTGCGGATGACCAGTGGGCACGTGTTGCCGCCGGCGCTGCGATAGCGGATCTTCGCCGCCTCGCCCACGATCTGGTTGTACGCCGGATAGATAAAGTCGGCGAATTGGATCTCCGCGATCGGGCGCATGCCCGCCATCGCGGCCCCAATGGCCACGCCCACGATCGACGCTTCGGCCAGCGGGGTGTCGATGACGCGATCGCGCCCGAATTCATCGAGGAAGCCTGCGGTGATGCGAAAGACATTGCCGCGCGGCCCGACGTCTTCTCCCATGATGAAGACGCGATCGTCGCGCACCATTTCGCTGTGCATCGCGTCGCGCACGGCTTCTAAAACGTTTTTTGTGGCCATGGTATGTGTGATCCTATGAAAGCGGGCCGGAGGCGTACACGTGCGTGTACAGGTCTTCTTCCGTCGGCGGCGGCTGTGCCTCGGCCCAATCAGTCGCCTCGTCGACCTCGGCTTGGGCGCGCTTGCGCATCTGCGCAATTTCGTCGTCGTCGGTCACCCCGTGGTCCTTGAGCCAGTTCTCGAATTTCGGGAGCGGATCTCGCGCCTTGACGGCGTCGATCTCTTCTTGCGTGCGATAGGTCAATTGATTGTCATCGCTGGTATGCGACATCGCGCGATAGCACTTCGCCTCCACCAGCGTCGGGCCGTCGCCGCGCCGGGCTCGTTCCACGGCTTCGCGCACGCACAGGTACGTCGCCACCGGGTCGGTGCCGTCGCAGATGATGCCCGGAAGGCCGTACCCATGCGCGCGATCCGCCACGTTCTTGATCGCCATTTGCAGACGCTGCGGCACGGAGATCGCGAACTCGTTGTTCTCGCAGAAGAACACGCACGGCACTTTGTGGATGCCGGCGAAATTGAGCGCTTCGTGCCACTCGCCTTCGCTGGTCGCGCCTTCGCCAAACGTGATGAGCGTGACCACCGGCTGCTTGCGCATCTTGAACGCCAGCGCCATGCCGACACCGTGCGTCACGTGAGCCGCGATGATGCTCGAAATGCTGGCGATGTGGCGGTCCGGCACGCTGTAGTGGTTCGGGAACTGCCGTCCGCTGGAAAAAATGTCGCCCTTGCGAGCGAACAGGCACATCATCTGCTCGCGCGCCGTCACGCCGAAGGACAGCGCCAGGCACGTGTCGCGATAGTAGGGCACCAGCCAATCGGTGCCGCGCTTGAGCGCGAACGCCGCGCCGGCTTGCGCCGCTTCGTGACCCTGGCAGGTGGCGGCAAATGGGATCTTGCCCTGGCGATTGAGCGCGAACGCCCGGTCGTCGCACAAGCGCGTCAATGCCATCCGATAATACATATCGCGCAACTGCTCGGGCGTAAGCCCCTCAGGCAGCGAAGCGCGAATCTTCGGCTCGCTTTTCATGTGCCGATTTTCCCTTTGCGCGCAAGCGCGCCCTCTCTTAAGTCCCCATCTCCTCGCCTGCGGGTGTGCGCCGCGCCACTCCCGACTCCAGTGCTGCGGCCACTACCGCCTTGCCGACCGCCTCGACGACCCGCGCATCGAACACGCTCGGAACGATGTACTCCGATGAAAGTTCGTCCGGGGCGATCACCGATGCGATGGCGTGCGCCGCCGCCAGTTTCATCGGTTCGTTGAAACAGCTCGCGCGCGCGTCCAGCGCTCCGCGGAAAACGCCCGGGAAGGCGAGCAGATTGTTGACCTGGTTCGGATAGTCCGAACGGCCGGTCGCTATCACCGCGACGTACGGCTCGGCGATCTCCGGCGCGATCTCCGGCAGCGGGTTCGCCATCGCGAACACGATCGGCGCGCGCGCCATCTTCTTCAACGCATCGACGGAAAGGACATTGGGCGCGGACAGCCCGATGAAAACATCGGCACCCGCGATGACGTCGGCGAGCGAACCGCGCCGGCGCTCTTTATTGGAGTGTTCCGCCACCCATTGCCAGGCGGGGTTGCCGTCGTACTTGGCGCCCGCCACGAGCGCGCCCGCGCGATCGACGGCGATGACGTCGCCGACGCCTGCCGACAGCAGGATCTTCGCGCACGCGGAACCGGCGGCGCCGATGCCGTTGATGACGATGCGCACGTCCGCGAGCTTCTTGCCCACCACCTTGAGCGCGTTGATGAGCGCCGCCAGGATCACGATCGCGGTGCCATGCTGATCGTCGTGCATGACTGGGATGTCGAGCGCCTTGATGAGCCGCTCCTCGATGTCGAAACAGCGCGGCGAAGAGATGTCCTCGAGATTGATGCCGCCGAACACCGGCGAGATGTGGATCACGGTGTTCACGATCTCAGCGACGTCTTTGGTGTCCAGGCAGATCGGAAAGGCGTCGACGCCCGCGAACTGCTTGAACAGCATCGCCTTGCCTTCCATGACGGGAAGGGCGGCATACGGGCCGACGTCGCCGAGACCGAGCACGGCCGTGCCGTCGGTGACGATGGCCACCAGGTTGCGCTTGACGGTCAGCGTGTACGCCTTGCCGGGATCGTCCGCGATCGCCAAACTGACGCGCGCCACGCCCGGCGTGTACACGCGCGATAGCACTTCGCGATTGGTCACGGCGATTTTCGGATTGACTTCGATCTTGCCGCCCAGGTGCGCGAGGAACGTGCGATCCGTGACGTGCAGGATGCGCACGCCTTCGATGCGCTCGAGCGCGGTGATGACCACCTTCAGGTGATCGTCGTCGGCGACGTCGATGCTGATGTCGCGGATGACGCGCTTGGTGCCGACGCGGTTGACGTCGACCGCGCCTATGCGTGCGCCGGCATCGGCGATCGCCGACGCGACCTGCGCGAACGTGCCCAGCGTCGTCGGCGCTTCTAAGCGCACGATCGTCGAAAACGCGATCTTGAGTTGGCTGCTAGTCATTGACAGTTGCCCGAAAAGCGTGAAGTACGAAGCGGGTGAAAACGCGCGAACTCATTCGACTCTTGCACGACAACGGATGGACGCTTGCTCGGGTGACGGGAAGCCACCATCATTTCACGAAGGACGGCGAGCGAAATATCGTCACCGTGCCGATTCACGCTCTTGGCCGTGACATCCCGCCAAGACTACTCCGGAGAATCCTGAAAACGGCGAAACTGATATGAGATATGTAGTCATATTTGAGAAGAGTGCCGACGGGGGCTGGGGTGCCTACGTCCCAGACATTCCTGGTTGCTTCACGTTGGCCGACACGCGCGACGAAGCTAGCCGCTTCATTCGAGAAGCCGCGGCAGGCCACGTGCAGCTCATGCGGGATCGCGGACAGGCTATCCCTATGCCCACGACGGTGGTCGATTCGATCGAGGTCGCCTGACGTCACAATGCCGCGAAGCCTTCGACCCGATGCACCTGCGGTCTTCAAAGAGGCCGCAAGCGCGGGTGCGCGAGATCCACGAGCGGTGGAGCGCTCGAGACGCTTGTTGCTGCCATTGACCGCGGCAGATGCTGAGCGCGACGGCACGCTGTGCGCGACGCTGCGAACGTACTACGCCAACGGCGGCAGCATCACGAACACGGCTGAAGCGATGTTCTTGCACCGCAACAGCGTTCGCTATCGGTTGGACCGGGTGCGCAGCGTGCTCGGCATCGACATCGATCATCCGGAGAATGCCGCGGCGCTCTTGATGGCGTTTGCTATTCTTGACGCCGCAACCCAAGTGGAGGGCGGCCATGCGGCTCTCGGCGCGTAACAAACTGCCGGCGATCGTAGAGTCGATCCAGATCGAAGGCTTCCAAGCCAAAGTCGCGATGAGAGTCGGCGACAATCACTTGGTGGCGATTGTCACCGCCGAGGCGATCGCCGAGTTGGAGCTCAAAGTCGGCGACGCCGTGACCGCGGTGATCAAGTCCAGTTCAGTGCTGCTCGCGAAGTGATCCCTATATCGAGTAGGCGATTTCGCCGGCGACGATCGTCTTGAGCACGCGGATATCTTTGATCGTATCGCGCGGCACGTCTTCGAGAGCACGTTCAAGCACAACGAAGTCGGCATCCATGCCGGAAGCGAGCACGCCACGGCGGCCCTCGTCAAACGAAAGTTTCGCAGCGTCCGCGGTGTAGGCGCGCAGCGCCTCCTCGACGCTGAAGCGCTCCTCAGGCACATGATGATTCACGAGGCTATGGATACCTAGGAGCGCCGAGAACGGCGTGACGGGGCTATCCGAGCCGCCACAGATGACGCAACCCGCCTGCTTCGCGCTCTTGAACAAATTCATGGCCTTAGCCCGATCGGCTCCCAGCCGCTGCGCATACATCCCCTGATCGCCGCCCCACAAGTGGTCGAACGCCGGCTGCATCGAAAGCAGCATGCCGCAGCGCGCTGCGCGCGCGATCTGCTCCGGCGCGGCGATCTCGAAGTGATCGATCGCCGGCCGCACCGTTCGGAGCGGCCCCCGTTTGGCGATGACCTGCTCCCAGGCGGCTATGGCTTCTTCGATCGCGCGATCGCCGATGGCGTGCACGCCCAACGATAGATCCGCTTCCGCCGCCTCGTCGAAAAGCTCGAAGAGCTGGTCGCGATCCAGATACAGCAGTCCGCGCCCTTCACCGTCGCAATAGTCGCGGCCGAGCGCCGCCGTGCGCGAGCCGATCGAACCATCGAGGAAAATATCGCCGCCGAAGAGCCGCCCGCCGAGTTTGCGGATCTTGCCGACGTCGACCGAGCACGACTTGGCGATGACGCGCAGCGGCAGAGCCGCGTTCGCGCGGTACTCCGCCTCCAAATACTCGAGCGAGGCGTCACCCACGATCACATTGTGCACGCAGGTCATGCCCGCCGCCAGCGCGATGCGCGCGGCTCGTTCGTCGGCACGGCGCCTGGCCGGCGCGGGGATCAGCGCGAAAAAGTCATGCTGAGCTTTGTAGTTGGCTGGTCCGCGCAGACGCCCGGTTGGAACGCCCTCGGCGTCGCGTTCGACTCCTTCGAGCGCCTCCACCCGAACCGCGGCAAGCGCGCTTGAGTTGACCACGCACGAGTGCCCGTCAACGCGGGTGAGCAGCACCGGACGATCGGGCGCGACGGCGTCAAGCTCGACGCGTAAGGGGGGACGCCCCTCGGCGACGCGATGATCTTCGAAATTGCCGGCGTACAACACCGAGTCGTCGAGCCTGGCGACGCGCCGCAGCATCGCCGCGACGTCCTGGCAGTCTCGAAAATCGTATTCCCCGGCGAGCAGCCCGGTATCGGTCAGATGCGCGTGGCAATCGAAAAAACCAGGCACGATCGCCGCTCCGGCGCAGTCCACGACGTGTACGCTCTTGGGTAATCCGGTGGGTACGCCGTCCAGGAGCCGTTGCACGCGGCCGTCCGCCACGAGCACGCCGCCGGCGCGCGGCGTGCTAGGATCGAGCGTTGCGACGCGGGCGTTGACGAATGCCGTCGCCATGTGCGCCTGACTCCAAGCGATCCAGCCGATCCTGCAGGCGTTTGTTCGTCTCGCGCAGCTGTTCGAGATCGTCGCGCAGCTGCTTGACTTGGTCCGAGCGCTCGTAGGAGGTGCGGATCGCATGCGCTGCTTCGATGCACCTGCTCTTCAGCCGGCCGTCCACGTCATGCCCTGCGATGCGATCGAGTTCGGGCAGCGCATCGCGATCGTGCGCGGCTTCGAGCGCCTCGACGGCCGCCAAGCGCATCCGAACATCGCGCTCGTCGTCCAGCAACTCGATAAGGGCGCGGCTCACGTCTTTGCGGCCTTCCCCCAAACGACCGAGGGCCGCGGCCGCGGCACGCCGCGCATTTGGCGGCCGGCCATACTTGATCCATGCAAGCAGCAGCGGCACGACACGATCGTCGCCGAGTTCGGCGAATCCGGCCATCACGCCCGAGCGCACCTCGTCCGTCCACGATTCTTTTTCCAGACCGGCTACCAACGCGGCAAAGGCAAGCGTGGAACGCGTCTTGCCGATGGACGTGGCCGCTGAAGCTTCGACCGCGTACGAGCGATCGTGCTTCAGCAGCGGCATGAGCGCGCGGCACGCTTGGTCGCCACGGAAAGATCCGAGCGCGTCGGCCACCGCGCGTCGCACTTTGGCATGCGGCACTTTCGTCGAGCGCAAGAGCGCCTCAAGCGCCGCCTCGCTGCGGATGCGCCCAAGCGCCGCCGCCGCTTCGACGGCGATGCTCCAGTGCCGCGCGTGCATGACCGCTCGCGCGAGCCCCTCGACCGATTCACTCGATGAGCCTTCTGCCAAGGCGCGGGCGGCGGCGACCCCCGTACCGATGCGGCGATCGGAAGCGAGCTGACGCAGCAGCATCTCGCGCGGAACGTCGAGCTTGAGCGTTTTGAGCACGTCGGCTTCGCCATCGAAGGCGAACGTATCCGGCTTGGCCCGAAGCGGAAAGCGAAATGATTGTTCGGCCGCGTCGCACGTCACCTCAAACGTTTCGCGGCGTCCGCCCGCGAACCCAAAGTCGATGCTCAAGGGCACCGAGAACGGCTCGCTCTGCGTTTGCTTGACTCGCACGATGGCGGCGCGGCCTTGCGCATCCCAATGGTAGTGCACCTCGAACTCCGGATGGCCCGAACCGAACACCCATTGATCGAGCATGGGCTGGAAATTGCGGCCCGAAACGGTTTCCAACGCGCGCGCGAAGTCGACCGTCTCGACGTGGCGCCGCGCGTTGTCGGCGACGTATCGATTGATGGCGCGCCACCACAAGTCGTCGCCGAGACGGCGGCGGATCATGTGCAGCACGCAGGCGCCCTTTTCATAGAGGTGCCGGTCGAAAAGGTCCACCGGCTGCGAGTACACGTTGGTCACGATCGGACGGCGGTAGCGATCGCGGTCTTCGCGTAGATAGCGGTCCTGCTGCTCGATGCGGTAGTACGCGAAATCGTCGGCTCCCCGATCCGCTTCGGTGAACAGGGCGTCGAAGTAGGTGGCGAAGCCTTCGTTGAGCCACGCGTGCGACCAATCCTTACAGGTCAGGTAGTCGCCGAACCATTGATGCGCCAATTCGTGCGCCACCAGATGATCGCTGGTGTAGTTCAGCGCCGCGCGCGCATCGTGTAAGGTAGCGTCCGTTTGCGTCGTCGCGGTGGTGTTCTCCATGCCGCCGAAGATGAAATCCGAGACCGCGATCTGCGCGTACTTCGCGTACGGATAGCGGACGCCGATGCGGTCGTTGAAGAACTCGATCATGCGCGGCGTCTTGCCGAACGAACGCGCCCCCTCGACCTCACGCCCCGGATGCACGTACCACGATACCGGCGTGCCGTCCGCGGAGGATGTGCGGCCGGCGAATCTGCCGGCCACCACGCTGATGAGGTAGGTCACGTGCGGCACGTCCATCTTCCAATGGTACGTCTTGGTCTTTTTCTTCTTATCGTGCAGCGTCTCGACGAGCACGCCATTGCTCAACACGAAGAAGGCCTCGGGCACGGTCGCGGTGACTTCGCTCGTGGCTTTGTCGTTGGGATGGTCGATGCACGGAAACCAGTAGTGCGCGTCCTGATCCTGACCTTGCGTCCAGACGTGCACGGGCTTTTTCGGATAGCCCTCGTCCGGCCCGATGAAGTAGATGCCCTGACGCGGGCGACGCGCCTCGTAATCGACGACGACGTCGAAAGTACGGCCGGATGCGATGGGCTTTGAGAATCGTATGAGCAATTTGCCGGCGCTCGCCTCATGCTGCAGCGGTTTGCCGGCCGACGTCACCGATTTGATGGTCAGGCCGCCGGCGTCCATCTCAAGGTCCTTTAAACCGGCGCCGACCACCGTGAACGTGGTCGTGCAGCGGCCGTACAAGATCTTCCGCTCGAAGTCAAAGGAGAGCTTGAGCGCTATGTGCCCGATATTCGCCGGGCGGTCCGGCGCGTAGTGCGCCTTGGCCGTAGGCAGCGCATAGGCGCGGCGCGCGGACAAGCTAGCGCGCCGCCAGCGCTTCTTTGCGCTCCGCCGTCACCGTCTGCGTGATCTTCGGCGGCGCGAACTCGAAGTGGTCGTGCTCGGCTTTGAAATATCCTAGACCTTGCGTCGCGGTGCGCAATTCGGTCAGGTAGCGAGGCAGCTCGGCCTGCGGCACCAGCGCCTTGACGGTATCCCAACCGGCGCGCTCATCGCAGCCTCCATGCTCGAGGATCTGACCGCGGTGTCCGGAGACCTGCTGCAGCACCGAGCTCGTGAAGTGCGACGGCACGGTGATCTCCACGCGCAGGATCGGCTCCAGCAGCACCGGCGAACACTTCGGCAGTCCCTCGCGCATGGCGAGCGAAGACGCCATGCGAAACGACGCTTCGTTGGAGTCGACCGTGTGGTACGACCCGTCGTAGAGCGTCACGTGGACGTCGACGACCGGAAAACCGCCGATCGGGCCTTTGTCGAGCGCTTCGCGCACGCCCTTTTCAACGCCGGGGAAGAACTGCTTCGGCACGACGCCGCCGACGACGCGCTCTTCGAACTTAAAGCCGGTACCGCGCGGCAACGGTTCGATCTCGAGGTGGACGTCGCCGAACATGCCGTGGCCGCCGGTTTGGTGCTTGTAGCGGCCCTGCTGGGTGACCTTATGGCTGATGGTCTCGCGATAGGGCACGGTGGGCAAGTGCGTGTCGAGTTTCACATTGTACTTGCGCTGCAGGCGCTCCGCGGTCACGATGAGATGCATCTCGCCGTGCCCCCGCAGCACCAACTCTTCTGTGAATGGCGCGCGCTCGGCCAGCACGGTCGGGTCCTCTTCTTTCATCCGCACGAGCAAAGCCGACATCTTGGCTTCGTCAGCTCGGTCGTGCGGCCGGATCGCCACCGCGAAAGATGGCGGCGTCTGCTTCGGCACCGGCATGCTGCGCTTGCCGCCCGCGCTGAACGTGTCTCCGGTATGCGTCGCCTCTAAGCGCGTGATGGCGACGAGGCTCCCGGGTCCTGCGCTTGTGACCGCGGTTTGCGTTTTGCCCTGGAGCACGAACAGGCCACCGGGGCGTTCTTTGACGTCGGGTTTCGTCGCGTTCGTCAGTTGCGTATCGCCGGAGATCGTGCCGGCGAAGACGCGGGCGACGGAGACCTTGCCGCTTTGCGGATGCACGAACGTCTTGCAGACTTGCGCGACGAGCGGCGCTTGAGGATTGGGCTCGACCGCTTTCCCCTCTGCGT
This sequence comes from Candidatus Tumulicola sp., assembly GCA_035601835.1. Classification (NCBI taxonomy): domain Bacteria; kingdom Bacillati; phylum Vulcanimicrobiota; class Vulcanimicrobiia; order Vulcanimicrobiales; family Vulcanimicrobiaceae; genus Candidatus Tumulicola; species Candidatus Tumulicola sp. The sequence goes on along the minus strand of DATNNM010000011.1, from coordinate 485,651 downwards.
CCACGCGCGTGGCCGTCGCGGCGTCGGGAAACTGGCGCACGATGACCTCGAGAAGCGCTTGGGCGCCCCAGCCTTTGACGCCGCTTGCCACCAGCACGGGCACGATTTTGTCTTCACTGACATCGGCGGTGAGATCGCGCTCGACCTCGTCGACCGGCGGTTCCTGCCCCTCGAGGATCTCCTCCATGAGATGGTCGTCGAAATCGGCAAGCGCTTCAAGCAGCTCTTCGCGGTTCTTGTCGACGAGATGCTCGGGCATGCTCGTGGGCGCCGGCTTGCCGCCGTCTCCATATGCGTGGGCTTGCATGCCGACGACGTCGACATAGCCGCTGAAGTTCTCGCCCTGGCCGGTCGGCAGCTGCTCGGCGACGACGTGGTTGCCGAAACGCTGGCGCAGCAGCGCGTACGTCGCGGAAAAATCGGCTCCCGGCCGGTCCAGCCGATTGACGACGAAGCAATGCGGCATCTTGCGCGATTCGAGGTGCTCGACGAGCAGTTCGACCTGGGGGATGCGATTGGGATCCGCTTCGACGACGATCACGGCCGCGTCCGCGCCGAGCAGCGCGAGCTTAGTCTCTTCAAAAAAATCGACCGCGCCGGGGCAGTCGATGATGTTCACGCGCACACCTTCCGTTTGAAGGTGAGCGAAGTTCGGCGCGACGGACATTTGGTGGGCGTGCGATTCAGGGTCGTGGTCGGTGGTCGCGGTGCCCTCGATGACGGAGCCTTTTCGCGGCACCGCTCCCGAAAGCGCAAGCATGGCCTCGACGAGCGTGGTCTTGCCGCTGTGGTGAGGTCCGACAAAGGCCACGTTCCTTATGCCTGCGGCAGCGGGTGTAGCCATTGATTATGCACCCCCCTCAAATGTGGCGTTCCGAACGCAAGCTCGGAAGAGAAGAATCGCCCGCTTCGACGCCTTGCGCGCCGTGCCTCTGTAGGGCCGGCGGCACGGGATGTGCCCAAGGGCAAAGCGAAAATCACTCCGATGCTTGCGACCAAGACGCTGCTGGTCAACGAGACGTTTGCTTCTATTCAGGGCGAGGGGAGCCTCATCGGCTCGCCCGCGTTTTTCATTCGGCTCGACGGTTGCCCGCTGCGCTGCGCTTGGTGCGATACGCCATACGCGCTGGCGGGCGACGCCGGCGCCGATGTTTCCGTCGATGCGCTCGCGGCGCAAGCCGCGGACTTCGACCGAGTAGTGATCACGGGCGGTGAGCCGCTGGCGCAAGACATCGCGCCTCTGGTCGAGGCGCTCCACGGCAAGCACATCACCGTCGAGACCAGCGGCACCATTTTCACCGACCTGCCCGGCGTTTCGCTTTTCTCGATCTCCCCGAAAGTCGGCAGTTCCGGATATTCCCCCAAGCCGGCCACGCTGCGGAGATTCTGTGCATGCGCGGCCGGGCGCATGCAGCTCAAATTCGTCATCGCGGGCCTACGAGACTTGAGCGAGGCGCTCGCGTGCGTCGAGGGAATATCGGAGTCGCTGCCTGCGAAGACGCCGATCGTTCTGCAGCCCGAGAGCCGCAGCGCCGGCAGCGGCGATGGCTATGCGATGTTCCTGAAGTGGCTCACCGAATCGATCATGGCCGAGCGGCGCTGGCGCCCGTTCGACGTGCGCGTGCTCCCGCAACTGCACTACGTGCTGTGGGGCGGCGAGCCCGGACGGTGATCTCCATCTCGCTTTGCGCGCACTTCGACGCCGCGCATCAACTCGATCTGCCGTATGAATCTCCGTGCAATCGCGCGCATGGGCATCGCTACGAAGTCGAAGTCGTCGCCTCGGCCGAAGCGCTCGAGCACGGCATGGTGATCGATTACAACGTGCTCAAGAGCGCGATCGACGAATTCGACCATCGTGACTTGAACGCGATGCCGGAATTTAAGGGTGGCGCACTGGCGACCACGGCCGAGAACATCGCACTCGTGCTCGCGCAGATGCTGCAAACAAGGGCGGGGTCGCGTGTTTCAATCGATGAGGTGACGGTGCGAGAGACGCCGCAGACCGCGGCGCGCTGGCGAAAGATGAGCGGCTAGGCCGCGTCCTTGGTCTCTTGCTTTTCCGGCTCGGTGGAATACTCGAGCTTGCCACCGGCGATCTCCGCGAAGGCAGTGCTCACCGCTTTTTCCGGATTTGCGCCTTCGACGAGCGTCTCAGCGCCGTTGACGACTTGCTGCGCGCGCACGCGCGCCGCGTTCACCAGCAGATACTTGTTCGGGATCTCGTGCACCAGGGCATCGATGTTACCAAACGACGCCGGCGTCTTTTTGTCTTGCATTGTTTGTGCGCCTATGTGTGAAGAAACGGGAGGAAAATGGCTTGGGCTTCTTCGTCTCGTGCCAAACACTAATTATAGCAAAATTGAGGCCACGCAGCAAGGAGGGCGGGAGCCTCTTTAACGGGGAAATACTCATCGTGAGGTCTTCGAAATTGGTCATAGTGACCGCGCTCGGCGCGGCCCTTTTGTTTGTGGCCACCCCCGCTCCGGCCAGGCGGCACAGGCTGCCTCCGGACCCGACCGTCGTCGTCACCCAGCCGAACCAGCGAGTGGCGATCGAACAGATCCAACTCGCGCCGGTTGGCTCCCGGATCGAGGTCGTCGGCTACTTCTCTCACAAGGCGCCCGAAACCGACGGCGATCTGCATCTCTACCTCATCAATCATAAAGGTGGCTTCGTCGTCGTCGAGGCGCCGCGCCGGTTTCGCGACATGAAGTACTTCATCCGCAGTCTTCATCTGCACCGCGGCGAGTTGGTCGTCGCGCGAGGCACGCTCACGCGCCAGCCCGATAAGCCCACCAAGGTGTACCCGGCGGGCTGGATGGAGTTGAACCCGGTCGCTGATATCGGACGGTACTCCGGACCGCTGCCGGACGACCTGCATTACGTCAGAGTCGTCCATCGCCTATTCGGCCGGACCCACACCGAGTATAAGTAGTCGGACTTACGCCGCGATCGAGCGCAGCGCTTCGCGCCCGCTCCGGTAGATCCGAATATCCGACGGCAGGTCCCCGCGGGTGAGCGACTCCGCAAGCGAGCGCTGGCGCGCGACAAGCGCGAGATGCCGCTGCGGATCCTCGCTGCGCAGCCGGCGCAGCGCGCCCGTCAGAGCCGCCACGCCCTTGTCGTCTACCGCCCTGACGTTTTCGAGATCGACGAGCATATTCGAGCGGTCGCGGCCGGCGACGTACGCCAGAGCCATACGAACGGTAGGGGCGCTCGTGAAATCGAGTTGTCCTTCGATCTTGAAGAGCCGCCAGCCCGAGCTGGTCGGTAATGATTGCAGTATCACGGTGAGCAACTTCTCTCTTGGCTAGAGGCTTCGCATCCGCCCAAACGGTCCTGCAGGGCCTCCATCCGTCATGATAACGGATCTAGCATAGATATCGGTGCGACCGGGAGCACTTTCATGAAAATCTCACGAAGCGGGAGCGCATGGAAGCCGTGGCCATCATCGGCGAGCGTCTCTATCATGCAGCCGGCAGCGAGTGCCACCGGCAGTTAAGCGCGCGCGCAGGATCCTCTGTGATGACCATCACCGCGGCGTTGGCCCACGAGGTCGGCATGGAGCCCTGCGGGGTGTGCATGCAAAGCGCCGAAGAAGAGCGCCCTAGACCAAAAAACGCTTGAGCGCTTCCCGCAACTCGACAGGCAGCGCGCGCGAGGCCCACGTCTTGCGCTCCACGCAGACGAGCACGATCTCGCACTCAGCCACGAGCTCGGCGTCGTCTTTCTTGTTGATCTGGAATGCGAACGCGATGGAACGCTCGCCCATGCGCTTGATCCACGCCGATACGTTGAGCCGCTCGTCCAGCCGCGCAGGCGCTCGGAAGTCGCAGGCGTAGCGCACGCGCGGCAACCAGATATCGAAACGATCGAAGACCTTGCCGTAGGGCATGCCGGCGGCACGCATGAGCTCGCTCTCGGCGATTTCAAAAAAGCGCACGAAGGCGCCATAGCAGACGACGCCCGCGATGTCGACGTCGCTCCAGCGAACCGGCTCTTCGACGCTGAAGCGCTCGCTCACGGCTGCGGCATGCGCGGACTCACCAGCATGTATGTCGCCGTGCAGCGCGCGCACACGCCCTGACCCTCGATCTCGACCACGGCTTGGCAGCGCAACAGCGTGTTGCCGCGATCGACGACTTCAGCCCTGGCGAGGAATGGTCCGGACTTCGCCGGACGCACGTATTGCATGCACAAGTCGGTGGTCACCATATCTTTGCCCTCGGGCAGAATCGTGGTGACCGCGACCGCGATCGCGGCATCCGCGTAACCCGCGAGGACGCCGCCTTGCACGACGCCTTGATATTGCGTGAAGCGTTTGTCGTATTGGAAACGCAGTTCGGCTTTGCCCGACCCGTAGCTCACGACCTCGAGATCGAAATGATCGGCCCAGGGATTCGCGTAGAGAATAGGGCGGAAACGCTCTGGGACGTTCTTCGGGTCGATGCCGGTGACGGGCATTATGGGAGCGGCTCGAAGCGCGCCGTGAAGTGGCGCAGCGGCGGCGACTGCCAGATCATCTTCATGCCGCGGATGCGCTCGCGCTGCGCGTAGACCTGCTGCATGACCTCGATCACGTAGTCGGCGTGGCTTTGGGTGTACGTGCGCCGCGGGATCGCCAGGCGTACGAGCTCCATCGCGGCGACGTGCTCTTCGTGCGTGTTCGGATCGGTGTGGCCGAACATGACCGTGCCGATCTCGGCCGAACGAATGCCGCCCGCTGCGTACATCTCGCAGGCGAGCGCTTGACCGGGAAACTCTCGAGCCGGGATATGCGGCAGCATGCCGGCGGCGTCGATGTAGATCGCATGACCGCCCGGCGGCTGGACGATCGGAATGCCGATCTCGCTGAAATGATTGCCGAGGTAGGCCGTCGACACGATCCGGTAGCGCAAGTAATCGTGGTCCAGCACTTCCTTCAGCCCGACTGCCATCGCTTCGAGGTCGCGCCCTGCCAGACCGCCGTAGGTCGGGAAGCCTTCGGTGAGGATGAGCAGATTCGATTCTTGCTTCGCGAGCGCGTCGTCGTTGGTGGCGAGAAAGCCGCCGATGTTGACCAGGCCGTCCTTTTTCGCGGACATGGTGCAGCCGTCGGCGTGCGAGAAGAGGGCGCGCGCGATTTCGATCACGGGCGTGTCGGCGTAGCCGGCCTCACGATCGCGGATGAACCAGCAGTTCTCGGCGAAACGGCAGGCGTCGAGGTACAGCGGCAGCTTGAAGCGGCTGCATACCGCGCGCACGGCGGCGATGTTCGCCATCGACACCGGCTGACCGCCGCCCGAATTGTTCGTGACCGTGATCATGACGAGCGGAATGCGATCCGGACCGACCCGTTCGATCAAGGCTTCCAACGCCTCGACGTCCATGTTGCCTTTGAAGGGGTGCACGGCTGCCGGTATGCGGCCCTGCGCGATCGGCAAGTCGATCGCTTCCGCACCCACGTGCTCGATGTTCGCGCGGGTCGTGTCGAAATGCGTGTTGTTGGGCACGACGTCTCCGGGTTTGCACATCGTGGAGAACAAGATGCGCTCCGCAGCGCGGCCTTGATGCGTCGGCAGCACGTGTTTGAAACCGAAGACGTCATGCACCGCGTCGGCGAATCGATAGTAGGATTCGGCGCCGGCGTAGGATTCGTCACCGCGCATGATCGCCGACCACTGGTTGGCGCTCATCGCCCCGGTGCCGCTGTCGGTCAGAAGGTCGATCAGCACGTCTCGCGCATGCAGCAGAAAAGGGTTGTAAGCAGCAGCCTTGAGATGCGCCTCGCGCTCCGACCGCGTGGTCAGGCGGATCGGTTCGACGACCTTGATGCGGAACGGCTCGATGATGGTCTTGGTATTCATACCTTAAACGGACCTGAAGGTCCGTTTCCACAAAGGTCCGTTGCTACGAAGTCTTTGCTGCTGCGAGGCGGCCTTCTTCAAGATCGATGAGATCGGTCCGGTTCTTGATATCCGTGCGACCCTTCGCGAGCTTTTCCAAGTCCTCGCGATAGTGCTCCCAACCCTCCGGCGACGAGGGCACCCAGTGGTCGATGCGTTGGTTGTGAGCCGCGCGCTCCGGCTCGCCGAGCGGTTTGCGCAAAGGGCGAAGGCGCGAAATCACGTCATCATCCGTGTCCGAGCGCTTCACCGCGTCGAGGAACTGCTCGGCGCTCACACCGAGCGTGCTGAAGAGCTGCCGGTCCATAGGGCAATCGTAGATATACTCGCCAAGCGTGCCTGCGATGCTCGCCCGCGCTTTGTCGACGGCGCGCGGGAACATCGAGAGCCCGTCGAGCCGCTCGCGCGGGCTGCGTGGAAAACCGCGTGCGAGATCCATGCCCGTCCTTTCGCTTAGAAGAGGCGCGCCTTCTGGGATCGGGCGTCTTCTTCCCTCAAGGAATCGCGCACTCGGGGCGAAAGTCTGCGCCCGTGATCGCCGATCTCACCGTCGCATTGAGTCACTGCCCGAAGTGCCGCTCACTCGGCCTCGAGCGGCGGACCTATGCCTATCCGATTCTCGGCTATCGCGAATTCGAGTTCGCGTGTTTCATGTGCGGCCTCACGCTCTGGCCGCAGGCGGACGAGTCGCTCAATCAGACGTACTATCGGCGCCTGATGGATCGCGTCAGCCTATAGCCCTCGACGCCGCGTCTGTCACGATCCCGTGCTTTGATAGCGGTTCAACCCGCGCTTCCAAAACCAATACGCTGCCCCGAACCACACCGCGCCGACCACCGGCGTGAGCCACCCGAGCGCGGGGTTGACGGCGTAGTCGCCGTCCATCGTCTTGTGCAGCAGCGTGGTGGCTGGGAAATAATTCATGAAGGCGAACGGGAACACGTAGGCCAGCACGATCTGGACCGCGCGATTGTAGATGGAGATCGGATAGCGCGTGAAGTCGTTCTCGAGCGACATCACGACCCAGCGCAGCGTATCCAGCCGGATCACCCAAAACGAGAGCGTCGCGACCGCGAGCTGGATCGCGAAGTCGATCAGCGCCCCGCCCGCCATCGCGCCGAACAGCAGCGCAACGGCGGCCCACGACCACTGCAGGTGCACGAGCCCCTGCACGACCGCGAAGAACACGATCGCGATGAGGATCTCGTCCGGCCATATCTGCCCCGGCTGCGAGATGACTTGGAACAGCGGGTTGAGCGGCCGCACCATGTAGCGGTCGAATCTGCCTTCCTGGATATCCCACGGCACATTGCCGACGGTGAAGAATAGCGTGTTGTTCACCGTGTGCGCGAGCATGAACAATGCATAGAGGAAGATGACCTCCTGCCAGTGCCAGCCGTTCATGACCGGAAAGCGCTGCATCATGACCCAGATCGTCACCACCGCCGTGCCGTGCAACACTAAGCTGAAGGCGAGCCAGATGAAGAAATTCAGCCGGTACTCCAGCAGCGTGAGAAAATTCAGCCGCCAGAATTCGGCATACGCCCGCCAGTAATCCGCAAACAGATTGCGCTGCGCCAGTTCCTCGCCGGCGCTAGCCACCTTGGATCACCACGCGGCGCTCGCCCACGTGCCACAGCAGCATCGCGAACACGCCGAACACCACGGCCCACATGGCTTGCATGGCGAGCGTGGACCAGATCTGCGCGCCGGCATACTGACCTATGTAGATCGAGATCGGCGCGCTGTAAATCGCCGCGAAAGGCGACGCTTCTGCGATCGCGGCCGAACCGCCGGGGAAGAACTGCAACGGCACGACCGCGCCCGCCAGCAGCGATGTGATGAACTGGACCATCAGCTGGATGCCGAATATCTCCATGGTCCAGAAGGTGATGGTCGCCATCATCAAGTCGAGGAAATAGTTGACCACGAAGCCGAGGCCGACGCTGAGCACGAAGGCGAACGCCGCCCCCACTGAGGCCGGCGCCTCCAGATGCGTGTGGTTGAGGCCCAGCAGCAGCATGGCGAGCAGCAGCGCGGGGACGATCTGCACGATCGCAAAGCCGGTCTGCCCGGCCGTGTCCGCGAAGATGTACAGCGGCACGCTGATCGGGCGCATGAGATCGATGGCGATGCCGCCCTCGCGGATCTTCTCGCGGATCACATACGCGCCGTTCACGCCGAAGATCAAGCCCAACAGCAGCGCCAGCGTGGCGTACGTGATCGTGTCCTGCAGCGAGAAGCCCGCCTGCGTGCCGTGACCCTTGTACAGCGCGGTCCACAGCACGAAGTACAAGTAGACCCGCAGCGCGATCGAGCCGATGTGCGTGAAAACTTCGGTGCGATACGTCGCCTCTCGCGAAAACGCCCGTTTTGCGAACTCGACATACGCGGCCGCCCTCACTTGCGCGCGCGGCCCCTGAACTTGACCTTGACGACTGGACTGACGAAGCGCAGGACCCCGTCGATCGGCGCAGTGCCGACATAGGACGTGCCGCCGATGACCCAAACGGTCTGGCCGACCGTGACCACCGCCATGCCGTGCCGCGGGAAAGGCAGCCACGGGCCGTTCATCCAGCCGTAGCCGTTGTCTTCGGATATCTCGGAGGTCTGGGTGCAGCTATCGCGCAGCAGATCCTCGCCGCCGATCGCCACCATGCGGTTGTTCACGACCGCGAGGCCGAAGCCGCTGCGCGCCTCGTGCAAGTGCGAGCAGGCGCTCCAGCGATCGCGCACCGGATCGAACAGCTCGCATGCGCTCAGGTTGATCTCATCCCGGTTGCGCCCGCCGACCAGGGCGATGCGGTTGCCGATGACGGCGCTGGCCGAAGCGATGCGTTCGATACCGAGCTCGTACGGTTTGCTGCGCCACTCGCTCGTCTGCGGATCGAAGATCATCAAGCTCTGCTCATCGTTGCCGTGCGAGGACTGCCCGCCGATGAGGTAGAGCTTGCCGTCGAACGCCTGCATGGTGGCGCCGTAGCGCGGATACGGCATGGAGGGCATCTCGACCCATTGATCGTCGATCGGATCGTAGCGCCAGAACTTGTTGCTCACCAAGTTCTCGATGCGCCCACCCGCCACGTAGAGGTAGCCGTCTAGCCCGGCCGCGGCGGCATGATCCACCGGCTCCGGGATATTGGCGGCGTAGGTCCACTCGCCGACATGCGGAACGATCGGACCGCCTCGGTCTTGAGTATCGAATTCCGTGGCGACGGCCGGCTCGAAGACCAGCGTCGAACTCATCTGACGATCGTGCGGCCCGAAGCCGCCAACCAAGTAGATCCGATCCGCGATGACGGCCGCTGCGGCGTCCTGACGCGCCGACGGCAGGCTCGGTCCCTTGAGCCACACGCCTTTGTTGAGGTCGACGCGATACTCGGCCGGTTGCTCCTGTTCGTCTGAGGCGCCGGAGGCGGGTAACGCGAGCGCTGACAGCAGGACCGCGAGCGCGTACGCGATGTTCTTGGTCATGTCGGAGCCTCTGCGCCCTGAAGCGTTGCGGTGCCGGCTTCGGCGGCGAGACCGTCCAAACCGTGCTGATAGATGCCCCGGATGATCGTTTCGAGCGCAGGCTCGGCGATGGTCACGTCCTTGAGCTCGTACGATTGCGCGAGCGCCGAAATGAGCTGATCCGCGCGCACCGCGTCGCGGTTGAACTCCATTACGATGCGCGGGCCGTTGCGTTCAACGATATGCGCTCCCGGAATGTGCAGTTCGAAGTCCGAACAATCTTCGCACGCAAGGTCTGCCGTCAGCGTGCGGTTGCGGCCGTAGCGATTCTTGATCGCATCGACGCCGCCATCGTACAACTTGCGGCCGTGATCGATGAGGATGATGCGGGCGCACAGCTTTTCGATGTCCGCCAGATCGTGGGTCGTGAGGATGAACGTCGTGCCGCGTTCCCGGTTGACGCGCGCGATGAACGTGCGAATGTTCTCCTTCGCCACCACGTCGAGACCGATGGTCGGCTCGTCCAAAAAGACGACGCTCGGATCGTGCAGCATCGAGGCCGCGAAGTCGCCGCGCATGCGCTGACCGAGGCTGAGTTGGCGCACGGGCGTGCGCATGAACTCATCAAGCCCGAGCAAGTCGGTGAAATCCTTGATGTTCTTCTTGTAGGTGCTGCTGGGGATGCCGTAAATCGCCCGCAGCAGTTCAAACGATTCGATGAGCGGAAGATCCCAGTACAGTTGCGTGCGCTGGCCGAAGACGACGCCGATCTGGCGGCCGTTGCCCTGGCGGTCCAGCCAGGGCACGATACCGTTGACGGTGCAATTGCCGGAGGTCGGCACGAGGATGCCGGTGAGCATCTTGATGGTGGTGGACTTCCCAGCGCCGTTCGGACCGATGTAACCGACCAGCTCGCCGGCCTGCATGTCGAACGAGACTTCGCGCACCGCATCTTTGACTTCGTAGTCGCGCGAGAACAGGGTGGAGAGCGCGCCCAGTACGCCCTCCTTGCGCTTGAGGGTGCGGAACTGTTTGGTGAGCCGTTCGGCACGGATGATCATGCAGTTGTGATGGTTTGAGAGGAAGGCGGGCGCGTGAGAGTTCTCATCCTTTTGGCGAGCGGGGGCGGCTTCCTTGGCGCCGACTGAAAGCGCGCTGAATACCATCTTCGTGTACGGCGCGCTGATGAACGGCTGCGAGCTGCATCAGCATATGCGGGGCGCGGAGTTTTTGGGGCGCGCGTCGGTCGCGGGCCTGCTCTATTCGACAGGCCGTTATCCTGGACTAAAGGACGGGTCGGGTGTCGTGCGCGGCGAATTGTTCCGGTTTTCGGACATCGCGGTCGCGCTCGAGGTGCTGGATGAAGTCGAAGGTTACGACCCGCTCGATCCCTCGGCAAGCGAGTACGTACGTGGCATAAGAAGCGTGCGCCTCGAAGAGGGCCCAACGCAGCCGGCGTGGGTGTACCTGTACAATCGCGAGGCCGAGGATGGCCAGCGAATCGCGTCCGGGAGATGGGTCAGCAGGAGCTAAAGCTCCTGCTCCACACGCTCGTGTTCGGTCGCCAGGATTTTCGCTTTGCGAGCCGGGCCCCAGCGGTAGCCGCCGGTGTTGCCGTCGCCGCGCACCGCGCGATGGCACGGGATGACGATCGCGACCGGATTCGCGCCGCACGCTTGGCCGACAGCGCGTGCCGCGCTCGGCTCGCCGACGGCCGCGGCGATCTGTCCGTAGGTGCGCGTCTCGCCGTATGGGATCTTGCGCAATTGTTCCCACACGCGCCGGCGAAATGCCGTGGCTTGAATGTCGATCGGCAGCTCTAGGTGCGGCTGCCGGCCGCGCAGATGCGCCACGATCGCGCGGACGTACTCGGTGAGATAGGCGCCGCCGCGGCGGATGTCCGCGGCCGGATATTCGTCGCGCAGCGAGCGCTCGAGAACGCCGTCGGACGAGCCGAGGCTCACGGCGCTCACGCCTTTATGCGTGCCCGCGACGAGCAGGCGGCCGAGCGGGCAGTCCACGACCGTGTAGGCGATCTCCATTCCGGCTCCGCCTTTCCGATACGATGCCGGCGTCATGCCGAGGTGATCCCCTGCGCGCTCGTACACGGCCCGGCTCGAACCGAACCCGGCGTCGTAAAGCGCCCGCGTGACCGGCTTGCCGTTTTGCAGATTCGCTTTGAGGCGGCCGAAGCGGCCGGCTTGCGCATATTGGCGTGGTGTCACGCCAGCGACTTTCCGAAACGCGCGATGGAGCCGGTGCGGGCTGACGCGAAGCTTTTCGGCGAGGCGCTGCAGGGTCGGCTGCTCCTCGCCGTCATCGATGAGACGGCAGGCGCGGTCCACGATCCGGACTTCTGAGCTCGCGCGGCCTGAAGTCCGCGCACCATGCTGAATCATGTCCCTATTCTACGCGATTGGCCGCTATGGTTTCTATCCGTATCTTGCATGGGCAGATTCACCTTCACCGTGTCGCGTGAGAAGACCAAGTCCAGGGTCCAGTCCAGGGCCACCCGGATCTTGCGCTCGAGCGTCGGTATGCGGAATAGATAGTAAGTCCTCCACAGCCACCACGCGGGGAATCCGGAAAGTTTGAAGCCGCCGATCATCGCGACGGCCTTGTGCTCGCCGAGGTGCGCCATCTGCCCGACCATCGTGAACGCGAACGGGTGCAGCGGTTTGCCGTCAAGATACCTCATCATGTTGCTGCCCGCATGAATCCCTTCGCGAAGGGCGTGCTGCGCGGTGGGCGGATACGGCTTGCCGCCGTCCGGCGGGCGCACCTCCGCGCAGTCACCGATCGCCCAAAGCCCGGGGTAGCCAGGAACCGCCAGGTCGGCGTCCACGCTCACGCGTCCGCGAGGACCCGCGCACGGCAGTTTTGCGACGAGGCTGTTCGCGGTCACGCCGCCTGCCCACACAAACGTCAGGGTGTCGATCCGCGTGCCGTCTTCGAGATCCACTCCGCCCGCATCCGCCGAGCGCACCTTGACGCCGAGCTTGAACTCCATGCCGCGTTTTCGCAGCGTTGTCTCGGCGAATTCTGCAAGCGCTTCGCTCAATTCGGGCAGAATGCGATTTTGCACATCGACCAGCACCGTGCGGATGTCGGCGGCCTTGAAGTTCCGGTACTGCACGGCGACGTTGCGCATGAAGACGTCGAGCTCCGCCGCCGTCTCGACACCGGCGAAGCCGGCGCCGGCGACCACAAACGTCAGCAGCCGTTTGCGAAGTTGCGCGTCATCTTCCATCTCCGCCTGTTCCAACATGTCGAGCGCGCGGTTGCGCAACAACACCGCGTCGGCGAGCGAGCGAATGGTGAGCGCGTGTTCCGCCACGCCCGGCAGCCCGAAGAAGTTCGTCTCGCCGCCCAGCGCCAGCAGCAGTTGGTCGTATTCGATCTCATGCCGGTGGCCGCTTGCGTGGGTCACCGAGACGCGCCGGGACGCGAGGTCGATGGCCTCGACCTCAGCTTCCCAACAGCGGGCGCGCGGGCAGATGCGCCGCAGCGTAGCGACGACGTGATTGGTGTCGACGCTGCTCGTCGCAGCTTGCGGCAACATCGGGGTGAATAGGAAGAAATTGTCGCGGCTTATGATGGTGATGTCCACTTCCGGACGCCGCTTGCACAGCTTCTGCAACCTCATGGCGGCGTAGACGCCGCCGAAACCGCCGCCGAGGATGACGATGCGGTGTTGTTTTGCGACCGGCCGAGCGGACGTTTTCATAATGGCTTGGTTGGGCACTTCTCACGGCAGGCAACTCACCCTGCTCGGCAAAACAGTAAGTGCCGAACACCCCCGCCAAAGATAGGTGGGCGATGACTGTCCGCACGCAGTGCCTCAACGCCTCTCGCTATGCCGCCGGCCTTGCGGCCGCTATCGCGCTGTTCTCTGCGAGCGCGCCGCCGCGCGCGGCCGACGTCACGGTGCTGCCTAACGGCTGGCGCGTCACTCCGGCCGGCTCGCTATCCCCACTTGGCACCCTTCCGCTTCACATGGCGCAGGACGCCACGGGTCGATGGCTCGCGATCACCAACGCAGGCTTTTCCAAACAGTCGGTGGTCGTCGTCGATGAGGGCAACGGGCGCGTCACCGATTCTCGGCCGATCGAGCGCACGTTCTTCGGCGTTGCTTTTTCTCCCGACGGTCGTGCCCTCTACGTCTCCAGCGGCGGCGACGGAGGAGTGCTGCGCTACCCGTTCGACCCGGGCTCCGGCAAGCTGAGCGATCCGGCGGTCTGGCCTGTCGGCGTGGGCAAGCTATTCGCCGGCGGCATCGCGGTGTCGTCGAACGGCAAATCGCTTTACACCGCGGTGGAAGGCGCGGACCTGTTGGTCGGCGTGGACACGAGCACCGGCACCAACTTCCTGGCCGCCAAGGTCGGCGTCCACCCGCTGGACGTCGCCCTTTCGCAAAACGGCGCGCGCGTTTACGTCTCTAACTGGGGCGGGGAGAGCGTCAGCGTGGTCGATATCGCCAAAGGCGCGACCACGGCCACCATCCCCGTCAGCCCCCATCCGAACGCATTGCTGCTCAGCGTCGACGGCCGCACGCTCTACGCCGCGTGCGCCGACGACAACTCCGTGGCGCTGATCGACACCCAGACCAATCGCGTGCGCAGCACGATCGATGCCGCGCTCTATCCCTTTTCGCCCGCCGGCGCCGCGCCAAACGGACTCTCGCAGTCACTGGACGGCCGCACGCTCTACGTCGCCGACGCCGGCGCGAATGCGGTCGTCGCGATCGACGTTTCCTCAGCCGCGCCGCGCGTCTTCGGCGCCGTGCCCGCGGGCTGGTATCCGACCGATGTCGAGCTCAGCCACGACGGCCGGCGCTTGTACATCCTAGACGGCATGGGCGTGTCGGGCCACGCCAACCCGCAAAACGCGCACAACGATCTCACGTCGACGTCCACTGGCCACTCCACCACCGATCCGAACTACATCGGGGTGCTGTCCACGGGCGCGCTGCAGACGGTCGCGGTGCCGGATCGCGCAGCCCTGATCTCGGGTCTGGCGAGCGCGCGCGCGAACGCGCTCTACCGGCCTGACGCGACGACGACCCGGGCTGGCTTGCCACCCATCAAACACGTCATCTATGTGATTCGCGAAAACCGCACCTATGATGAAGTCCTCGGCGATGATTCGCGCGGCAACGGGGACGCCAACCTTGCGGCCTTCGGTCGGCGCGTGACGCCGAACATCCATCGCTTGGCCGCGGATTTCGCGCTGCTCGACAATTTTTATGTCGAGGGCCAAGTCAGCGCCGACGGGCATCAGTGGAGTGACGCGGCCTACGTCTCCGACTACGTGGCAAAGCTTTGGCCATCGGCGTACTCGCATCGCGGCTGGGACTTCTCGCTCGCGCCGGCAGAAATGCCCTCTTCCGGTTTCATTTGGGAAGACGCGGCGCGACACGGGCAGAGCGTGCGCGTCTACGGCGAATTCACCGCTTTCGATTCGCCGCCTGGAGCGGCGCGGGCGGGCGTGCCTTCGCTCGAGGGCATTCTCGATACGCATTATCGAGGCTTCGACACCGCCTACTCGGACCAGGATCGCATCCACGAATGGCTGCGCGAATTTCATGGCTACGAGGCCACCGAGAGCTTGCCCGCGTTGGAAGTCGTTTCGCTGCCGAACGACCACACCGCAGCGCTGAAGCCCGGTTACCACACCCCGAACGCGATGGTGGCGGACAACGACTATGCGCTGGCGCGCATGATCGAGGCGCTGAGCAATAGCGCCTACTGGCGCGATACCGTCGTTTTCAGCGTCGAGGACGACGCGCAAGACGGCCCGGACCACGTCAGCGATCAGCGCTCCGTCGCGCTCGTGGCCGGCGCCTACGTGCGGCGCGGCATCGTCGACCATACGCAGTACACGTCGTCCAGCGTGTTGCGCACGGTCGAGCTGCTCCTAGGCTTGCCCCCGATGACCCAATTCGACGCCGCCGCCACACCGATGACGGCCCTGTTCGCCGCTACTCCGGATATGCGACCCTGGGCAGCAGTCGCGCCCTCGATCAATCTCAATGGCGTCAACCCGACTGGGGCGGCGGCGAGCGCGTCCATGAGGTTGGACTTGAGCCGGCCCGATGCGAATGATCCGGCTGAGTTCCGCAAAGCGCTGAACGCGCGGCTAAATCACTCGCCGTCCAAATAGTCCAGCGCCGGTTCGGAACGGACGATGAGACCGCCGAGCCCGTCGAGCATGAGCTTCTTGGAATCCGGGTACCAGCAAACTTCGTCGGGGTGATGGTCGGAGACCATCAGAACGGTGCACGGCTTGTCGCTTTTGTTGATGAGTTGGTGCGTGCCGGACTCGCCGGTGGGAAAGGCGATGAAATCGCCGCGCCGGCAGACGAACTCGCCGCGCGTCATTCGGATCGTCGGCTCGCCATCCCACACCATGAACATCTCCTCTTCGAGCATGTGGCCGTGCATCGGGCAAAAACGTGAGCCCGACGGAATGGTGCAGATCCAATAACCGAGGTTGCGCGCCCCGATCAGGAAGCCGATCTCGCGCGCCGTGGCGGCGTACTTGCCGTCCATGTCGTTGTCGGGAACACCCTCGAGCTCGTCGATGTTGATGCGGTTCACGAAGACATCGCTTCTGCTCTGCAGGTACTCGCCGATGACGCGATCTGCGTCGCCATAGATGTTGGCGCCGTCCCCGACAAGCAGCGTCTTGAGCCGCAGCGCCCACAGCTTGCGCAGCGAGAGCACGGCCGCTTTCGGATCGAGCAGCTTGTCGTCGCGCAAGAGACGGACGGAACCGGCCGGGTCTCCCCACAGCGCATCGCCGACGATGGCCGTGCGCTTGTAGTTGAAGTGCAGCGCGATCTCGCCCGGCGATTTCAAGCCGTCAAGCGCGATGACCGCGACGCCGGGGACCACTTCGTCGCCGTGCTTGAGCGTCCGATCGACCGGACCGGATAGCAGCGGTGCATCTTTTTCGCTCGCGGCGATCTTCGCGCCGAAGGAGCGAGCCAATTCGCGCGTGCGGCGCTCGTGGTCGCGGTTGGTCACCACGATCCACGCGACCCCGCCCATCTCGAGCATCTCCGCTTCGTCTTCAGGCAGCCACGCCAGCGGATCCACGACGAGATTGCCGTCGGCGTGCTTGTAGAAGTACGAATTGAAGTGCACGTTGCGGTCGGTTTGCCAGACCGACCACACGTACAGCCCTTCGATCGCGAGTTTTTGCACCGCTAGCCGGCTAGAACCGGATTACGGCGCCTGGGTCGGTTGGACTTGCGTGTAGCCCGCGGGAACATCGAGGAACGCCCGATCGTAGAGCAGAGTCTGGTAGGACGTTATCTCGTCATGCGTGGAGAAACCGAAGTGACCGCCTACCCCCATCGACGTATCTTCCTTCAGGACGAAGCGATTGCCCGGGTGGCTCTTTGAGTGCGCCTCGCTTTGGAAAGAAAAGCAAGGAGATGCCTGCTGCGGCCCTGCAGGCGCCACCGCCGTCTGCGGCGTCCGCATCTTCGGGGCGTTCGGGCAATTCATCGAGGGCAGCTCGTTCTTGACGTACCACTCGTCGCTGCGGAAAGCAAGATCGCCGGAACCTTTGCAATCGCCGGTACCCGCGAACTTCAACGTCACGGTGTCGACGACGTGGTGTGCCGTCATTCCCGCGATCACTTGCGTCTGATCGTCGGGCTGCTCGTTGAAGTCGACGGTGACCGTTCCTTTGCCCTGGATCGGCGAGCCTTGAGGCTGCGGCGGCGGCATGGTCGCCGTCTTGAGTTTTTGCGCCATCGCGTTGTACTGGGCGTCCATATAGGCCTGCGCCTCGGCGAAGGTCTTCACCCAATACGTCTTGGCCTTGGTGTCGAGGTGCACCACCTGCTTGAGGTCGCACTGTATGATGTAGCTCGTGCCGTCGTTATTATCGGTACGCGTCCTTCCCGGCCCGATGGTTGTGGTCACGCGGGTTTCGGTGTTCGCTCCCTTCATGAACATCTTGAGGACGCCCATGCCGGGCAGGTTGACCTTCGTCATCTGCGTGTACTGGACCATCGTGGCCGGCGACGCCGAACTGCTCGAGAACAGCGGCAGCGCGGTCACGAGAACCGCGACGAAGCCGGCGATGAGGAAAATGGGCAACGCACGTTGTCGGCGCTCCATAGCGACTCTCCTTCAATTGAAAGCGTAATGCCGCTCCTCGCACTGCTCGGAGCGAGGGCTGAATTTCTGTTAAATCAAGTGCCCGTCCTAGGCGGGAGCCCGAAACCGCTTGGCGAACTTTGACAAGTATGGCTGTCCGCGCACCGTCCAAGTCCGTGCAACCTGTGATGCTTCGTTTTGAGGAGGGGGTTGCACCGGAGCGTGGCGGGCCGCCGCTCGGACAGTGGCAAGCAAGCATCCCCTCCCAACCCGCTATCGACGGCACGTTTCCCAAGCCGATCATCGCGCAAGGGCTGGCTGCTTTTCAGCGCGGCAAAGTTCGATCGATCAACGTGCGGCGCGTCGATCTGGTCGCGACGGTCGCCGACACTGAGACCCACACCACCACGCTGACGCGCGACACCTCGCGTCCGCCGCTCGGGCTGCGCTGCAACTGCACCTGCCGCTATGGCTACGACTGCAAGCATGCCGTCGCGGCGCTGTACACGCTCATCGAATTGTCCACGCGCCAGGCCGAAGAGGCTGCGCATGCTCAGAGCGACGGCAAGACGGAAGGCAACGGCCTGGCGACCCACGCGCCTCCGGGCAACGGGAAAAATGGCTCGCCGGCGATCGCCGAACCGCGTGCGCAGAGCGCGGTGCCGGCGGTGCAAGGCCTGCTGGATCTGCTCACCCCGCACCACGAATCGGTCGTGCCGCGAAGGCGCTTGTGGGTGGTCGTAGGCTTTGACGATCGCTTGGGCATCTTCTACGCCCGTCTGTGCCTTGATGCGCCGAAACTCCATGGCGTCGCGCGCACGCACGCGGATCTCCAACAGCTCTATCGCACGACGCGCCAAGCGAATCTCACCGGCGATGAGTGGGACCGCCACGACGCGGCCTTGCTCTCCGATGCCTCGCTCGGCTCTATGTTCGGCACGCCTGCAGATTATGCGCTGGCGCGCGCGACCAGCGAGCAGACCAAAGCGTTGACCAACAACTTCGCGCAGCTGCTGCTGCGCCTCATCGCGCATCCGCGCGTGCGCTACGAAGATCAACTCGGCGAGCACCCGGAGTCGATGCCGACGGTGAAGATCGTGCTTTCACCGCTGCGCTTGCAGCTTTTCGGGCAGCGTTCCGCGGCCGGCGATCTAGAACTCGCCGGTCGTTTCATCCGCCCGGACGGATCCGTCGCCGAAGCATCCTCGGTACGGCCGATCGATGGAACGCCGGCGTGGCTGTTCGACGGCACGACATTCTATTTGCACGACGGCTCGTGCAGCTTGCGCATCGTGGAACGACTCAAGACGCCTGGCGCGCTGCGCCTTTCGCCGGCCGATGTTCCGCAGTTCCTCGAGCGCGCGCATAATCTGCTCGATCCCGCGACCGCCTCCTCGCTCATGGTCATGCCGGCCGACATGCGCTTGCAAACACTGCTGGGCCTGCGCTGGCAGGGAGACGGCATCACCATCGAGGCGTCGATCGAAGACGCTATTTCCGGCGCGAATTGGAAAGTGACACCGCAAGAGTTCAGCCCGCTGCAGCGCGTCGACGACGGCAAGAAGGGCTCGACGCCGCGCTATGCCTATTGCGATCCCTCCCTTGCGCACGCACTGCGGGCTCGCATCGAGAGCCCCGGCTGCAGACCGGCCGCCGAAGTGCGTGAAGCTCTTGCCGCGCAACATCCCGGCGAGAACATCCCGCAGTACGAAGACACCGCGTGGCGCATCGAGCCGACGGACGCCGCGTATCAATTCGGCACCGACACGCTCGCGACGTGGCGCGGGGACTATCAGCTCGACATGGACGACACCGTCAAGTCGTTGGTGGAGGGCCCCAAAGCGCTGCAAGTCGCGGTTTCCGTGGACAGCGGTGAAGAAAAAGCCAAAGCCGCGGCCAAGCCGATGATCCGCGGCGCCGGCGGCATGTTCGGTCCGATAGATTGGCTTGAGATCTCGGTCGAGTTGATGCTGGACGGTCAGCCGCTCTCGCCCGACGACGTGAAGGCTCTCTGGCAGAGCACCGGCCGCTACTACCGCCTCGCCGACGGCAAGTTCATCGACCTATCGTCATTCGCGCTGCTGCGCGAGGCTACCGGCGGATTCGGCGGCGGGCTCGAGCGGGGCGGCAAGGCGCGCTTGACCGCGGCGCAGATGTTGTCCGTGTATGACGACCTCGCCAAAGCGTGCGGTGACGCTCACATGCCCGAACCGTTGCGCGAGTTGCGCGAAGCCGTGCGCGGTTTCTCGGGCATCCAAGAGGTCGATCCACCGAAACACTTGGTGAAGATCCTGCGCCCCTACCAGCGGCGCGGTTTGGATTTTCTTGCGTATCTCGCGCAGTACGCGTTCGGCGGCATCCTCGCCGATGACATGGGGCTCGGCAAGACGTTGCAGGTGCTCACCTACTTGGAGCGCGAGCGCCAGCGCAGGCGCAGCGCGCCGAACCTCATCGTTTGCCCGACCTCCGTGACCCACACCTGGGTGAGCGAAGCTGCCCGCTTCACACCGGAGATGAAAGTCGTGCTGCTGTCCGCCGGCGCGGGCCGCGATGCCGTCTACCAAGACGTGGACAAGTACGATATGCTCGTCACCTCGTACGCGCTGGCGCGACGCGACGCCGAAACGCTTTCCAAGATCAACTTCCGCACCGTCGTGCTCGACGAAGCGCAACAGATCAAAAATCCGCAGGCCAAGATATCGCAAGTCATCAAGTCGCTCGAATCGGAGCAGCGCTTGGCGCTCACCGGCACGCCGATCGAGAACTCGGTGCTCGACCTCTGGTCGATCATGGATTTCGTCATGCCTGGGCTGCTCGGGAACGAGAGCCATTTCCGCACCGCGTTCGAGACGCCGATCATGCGCGACGGTGACGCCGAAAAGCAGCAGCGTTTGGCCAAACGCGTGCAGCCGTTCATGATCCGCCGGCTGAAGACGCAAGTCGCCGCCGACCTGCCGTCGCGCACCGAGCAGACGATCGAATGCGAGATGACCCCGTCGCAGCGCAAGGCGTACCGCGAGGTCGTGCTGCGCGCGCGGCGCGAGATCTTGCGCGAAGTGGACGAGCACGGCATCGGGCGAGCACAATTGTCCATCCTAGCGGCGCTCACGAAGTTGCGCCAGATCTGCAATCATCCCGGCTTGGTCGGCGAGCACTGGCTCGAAGACGAGGACGCCTCAGGCAAGTTCTCGGCGTTCTTGGAGCTGGTCGAATCAATCGTGGAATCCGGACACCGCGTGCTGGTCTTCTCATCGTTCACCGAGATGCTGGGCATCATCCGCGAGTCCTTCGATCAGCGCGGCCGCGGCTATGCCTACCTTGACGGCTCGACGAAGAACCGCAGCAAAGTGCTCGATGATTTCCGCCGCGAGGATGGGCCGCCCGTTTTTCTCATGAGCCTCAAAGCCGGCGGCGTCGGCTTGACGGTCACCGAGGCCGATTACGTGATCCTTTACGATCCGTGGTGGAACCCGGCCATCGAGCGTCAGGCCATCGACCGCACGCACCGCATCGGGCAGACCAAACCGGTGACTGCGTATCGCCTCGTCACTCTGGGCTCGGTCGAAGAGAAGATCCAAGCATTGCAAGGCCGCAAGCAGGCGCTGGCCGATTCGGTCGTCGCCACCGATGCCGCGTTCGCCAAGAGCCTCACTCGGGAAGACCTCGACGACTTGTTCGCCCCCGTCGGGGATTGAACCACGACTGAAGCCGAATTCCGCGCGCTCTTGAATCGCGCGATGGACGGCATCGCCGCGTGGGAACAGCGCTGGCGCCCGTTCGAGCGCGATCAGAGTCTGGCGCTCGATGTCGATCTTGCGGCGCGCGCGATCGACGAACTCGTCGAGCGGCTGCATGACAACTACCCGTTCTTCCATCCGGATTACGCCGGTCAGATGCTCAAACCGCCGCATCCGGTAGCGCTGGCGGCGTATCTTGCCGCCGCGCGCATCAATCCTAACAACCACGCGCTGGACGGCGGGCCTGCAACCGCCGCGTTGGAGCGCGAGGTCGTGGCGCAGATCGCTGCCATGTTCGGCTATCATGAGCACCTAGGCCATCTCACGAGTTCCGGCACGATCGCGAACCTCGAGGCGCTGTGGGTCGCTTCGCGTCTCGCGCCGGGAAAAGTCATCGCGTTTTCCGCCGAAGCGCACTACACGCATGCGCGCATGTGCGCGCTGCTCGGCGTCGAAACGAGCGTCATTCCGGTCGATGCGCGCGGGCGCCTCGACGTCGCTGCACTCCTTGACTCGCCTGACGTCGCTCGCATCGGCGCGGTCGTGGTGACCGCCGGCACGACTGCGACCGGCGCCGTCGATCCGATTCACGAAATCGTGCCCGTGGCTCGCGAGCGCAGTTGGCGCGTGCATTGCGATGCGGCCTATGGCGGCTTTTTCTCGCTGCTCGCCTCCGAGCCGGAGGCGCGCATGGACCCCGCGCCTTGGCGCGCGATCGCGTCGTGCGATTCGGTCGTGGTGGATCCGCACAAGCATGGGTTGCAGCCCTACGGGTGCGGTTGCGTGATCTTTCGCGATCCGGCCGTCGGCGCGCTGTACAAGCACGACTCGCCCTACACGTACTTCTCTTCCAACGAGTTGCACCTCGGTGAGATCTCCCTCGAGTGCTCGCGCGCCGGAGCTGCCGCCGCGGCGCTGTGGGTGACGCTGCGCTGTCTGCCGTTGCTTCCAAGCGAGGGTCTCGGCGCGGTGCTCCTCAGGTGCCGGCGCGCCGCGCTGGGCGCGACTTCTGCGGCGCGCAAAGGCCTGGCTCTGGTCCCGGTCGTGGAACCGGAACTCGATATCGTGACGCTGGCCCCCGGACCGTTAGCCGGAGTCAAAGCCTCTGTAGTCTCGCAGCGTTCCGAGCAGCTCTTCGAACGCGCGGCGTCAGATCCGCAAGAGCCGGTCTACCTCGCCAAGTGGCGGGTGCCCAAGACATTCGGCCGGCTCGCGATGCCCGGCCTTATATGGGACGGCGAAGATTGTACGGTTCTGCGCAGCGTGCTGATGAAGCCCGAGCACGAGCAAAGCGCAGCGGCGGTCATCGCAAGGCTCGAGCGGCTTTCGTCGCTGTGACGGTGGTCACACACACCCCGCGAGCGGTCACAGTGGAGTGCGTAACATGTCATATCATTAGAAAGCCTTTTTCGTGGAGGAGCCGGGCTAGATGAATCACTGCACCTTTTGTCATTGCGACGCCGCGGCGTCGAAGTTCTACGTGACCATAGCGGAAGACGTTCCGCAGTACCACATCTGCTCGGCTTGCTACCTCGTGGCGATCCGCCACGGCTTCACGGTCGTTTTCCGCGAGGCCGCCATCGCGTAACCAAAAATACCACCGAACGACCTCGCGCATAAGAAAAAGCGCGCTCCCCGGTTGGGAGCGCGCTTTCGGGTTTTATTGGGTATCAAGAAAGCATGATCCGCCGTCCGGCAAATACCGGCTGTATTCGAGAAAGATCGACCCGAAGACAGGCAGGCGCAGGAACTTAGGCACCTTTGGTTCGCGAGCGGCGGCCCAAAAACACGAGCGCGCCGTCCAATTCTTCAAGCGCTCGCGCGGATTGTCCTAAGTCCGTTTGTCGATCGGCACCCACGGCAGCCCCATCAGCCCGCTGTATTCCACTTGCGGCCTGATCAGGCGGTTGTCTTTCATCTGCTCGAGCACGTGCGCGGTCCAGCCAGCCATGCGGCTGCATGCGAACATGCACGTGAAGCTGTCGGGCTCGATGCCGAGCGCGTACAGCGTCGGCGCGGTGTAGAACTCGACGTTCGCGTAAAGACGGCGGCCAGGTTTCTTCTCGTCCAGCACTTTGACCGCGACGTCTTCGAGCCGGCGCGCCACCGCATACCATTGCGGTTGGCCGGTCTCTTGCCCTAGATCGCGCGCCATCTTCTCCAGCGGCTCGGCGCGCGGGTCGCGAACTTTATATTCGCGGTGACCGATGCCCATGACGCGGCCGCCTTTGTCCACGACGTCGCGGACGTACTTCTCGGCTCGGTCCGGCTCACGGATGTCGAGGATCATCTTCATGACTTTGCCGGGCGCGCCGCCGTGCAAGTCGCCTTGCAACGTGGCGATGGCTGTCGTCGCCGCGGCGTACATGTCGGCCCAGGTGCTGACGGTGACGCGCGCTGCGAAGGTCGAGGCGTTGAAGCCGTGATCCGCGAGCAATACGAAATACATGTCAAGCGCGCGCGCGGCGTGCTCGTTCGGCGCTTCTCCATTTTTCATGTAAAGGAAGTTCGCGGCGTGTCCTAGATCGGCGCGTGGAGCGATCGGTTCGAGCCCGCGGCGCAGGCGATCGAATGCGGCCACCGCAGTCGCGGCGGCGGCGGTGAGGCGCATCGCGGTCGCGACGTCAGAGACATGCGTGCCATCGGGCCGGACGGGAACATGCAGCGACAGACTCGACACGGCCGTTCGCAGGACATCCATGGGCCACGCGTCGTGCGGAACGCCGTGCAGCATCGCGAGCACCGCGTCGGGTAACTCGCGATGCGCGGCCATGTCGCGCCGCACTTCGTCTAGTTCTTTCCGGCTTGGCAACCGCCCGTGCCACAGCAAGAACGCCACCTCTTCGAACGACGCGTTGGCGGCGAGGTCGGCGATGTCGAAGCCGCGGTAGGTGAGGCGGCCCTCTTGGCCGGCCACGCGGCTGATCGCGGTTGACCCGACGACCACGCCCTCGAGGCCTGGATCGACCTTCACGCTGTTCTTAACCGTGGTGCGTTCCTTTCTCGCGCTGCGACTGGCGCCCGCTCCATTCGTGCGCAGCAGGGCCCGGCCCTAGGCGTTGCACCCGCATCCGGGCACAGGCCCCGCCGACGCGAATGCGTAAACGCATTGGCGTGCACCGGACGCTAGCAAAGCCGGCTGTCGACGTGCGCACGGCTTTGTTCCTCTTCTCCGATACCGGCGGAGGGCACCGCACCGCAGCGCAGGCGATCGCCGCGGCGCTGAGCCGCATGAGCCCCGCTGACAGTCTGCGAGCCGAAATGGTGGACGTGTTCGCGGCGTGCGGCGTGTTCCCGCTGCGCGAGGGCATCAAGTCCTACGGCACGCTTTTGAAGGTGCGGCCAAGCCCCTATTCCGCGCTATATCACCTGTCCAATGGCCGCACGCGCACCCGCATCATGACCGAATTCGCCAAGCCGTTCATGCGCGGTAAGTTCCGCCGGCTGCTGGCGCGCATGGCGCCGAGCATGCTGGTGTCGGTGCACCCTCTGCTCAACGGGATCACGCGCGAAAGCATCGACAGCATGCGCATGCAGGTGCCGTTCGTCACCGTGATCACCGATCTCGTGACGATCCATCACAGTTGGACCGCTGATGCCCCGGCGGATCACTACATCGTGGCATCGCCGGAAGCAAAGCGCGTCTGTCTGGCGCGCGACATTCCCGAGTCGCGCGTTCACGATCTCGGCCTGCCGATTCGCGAAGGCTTTCACCCAGTCGCCGATTCGGCCGAGGCAAAGCGCGCGCTTGGCCTCGACGTGACCCGCAAGACATTGCTGATGATGGCCGGGGGCGAGGGCGGCGGACGGCTCTTCGCGATCCTGCGGCACATCGCACCGCGCGTGCGCGCTTTAGGCTTGCAGCTCGTCGCGATCGCCGGCCGCAATCTCTCGCTGCAGCGTCGGCTCCAGAAGATGGCTGCCAAATTCGGCCCCGATACGCGCGTCGTCGGCTTTGTCGACAACGTCGCCGAGTACATGCGTGCTTCGGACGCGCTGCTGACCAAGGCTGGACCCGGCGCGATATGCGAGGCAGCCGCGTGCGGCTTGCCGATCATCGTGTGCGATTACATCTCAGGCCAGGAGGCCGGCAATCTCGCCTATGTCGAGTCGCGCGAAGCGGGCATCGTCGCGCTCGAGCCTGAGGCGGTGGACGACTGTATCCGGCGGCTGTTCGGCGCTGACGGATCGCTGCTGAAACGATTGCGCGAGGGAGCCCTTGCCAGCGCGCGGCCGCGCGCCGCCGACGACATCGCCCGCTTCCTGCTGAGACTTATGTAAATGGAAATGTACTATTCTCTTTTTCATGGGAGGCCGTGCATCGCCAGCATGGCGGAGCCCACGATGCCGGCGTCGTTGCCGAGTTTCGCTCGGACGATCGTGGTCTGACCCTTCGGCACCATCGTCGTGAGTTCGTCGACCATTTTCGTCAGCGGAATCGCCAGCAGCGCGTCGTCGGTCTGTCCAACGCCGCCGCCCAGCGCGATCACCTCGGGGTTCGTAAAAGCGACGATGTTCGCGACGCCGATCGAAAGATCGACTAAGAAACGGTTCCACGCGGCAAGCCCGTGCTCGTCGCCTGCGGCCGCCGCCCGCGAGACCATCTTCGATCCCCACTGCTCCTTGGGCGTCATGAACAGCACGCTGTAGGGGAATGACGGCGCAACCGCCATGGCGTGGCGCAGCAGGCCCTGGCCTGACGCTTGCGCTTCGAAGCAACCGATCTTGCCGCAGTTGCACACGAACCCGGTATCGGGCCGGATCGTGTGGTGGCCGACCTCGCCGGCGCCCATCAGGTTGCCCAACATGAGTTTTCCGCCGCACACGAATCCGCCGCCGAGCCCCGTGCCGATCGTGATCAACGCAAACTCTTTGGTGCCTTTGCCGGTGCCGTGCAGATATTCGCCGATCGTCGCGCAGCGCGCGTCGTTGAGGATGCGCACCGAACGGCCTAATCTTTTCTCGAGCTTGCGGCGGAACGGGACGTCGGACCAGCCGAAGTTCGGCGAGAAGCGCACGACGCCGGTTTTGTCGTCGATGTTGCCCGGCGCGCCGATGCCGATGCCGACGATTCTCTTGCCGAGACCCTCGATGGCCTTTTCTACGACTTTAGCGATTTCGCTCACGACGTACTTGACGTCGTGCGACGCCAGCTCGCGTTTGTGGCGGCTTTTGATCTTGCCTCGCTCGTTGACGGCTGCCGCCGCCACGTGCGAGCCTCCGAGATCGATGCCGATGGCCCATTTCACGATGAGAAACCCCTTCCCAAACCGAACCGCCGCCTCATGCTCGCAGCGCGGATCGCAGCCGCCTTCGGCTCAACGATGATTCTCTTTGCTCCGGCGATAGCGGCCACTACCACGGCCGCACGCGCTATTCCGCCGCGCAAGGCGGACTTGTTCATCCACGTGGTGCGCAACGCTGGGATCTGCCCCAAGACGGTAGGGCTTTGGACGTGGTTCAAATCCTACGAAGGCGGCGGCGATAATTTCGTAGTCGCGGACACCCTTGCGATTGCCGGTGCGGCCAGGCGTACGAAGGCGACGAAGACGCGCGTGGAGTTCACGGCGCCGCTGCACCGGGACTACGCGACGTGCGTCGGCGCCGGGCTCGACAAGGACTCGACCTACAGTTTCGCGTTCGCCGGCGGGAACGTGCGTTTCCGCGTCGAGCTGAAGCCGACGACCGAACATCCGGCGATCTTCGTCGACTCGGGCCTCGTGAAATCCCGGCCGTTCGTGGAGTGGGCGATCGGCGACTGAAGAGCGTGACGTGTCAAGCTTGATCGGCAGCGTTCAGCAGCCTTGCGATAAAGGCGTCATCGCCGCGCGCTCGGCGAGCGCGCCCTGCTCTGCCGCGTCCGCGCCGTGGATCCTAGCCGCTACCATCATCGGTTCGGCGCTCGTCTTCATCGACAGCTCCGTCGCCAATCTGGTGCTGCCCGCGTTGCAAGCCGAGTTGGGCGCCACCCTCGTGGACGTGCAGTGGGTCGTGGAATCGTATGCGCTCGTGCTCGGGTCGCTCATGCTCGTCGGCGGATCGCTCGGCGACCGCCTGGGACGCCGGCGCGTTTTTATCAGCGGGCTTCTGTTGTTCGCCGCCGGCTCGATATGGTGCGGGCTCGCCCCCAATGTCGGGCAGCTCATCGCGGCGCGCTGCGTTCAAGGCGTGGGCGGCGTGCTGCTCACGCCGACAAGTCTGGCGATCCTCAGCGCATCCTTTGACGACCAAGAGCGCGGACGCGCGATCGGCACGTGGTCGGGAAGCACGGCGATTTTCGCGGCGATCGGACCGCTGCTGGGCGGATACCTCATCCAACATGCGTCCTGGCGCTGGGTGTTCTTCATCAACGTGCCGCTCGTGGCTGCTGCGGTGTGGATCGCGTTCGTGCACTTGCTGGAATCCAGGGATACGACGACCCCCAAGCCGCTCGACATTCCAGGCGCTTTGCTGGCCACGCTCGGTTTGGGCGCGATCGTCTTCGGCCTGATCCAATCGACCGCGCTCACGCTTGCCCACCCCCTCGTGCTGGGCTGCATCGCGGGCGGGTTGGCGATTCTGGCTGCGTTTCTTATCGTCGAGCGGCGCAGCCCCGCGCCGATGGTCCCGCTTGGGCTCTTCCGCTCGCGGACCTTCACCGGCGTCAACGTGTTGACGCTGCTGCTCTACGGCGCGCTCGGCGGGGCGCTGTTCTTCTTGCCCTTCGATCTCATGCAGGTGCAGGGTTATTCGCCCTTTGCGGCCGGCGCTTCGCTGCTGCCTTTCATCATCCTGATGTTTCTGCTCTCGCGCTGGGCCGGCGGTCTCATCCCGCGCGTCGGCGTGAAGTTGCCGCTCGTCGTCGGGCCGGCGGTCGCTGGATTGGGACTGGCGCTGTTCGCCCTGCCGGACATCGGCGGGTCGTACTGGACGACGTACTTCCCGGCGGTGATGGTATTGGGCATTGGTATGGCGACCGCTGTGGCGCCGCTGACCACGACGGTGATGACCGCCGCCGGCGAAGAGAACGCGGGCATCGCGTCCGGCATCAATAATGCGATCTCGCGCGTCGCGTCGCTCTTGGCGGTCGCGGCCCTGAGCTTGGTCCTGTGGACCGTGTACAATCACGCTCTCGATGGCCGGCTCGCGCCCATCGCGATGACGCCGGACGTGCGCGCGGCGTTCGACGCCGAGCGCATAAAGATGGTAGCCGCAAAGCCGCCGCCATCGGTTTCGCCGCTTGCAGCTCGAGAGATGGAAAACGCGACGCGGGAGGCGTATGTGGCAGGCTTCCGTCTGGTCATGATCGTCGGCGCGTTGCTGGCGTTCGGCGGAGCGTTGTCCGCCGCTTTGCTGATCCCCAAACGTTGAAGCGAATGCCCAGGACAGGACTCGAACCTGCACCGGTTTTACCCGACTAGCCCCTCAAACTAGCGCGTCTACCAATTCCGCCACCTGGGCCGGACGCTACATTACGCCGTGCGATCGAAATTTCCGTTTTCGGTCGCGTTAACTGACGTTGGGGTCGAGCGCGTCGCGCAGGCCGTCGCCCATGTAATTGATAGCCAGCACGGTCACGAAGATGCACAAGCCGGGGAACACCGCGGCCCACCACGCTATCTGCGCGTTTTCCTGCGCGTTGGCGAGCATGCTGCCCCACGACGCCGTCGGGGGCTGGATGCCGAAACCGAGATACGAGAGCACGGATTCCAAGATGATGATGTTGGCGATGTCCAGCGTCGCTTGCACGATGATGGGCGCCATGGCATTGGGCAACAGATGCCGCAAGATGATGCGCGCGCTACCGCCGCCGACCGCTCGCGCTGCCTCGGCGAACTCCTTTTCGCGCAAGCTCAAGAAGGCGGCGCGGACAAGGCGAGCCGCAGTAGGCCACGACAGCAAGCCGATGATGATACAGATCCACACGAAACTGAGCGACGCCTTGTCGGAGACGTTGATGATGATCCCGGTGATGACCAGCAAGAGCGGCAACAACGGAATCGACAGGAACACGTCGGTGATGCGCATCAGGACCCAATCGATCCAGCCGCCGAAGTACCCCGCCACCGCGCCGATGAACGTCCCCACGGTCACCTCTACGATGACCGCGACGAATGCGACGACGAGCGAGATGCGCGCGCCGAACATGAGCCTGGAGAGCAGGTCGCGGCCGATCTCGTCGGTGCCGAGCGAATGACCGTGAATGCCGGGCGCCAAGGGAGAGCCCGACCAGACCGCGTCGATGTCGTTCGGATTGAAGCGCGTGAGCAGCGGGGCGAAGACGGCGGCCAAAATCATCAGAAGGAGCACGGCGGCGCCGGCCAGCGCCAGGCGATGGCGCGTGAATTTCTTCCACGTGAGATGACGCTCGCGGACGTATTCGTCTTCGCCGTGTCCGAGCAGCGGTGGGAGCGTCTGAGTTGCGACTGCCATATCCGCCTGCCTCAGCTATACTTCACGCGCGGGTCGAGCCATCCATAGGCGATGTCCGCGAGCAGGTTGGAGAACACCACGAAGACGGAGATGATGATCAAGTAGCCCATCATCAACCCCAAGTCTTGTTGGCCCAGCGCGGTGATGAATAGCCGGCCCATACCCGGCCACGCGAAGATGGTCTCGGTCACGATCGCGCCGGCGACGATGCCGGGCAGCGAGAGCGCGACGATCGTCACGACGGGCATCAACGCGTTCTTGAGGCCGTGCTTCAGCAGGATGGTCAGGAAGGGCAATCCTTTCGCCGCCGCGGTGCGCATGTAGTCCGTGTGAAGCACTTCTTGCATCGAGGCGCGCGTGAAACGCGACCACGTGGCGATTTGGAGCAGACCAAGCACAGTGACCGGCAGGACGAGATGCCGTATCCTGTCGAGCAGATCGCCGCCCTCCGTGGAGGTCATGCCGGCGGACGGCAGCGAGAAATCAAAGCGGTATCCGAACGCCTGCATATGGATGCCGTAGACCGCGAAGAGCATCTGCAGCATCAACGCGAACCAGAACACGGGCATGGATTGGCCGAAAAACGCGAACGTCGTCACGAAATAGTCGACCGTCGAATACGGCCGAACTGCGGCCACGATGCCGAAGACCAGCCCGACGGCCAGCGACAGGACGAACGCGATCGAAGTCAACTCAAGCGTGGCGGGCAGACGTTCGAGCAGCGCCTCCGTCACGGGGGTCGAGTTCATCTGCGACCAGCCGAGATCGCCGTGCACCAGCGACACGAGCCAGCCCCAGTATTGGAAGATGACCGGCCGATCGAGGCCGAGATTGTGCTTGAGGCGTTCGATGTCGGCTTGCGTGAGGTGCGGATTCTGGGTGTAGGCTGCAAGACCGCCGCCCGGCATCGCATGCAATATCGAGAACAGGATGATGCTGATGAGGATAAGCAGCGGAATCGCCTGCAGCGAGCGGCGGAGGGCGTAGACTACCATGCGTTCCGGGCCTCGTTCGGTTTCATACTTATGACTACGGTAGAACCGCGGTCACCGGTTTACCATCCATCCGACGTACGTCCTCCGCGAGGACCCAGCCGAACCGCCCTCGGATCTTGCCGCTGGTGACCTTTACGCCAACGATGTCGACGTTCTTCGTCGAGAATTTCGGGCGCGCCACCCTGTCCCTGCACTCCGTGGCGGTCGCCGTCGTCCCCGGCTTTGCCAACACGGTGTGCCTGAGCACCATCGCCGTGTTGAAATCGCCGCCCGCATAGCTGATGAGCCTTTGCGCGGAATCCCAGACGAAAACGTCGGGATCGAGCGCGAGCGACGCAAGCATGATGTGGTCACCGCGATTCACGGCGCATGCCTGGGCTTGCCCGCCGGCCCACATCAGCGAAATGATCAGCACAGGGAGCGCCGCAACGCGGGCGCGGCTTAGTTCCATGCGGTGAGCGCGATTCGCTGTCCCGGCCTCACCAGCCTTGTTGGCGCTCGCGGCCGTGCCGGGGATTGCAAGAATGAAAAAAGCGGCGGATCATGCGACCCGCCGCTCGTGTGGGCTTGGCGGACTTAGCCCTTGATCGTGACCTTCTTGGCGGCCGCCGGCTTGGCGGACTGCACTGAGAGCTTCAGGATGCCGTTGTCGTAGCTGGCGGTCACCTGCTCCGCATTGATCTCTTGCGGGAATTGGATCGTGCGCGAGAACTCGGTGCGGCGAATCTCGCGATAGTGATAGCGCGACGATTCATCGGCCTTGTCTTCTTTGGTCTTGCCTGAGACGGTCAGACTGTTGTCGTTGACTTCGATCTCGATGTCGTCTTTCCTCAGGCCGGGCACTGCGAACTCGACGTGGTACTTGCCGTCCTTTTCGAAGACGTCCACTGCCGGTCCCCACGTGGCGGTGAAGCCCATGGCGCCCGGTCGGACCACGCTGTCGAGCAGCGTGTTGACGTTGCGGCGGAAGTTCGCCAGTTCGGCGAGCGGGTTGTACCGGACGAGATCGGTATCGAAGATCGTCTCCAGCTGGGCGCCGTCGCCTGCTTGGATCCGACCGGTGGCGTTGATGCGAGGTAGTGTCATTTTGATTTCTCCTTTTTCTTACTTGCGGTTGGTTTGTTCTCTTTTTTGGTCAGCTTGAGGTGGTAACGCGCCGTGCTGGCGGCATGCGCGTGGCCGAGCATGTCCTGGACTTGCCATAACGTAGCGCCTGCGAAGAACGCCGCTGCCGCTGCGCCTGCGCGCAACTGCTGCATGGTGAGATCCGAGTCCCCGGCGTACTGCCGGAAGAGCCGGTGCGCGCCCGCGTATGAGAGCGCCCGTCCCCCGTTGGCGACGAAGAGGCAATCGGTCTCATCCGAGTGGCGCGTCGCCAGATAGTCTCGCAGGCAATCGCATGCGGCCGCGGTGAGGCGGACCATGCGACTGTCTGACTCGTCGCTGATGCGAAGCGTGCCCGCGCGCAGGTCCACGTCCTCAACCTTGAGGTTGAGCGCTTCGCCTACGCGGAGCCCGTTCTGCCACAGCAGCGTGATCAGCGCTCGATCGCGCGAGCGGTCGATGCGTTGGAACAGTTTACGGACATCCTTTTCGTCGACCGCTTTCGGCACGCTCGCTTCGACTTTCACGCCGCTGCGCGACGCCAACGGATTGACCGCGAGCTCGCCCTGCTCTACGAGGAAGTCGCAAAAGCGGCGAAGCGTGCTGAGGTGGCGGTTCCACGAGCGCTCTGCGACCTCGAGCGAGTCGAGGTGCTGGCGCACGAGGCCCGCAAACGCGTTGCCCGAGATCATCTCTCCGGCTTCGCGCATCAGTCCGAAGAGATCGGCCCGATAATTGCGGACAGTCGTATCGGCTTTACCGTCAGTGCGTTCGTGATCGAGAAACTGGTCGATCAGATCGTCCAACGGAAGGCCTCTGCTGCGACTGGTCTTTGCTGCCATACCTCAACTATAGAGAGCATATGGCAAAAAGTCAATATATCATAAGATACATTGACGTCAATATATCATAGTGGGACTGGATTATTCCCATTTTTCGGGACGAGCCTTTGGGGTCGGGACAAGCCTTAGGGTACGATATTTATACGTCAGGTTTGCCGGTTCGTATCTGATGGACTCGCGTCCGAGGAGTCGATCGTGAACCGAAGCGGCCTGACATCCGAAGCCGTGCGCTCCATCAGGGCGCACGGCTTACTATTTCAAATAGCGGCGGACGAAGAAGTCGGCGTACCAGTTCTCCCACGTGGCGCCCGGAGCTTCGAAGGTCTGCGTCTTGTCCGCCAGTACGAGCAAGTAGATGAGGTCGCTCTTGATGATCGTGGCTTGCAAGCTCTTGTCAAAGCCCTGCTCCAAGAGCCGCCCCGAATACCAGATCGACCAGTCCGCATCCACGCCGTCGGTCGCCTTGAACGCGACGTGATGATCCTCAGACGTCTGATGCAGCAGGGCTGCCAGCTTTGCTTTGAGCTCCTCATGCGCCATTGTTTTGTGCCCCGCGTGCGTGAAGTTGGCGCAATACGTACTGCAAGATGCCGTCGTGCTTGTAGTATTCCGCCTCGTCCGGCGTGTCGATGCGCGCCCTTACGGTAAAAGTTCTTGCAGCGCCATCCGGCCCAACGGCTCGCACGGTCAATTGTTTCCCGACGCCCACGCCGCCCGCGATGCCCTCGATATCGTAGGTCTCTTCGCCGCTGAGGCCGAGCGATGCCGCAGACTCTCCGCGTTGGAATTGGAGCGGGAGCACTCCCATGCCGATGAGGTTGCTGCGATGGATGCGCTCAAAACTCTCCGCGATCGCCGCGCGGACGCCGAGCAGGCGCGGACCCTTGGCGGCCCAGTCCCGCGAGGAGCCGGTGCCGTATTCCTTGCCGGCGAGAACGACCAGCGGCGTACCTTCGATCGCGTACTGCATGGCCGCGTCATAGATCGACATCTCTTTGCCGTCGGGCAAGTGGCGTGTCACGCCGCCCTCCGTGCCTGGCGCGAGCTTGTTGCGCAGCCGCACGTTGGCGAACGTGCCGCGCACCATCACTTCGTGATTGCCGCGCCGCGCGCCGTACGAGTTGAAATCCAGCGGGTCAACGCCTTGGGAGATCAGATACTTGCCGGCCGGCGTGTTCTTGCCGATGTTGCCCGCCGGCGAGATGTGATCGGTCGTCAAACTGTCGCCGAATATGGCGAGCACGCGCGCGCCCGTGATGTCGCGCAGCGGCGGCGGCTTTGCCGTGATGCCGTCGAAGAACGGCGGCTTGTGCACGTATGTGGATTTCGGATCCCACGCAAAGCGCTCGCCCGGCGGCACGGGCAACGAGCACCAGCGTTCGTCGCCGCCGAACGCGTCGGCATATTCGCGGCGGAACATCGCCTCGGCGACGCACTCGCCTACGGTCTTCTTGATCTCGTCGTTGGACGGCCAGATGTCGTGCAAGAACACGGGCTTGCCGTCGCTGCCTTCGCCGAGCGGCTCGTTGAGGAGATCGATCTCCATGGTGCCGGCGAGCGCGTACGCGACGACGAGCGGCGGCGACGCCAAGTAGTTCGCGCGGACTTGCGGGTGGATGCGCCCCTCGAAATTGCGGTTGCCGGACAGCACCGAACACACCACGAGATCGTGCTCGGTGACGGTGTTGGCGATGGGTTCGTCGAGTGGGCCGCTGTTGCCGATGCACGTGGTGCAGCCGTAGCCGACGAGGAAGAACCCGAGCCGCTCCAGATACGGCGTGAGGCCGGCCTTGGCGAGATACTCGGTGACGACTTTGGAACCGGGCGCGAGGCTTGTCTTGACCCACGGCTTGCTCGTGAGCCCGCGCTCGACCGCTTTCTTCGCCAGCAGGCCGGCGCCGACCATCACGCTCGGGTTCGAGGTGTTCGTGCAGCTCGTGATGGCGGCGATGACCACCGCGCCATCGCAGATCTCGACGTCGCCGTTGGGGCTCGCGTAGGTCGCTCGACGGCGGTCGATCGGCGCGAGCGTCGCGACGGTCGCCACGCTGCCGCCTTCGCTGGCCCAATCCGCCACCGCCGGCGCGGGTGCCTTCGGCGCGGGGCGCCCTTCCGCGAACGCGCGCATGGCTTCTTCAAACGCTTGCTTGGCGGTCTTGAGCGGCACGCGGTCTTGCGGACGGCGCGGACCGGCTAGGCTAGGCTCGACGCTGGCGAGATCGAGATCGAGCACGTCGGTGAAGAGCGGCTCGGCGGAGTCATCCGATCGGAACAGGCCTTGCGCCTTCGCATAGGCGCGAACCAGTGCGATCTGTTCGTCACTGCGGCCGGTGAGGCGCAAGTAGGTGAGCGTCTCTTCGTCGATCGGGAAGATCGAGATCATGCAGCCGAACTCGGGCGACATGTTGCCGATGGTCGCGCGGTCCGCGAGGCTCAAGTTCGAGAGACCCGCGCCGAAGAACTCGACAAATTTCTCGACCACGCCCTTCTTGCGCAACATCTCGGCGACGGTGAGCACGAGATCGGTCGCGGTGGATCCCTCGGGCAGTTTGCCCCGGATGCGGAAGCCGATCACTTCCGGGATCAGCATCGAGACGGGTTGGCCGAGCATCGCGGCCTCTGCCTCGATGCCGCCGACGCCCAAGCCGAGCACGCCGAGGCCGTTGATCATGGTGGTATGCGAATCGGTGCCGACCAGCATGTCCGGATATGCCTCGCTCTCTCCGCTCGTCGTGTCGCGGAATACCACGCGCGCAAGGTACTCGAGGTTGACTTGATGGACGATGCCGGTGTCCGGAGGCAGCGCTCTGAAACGGTGCAGCGCTTTTTGGGCCCATTTGAGGAGCTGGTAGCGTTCTTTGTTGCGCGAGAACTCCATGTCGGCGTTGATCTTGAAAGCGCCGGCGTTTCCGTAAGCATCGACTTGGACGGAGTGATCGATGACCAACTCGACGTCTTGCAGCGGATTGATCCGGTTCGGATCGCCGCCGAGGTCGGCCATGGCGTCGCGCATGGCGGCGAGGTCGACCACGCACGGCACGCCGGTGAAATCTTGCAGCAGCACGCGCGCGGGGCGGAACGCGATCTCGCGGTTCGGCGGGGCTTTCGGATCCCACGAAGCAAGCGTCACGATGTGCTCTTTGGTGACCGAGCGCCCGTCTTCGAAGCGCAGCAGGTTTTCGAGCAGGATCTTGAGCGAATACGGCAGCTTTTCGACATGTCCGACGTTGGCCTCAGCCAGCGCGCCTAAGCGGTAGTAGGTCGACTTCTTTCCGCCGACATCAAGCGTGGCTTTGCTCTTGAAACTGTCGATCTTCGTGGCCATACGAGACGCTTCGCGGACCAAAGCGGGCGACCTCCGAGCTCGCTTCGCTCGCTCGGAACACTACATCGGGCGCCGCCTATTCGCCGGAGCCGGTTGAGTAGCCGGGTTGGCCGTCGAAGGTCTGCAGATTCTCCGTTTGGATGAAGTCGAAACCGGCCGCGGACACGCGGTCGAGCAGCTTCACGACTTGTGCATGTGCGATCGATGCGCCTTGCGCTTTCGCCATGAAGCGGCAGCGCCATTGGTCCGTCGTCTTGGTCTCCGGTATCCCGCCCGGCCACACTTTGGTGCCGCGGTTGAAGATGAGGCGCAGTTGTAGATCGTCGCCTTGCAGCGGTGCGAGCGCCGTGCCAAGTTCGTCGGGCGAGCCTTTGCGCCAATCGAGGAACACGTCCACGCCGACGATCGCCTTCTTCACCTCGGTGCCGGCCTTGGCAGCGGCACGCGGCGCCGCTTGCGCGGGCGCATTCTTGTAGGAGACGGCTTTCAGCTTCTCCGGCTTGCTCCCGATACGCGCGATCACGGCCTGCGCGAACTCCATGGTCCCGACCTTTTCTTTGCTCGTGCCTTCTTTATATATGTCGTAGGTATGGATGCCGTCTTCGAGCGTGCGCAGCCAGGCGTTGTGGAAGCGCTCGGCCACGTCGATCTGCTCGATATGCACCAGCATCAGCACCGCCCCCAGCATCAGGCCGGACGGGTTGGCGACGTTTTGGCCTGCGCGCCGCGGCGCCGATCCGTGGATCGCCTCGAACATCGAACACGTCTCGCCGATGTTCGCCGAGCCGGCCAAGCCGACCGAGCCGGCGATCTGGGCGGCCACGTCGGAGAGAATGTCGCCGTACAGATTGGGCAGCACCAGCACGTCGAACGCTTCGGGAGTGTCCGCGAGTTTGGCCGCCCCGATGTCGACGATCCAGTGCTCTTTTTCAATGTCGGGATACTCAGGCGCGATCTCGTCGAAGATCTTGTGGAACAATCCGTCCGTGATCTTCATGATGTTGTCTTTGGTGAAGCAGGTGACTTTCTTCCGGTTGTGGCGGCGCGCATACTCGAACGCGTAGCGCACGATGCGCTCGGTGCCCGGGCGCGAGATGAGTTTCAAGCACTGCGTGACGTCGCGTGTCTGTCGATACTCGATGCCGCCGTACACGTCTTCTTCATTTTCGCGGACGATGACCACGTCCATGACCGGGTGCTTGGTGGCCACGTACGGATAGTACGAGACGCACGGCCGCACGTTGGCGTACAGTCCAAGCGTCGTGCGCGTCGTGACGTTGAGGCTCTTGAAGCCGCCGCCTTGCGGCGTGGTGATCGGGGCTTTGAGGAAGACCTTGGTGCGGCGCAAAGATTCCCAAGACTCTGGCGCGATGCCGGTCGGATTGCCCGACAAGTACACTTTTTCGCCGATGTCGATGACGTCGATGTCGAGGCGCGCTCCCGCCGCCTTGAGCACCTCAAGGGTGGCGCGCATGATCTCGGGGCCAATGCCGTCGCCATAGGCGACCGTAATGGGCGTGTTGCCGGCCATGATATTCCTCTGCAGTCGGATTGCGTGCTCGGAGTTGACTCGGGAGTTCAAGGAATCCGCAGGACGAGCCTCCGGGCGAGGCTAATGCGAACGCCGCTCACCATGAAGAAGTCTCAACAGATCGCCGCGCGCTTCACGCAGCTCCGAGATGCGACGGCAGCCATCGATTGGTTTCGCAACCAAGCCATCGATCCGGCCGCGATCGGCGCCTTTGCGGTGCCGCCCGACGGCCAGCCTCGTCCGCCGCGCGCCGGTGACAACGCTCGCACCGATCTCGGTTGGATCGTGTCGCTCGATCTGAATCGGGCACGGATTTCCCGGAAGGACGCGGTGGCCACGCTGCGGCGCGAAGGCGGTTCACTGATCGGCCGCGCGCCGGACGGCTAGAGGGATCTAAAAGGAGCGGCCGGCGTGATCGTAGCGATCGCCCGCGAACTCGGCGCCGGAGGACACGCGGTCGGCGAGGCGGTCGCGCGCCTGCTTCGCGTCGAGTTGCTCGACAACGAGATCGTCGATTTGGTCGCCGCACGCATGGGCGCGCCGACCTCGTACGTGGCCGAGCGCGACGAACAGGTCGAAAGCTTCGCCGATCGCCTCATCCGCGTCTTCACGGCAGCGCATCCGGAAGAATACGGCGCGCAGGCCTTGCCGGACTGGTCGGAAGACCGGCTCGTCCAACTCACCAACGACATCATCAAGGAGCACGCCGCTTCAGCGTCGCTCGTGGTCATCGGACGCGGCGCGCCGATGCTGCTCAAGGACAGGCCGGATGTGCTGCGCGTCTTCGTCACCGCGCCGAACGAGGTCCGGATCAAGCGCGTCTGCGAACGCACCAGCGTCACGCTTGAAGAAGCCGCGCGCGAGATCAAGAAATCAGATCAGCGTCGCACTGCGTATCTCAAGGAGCACTATGGAGTGGAGTGGCGCGAACCGCACAACTACGATATCGTGGTGGATACGGGGCGCTTCACGATCGATCAGGCCGCTCAGCTGATCGTGGATGCGGCGACATTGATTGAATCGCATGAATAACCGTTTGATGATTCGGGTCGCGATCGTCGGTGTCGCGCTGCTTTGGTTCTCCTCGACCGCATGCTATGGCGACGGGTCGAGCGGCGGCCTGCGCCTTGTCAACCAGGCGCTCGACCCGGGCGTTGAGATTGAAAGCTTCGCTTGGATAAACAGCCTCACGTCGATTAGCGGGTTTCGCGAAGCTCCAGGCTTGATTCTGCGGGTGCCCTGCTTTAGGCAGGATCTGGAGAAACGAGCTGCACTTCACACGACCTACCCGGACCTGCAGATCCACACGCCAGACTCGCTATCGTGGTGCAGACCGCAACGGATCCCGCGAGGCGCTGACGCTGGGCGATATATCGATCAGCACGGCCATGTCTTTGCACGCCAACCGGCGCTTTCCGGCGCCGCGGCTCCTCCCCCAGCGCATGCGATGACGGAAATTGGGGCCGGCGGTGTCATGCAGGTTTTCGATCCACCAGTCGAAGTTAAAGATTCCGAGTGGATGACGAGCCTCACGACGTTCAGCTCGTTTCCCGGCGCTCCAGGTTTGATTCTGAGGGTGCCCTGCTTTCGGAAGGATCTTGGCAATCCGCCCTCACCTAACCCGGTACTTGTCCTGAGGCCTCCGCTGCAAATGCCAAAGTTCTCATCCGTGTGGTGTGCTGCCAAACAAATTCCGCGCGGCGAGTGGGCGGGCCGGTACGTTGAGGTAAACGGTGAAGTTATTGTTCCGCCGCCCCGCTAACCGCTGCTTAGACGCGATCGAACAGCATGAATAACCCCATGATTCGTGGTGCGATCATCGGTGTCGCGATACTTGGGTTCTTCTCGATCGCATGCTATGCCGACGGATCGAGCAGCGGCTTGCGCGTTGTCACGCAGACGTTCGATCCGCCCATTACGACTGGGACTGTCGAGTGGATAACGAGTCTCACAGCAATCAGTGGGTTTCGCGGGGCTGCAGGCTTGATTCTGCGGGTGCCTTGCTTTAGGCAGGACCTACTAAAACGGGCCGTGGAGGAGAGAACTTACCCACAAGTGCACTTTCGCACGCCAGGTTTGCAATCGTGGTGCCGGCCGCAACGAATCCCGCGGGGGGCTTACGCTGGGCGATACGTTGACGAGCACGGCCGTCTCTTTGCGCGACAAACGACGGTTCCCGGTGGCGTTCCGCCCGTGCCGGATACATCACAAAAGCAAATGGAAGGCGGCGCAATTTTGCAGGTCTTCGATCCGCCCGTCGAGATCGAAGACTCTTCGTGGATGATAAGTCTCACGACCGTCCGCAGGTTTCCCGGGGCTCCAGGCTTGATTCTGCAGGTTCCTTGTTTTTCGGGGTATCTCGGCGTTCAACCGTCACCCGGCCCTACGCGTATCCAGACCATTGCCATGCCAAGACCAAGGCCAAGATATCAGTCCTCGTGCGCACCCCAGCGAGTCCCGCGCGGAGACGACAAGGGTCTATATGCCATGCAGGACGGTTACATCGTACCGCCGCCGCCCTAAGAATCCTAGCCGCGGGCGGCGTCGAGCGCGGGGCCTTCGCCGATCGCGCACGTCACGCCCGAATCCCAGCGGATCTTCTCCTTCACGAAATCGTTGAAGTCCGAGACGCGAAACGTTCGGAGCATCGCCAGTTCTTGCGCGGGCGTGACGAGCGGCTGGTCGAACAGCGTGAGCTCCGCGTAGCGCGATGCCTGATACGCGTTCCAATCTCCCATCAGCGTGATCTGGGCGCTCAGCGAATCTCGGCCGCGTTCGAACTCGTCGAGCGAAAAGCCATGATGCGTTTCCTCGAGGATCCGCTTCATCTCGCGCACGCCGATCCCGGCGCGACCGCGACCCACCGCCGCCATCGCGCTCATCACGCCGGCGCGCGAATAAAAATCCTGGGTGGCGTAGACGTCGTAGGCGAGTCCCGAGCGTTCGCGCAAACCATCCCACAATCGGCTGCCGTCGCCGTCGCCGATGAGCGTCTGTGCGAGTTGCGTGCGCAGGACGGCGCCGTATCCGTC
The DNA here is from genome assembly GCA_035601835.1 of Candidatus Tumulicola sp. Taxonomy (NCBI): domain Bacteria; kingdom Bacillati; phylum Vulcanimicrobiota; class Vulcanimicrobiia; order Vulcanimicrobiales; family Vulcanimicrobiaceae; genus Candidatus Tumulicola; species Candidatus Tumulicola sp. The sequence continues at coordinate 445,218 of DATNNM010000011.1, read as the reverse complement.
TGGGTACGACGGAGTGATCGTCGACATCGAGAACCATACCTGCTGCGTGTTCGAACGGCGCAGGATCTTGGAGCGGCGGCCCTGGCGCAGCGGCGGCTCGTAGTACGCGCCCGACTGCGCTTTGGGAATGACCGCACCCGGCGCAGGGCGCCAACCCCCGAAATGCCGCTGCGCGACGTCGAGCATCTCGCTCTCTTCAAGCACACCGGCCATGCTGAGGATCGCGTTGCGCGGGTGGAAATACCGGCGGTGATAGCGCCGCACCTGCGCGCGCGTGATGTCGCGCACCGACGCGCGCGTGCCCCCGATATCGCGGCCGAGCGGGTGCGCGCCCCACATCGCGGCGTCGGTCAGCGCCTCGATGCGTTTGCTTGGATCGTCTTGCCAGTCGCGCAGTTCTTCCAGCACCACTTGGCGTTCGGTTTCGATGTCAGGATGTGCGAAGAGCGGGTGGCGCGTCACGCTACTCAACAGATGCAGCGCGTCCGACGTTTTGTGCGACGGCACGGTGCCCGATAGCGAGACGATCTCTTTGGTCGTGCCCGGATCGAAGCGGTTGCCGCAGCGCTGCATCGCCGCGGCGAGCTGCGCGCGCGAGTAGTCGCTCGTCGCTTTGAAGAGCAAGTGCTCGAGGAAATGCGCCAGCCCGGCCGCTTCCGGCGGATCGTAGATCGAACCGGCGCGCACCGCAAGCGCGATGCTCACGGCGTCGCCGCCGGGGATATGCGTGGTCACGACGCGCAGACCATTGCGCAGCCGGTGAGTCGTCGGCTTTGGCGTTTTTTTGATGCGGGGCATGGCGAGGCTGGGGTGCTTTCTTTGGACGGAGGGGGGATTGTAGACTTCGCACCCCTCTATCACGCATCCGGGTCGGGCAGGGACGTGCAAAATGGGGGTTTCTCGACCAGCCAAGCGTCCCGTTTTGTGGAATTAAAGCCCGACCAGGCGAACGTCCATGCGAAGACGCTCAGAAGCGCGCCGACCAAAATCGCACTGACCGCGAGATCCGCAGCCGGCGAGCGCCACCCCAGCGCTTGGGCAAGTTCGTAGGCGCCCACGGACAAGGCCAACGCGGTCACGGTGATCATCCACACGCGCGTCGCGCGGACGAGCTCCAGCGGATGGCGCGTGCACAGCTTATGCACCAAGAGGCTGTCGAGCGTATCGGTGACCGCCATGCCCAGCGAAAAGATCGAGCCGATGAGCACGCCTGCGAGCACGCCGCCGCCGCTCGTGAACGCGAGCGCGTAGGTCGCGACCTGACTCGAAGTGTCGAATCCGAGTCCGAAGAGCAGACCGATGGGGATCGCCGCTAAGGGGCTTGTGGCCGCCCGCAATGCTTTGGGAAGCATGGCGGTTTTTGGGCCGGCCACGGGACCGATCTTGCCGACGGCGAGTGCGCGCAGGTTCAAACCGCCGATGACGAACAGCGTGATGATGCTGAACCACGTGCCGATCGCTTCGAGCAGCGCGCCGTGCGCTGCGATGCGGCTGCCGAGCAGCCCCGCAAGCGCCGCGATCGACAAGACCATGAGGGAGTGGCCGCCGGCGAAGAGCGTGCCGACGAAGCGGCTGAGGCGCCGGCGGGTCAGCGAGTTGCGCGTGAGGTTGTCGATGGCGGCGAGATGGTCCGGGTCGGCGCCGTGCCGCAGGCCCAATGCGAACACGGTGAAGGCGGTGACGCCGAAACTCGTTGCGATGATCGGGGCGATCACGTCTACACCTCTCTTGCCGACGTCATATGGTTAGTCGGTAATCCGTTCTGCGCCTACGTTCGTTCAAGAAGACGTGAGCGGTCGGAGGTGCGGCCGGCTGCACGAACACCTCCGATGACAGAACTTATCGCAGCTTTCCCTCCTCCCAACCCGTTCGGCGGCTTGGCCGCCGAACGGGGATTTTTTGCGCCCCGCGCGCCAGGCGTTGCCCATTTGCGGACAGAAACAGGCCCCCGAATGAGCGATGACAGCGCGTTGATGCGGCGTGTGCGCACCGGCGACGCGGAAGCGTTTGCGGTTTTGTACGACCGCTACTCTGCGCTTGTCTTCGGCGTGGCAAAGCGCGTGCTCGGCAACCAGACGTCGGCTGAGGACGTCACCCAATCCGTCTTCCTTTCCTTGTGGTCCAAGCCCGACGCGTTCCAGGGCGGCAACCTTGGGGCGTGGGTCGCGACGATCGCGCGCAACGCGTCCATCGACATCCTGCGCAGCGCGGCCGTGCGCACCCGCGAACCCGAACTGTCCGCGAATATCCCGTCCGGCGACGTCATCGACGAAGAAGTTTTCGAGCGCGTGCGCGCCGGACAGGTCAGCGGCGCTCTGCAAAGGCTGCCGCAGGAGCAGCGCGACGCGATCGAACGCGCTTATTTCGAAGGACTCTCGTATCGGGAAGTCGCCGAGCAATTGGGCGCACCGCTCGGCACCGTCAAGAGCCGCATCCGGGCCGGACTTCGGCGCCTGTCCGAGACGTTGCGCGGAGTGCAAGCGTCATGATGCAGCAGCACGACGACATGCTTGAACTCGCTGCGCTCTACGCGCTTGGCGCGCTGCCACCCGACGAAGCGCGCGACGCCGCAGCGCACATCCTGCAATGCGCGCAGTGCCGCGCCGAATACAACAACGCGACGCTGGCGGTGTTCGGCCTGGCGGCATCTGCTGCGCAACGCCCGGCTCCAGCCTTACGCGCGCAGATCCTTGCGAAGATCTCGCCGGCGGCCGGCAAGCGCGCCGCACCAGCGCTGCCGCGGCCGTCCATGTGGCAGAGCCCGGCGTGGATGCTGGTGGCGGCGGCGGCGGTCGTCGTGGTGTTCGTCGCGACGTGGTATGGCCAGATCATGAATCAGCGGACGCAGGTGGCGAGAATGGAAAGCCATCCTTCGTGGACCATCGCGTGCGCCGCCACGCCGTGCCCGTTCAGCGGACGGGTCGTACTTTTGAGCGGCCGGTTGATGCGCCTAGAGGCGCACGGCTTGCGGCCGCTGCCCGCCAACAAAGTGTATCAGGCGTGGTACATCCCCAAGGGGGCCAAGCCGTTTCCGGCTCCGACGTTCACCGCGACGGCGAGCGGCGATGCGGTTGTTGCGATTGCGGCCGCCGCGCGTAAGGGCATGCTCGTGGCGGTGACGATCGAGCCGAAGGGCGGCTCGAAGCAGCCGACCACGAAACCGTTCCTGGTCGCCGCGATCAACTAATGGGGGCGGGTCGCGATATACTGAACGCAGCGGTTAGTCGCCCGGTAGTGATCGCTGGAATAGCGATCGCGATTGTTGTGGGCGTGGGGATAGGTTGGGGATTAAGCCAGTTGTCGCTTGCGCCGCCAGAAATTTCCGCGACGGCCTCGCAACAGGTCGCCCGCGCTCGCCAAACGCTACCCATGAAAGAACGCTCGTTATCGTACGCCAGACCAGCCCCAACCTTTACCATCGCGGCTCACTGCTGGATCTACGATAAGATCTTCCCGGCGACAACGACTGCGTACAAGAGCCAGCATCTGACGCTGGCCGAGCGACACGAGGTTGAGAAATGGGCCGCCAAGGTGCCGTCGTCTGAGCGGTCGTCGGTGCGATGGATGCGGGACGAAAAAAGCTTGCTTATCTTCATCAAGAGGCCAATCGCTAATCCTAGCTGGAATGGCCACGGTAGCGACCCTGGATACGCTCCGTGGGTCGAGCTTAACGGATATGGAAATGTCCTCATCGACCCGCTACGATGTTGGATTTATCCCTACTCTAAAGCATGAAGCAATTCATTCGCGCTATTTCGGTCGCGCTGGTCAGTTTACGGTGCGGAATTTCGCATACACGTACGGATAATTCGGCCGGAACCAGTTGCGGAGACTGCGCCGGATGAGCTCGCGCGCGGTCACCGCCGAGGCGCCCTTCATCACGTAGTGCTGTCCGTCGAAGAAATCCGACGAATACGGCGGATAGGTCTTCATCGGCGCGAAGCCCGGTAGCGGCCCGAAGACGGTCGACGTCCATTCCCAGCCGTTGCCGACCAGATCGTGGACGCCCCACGCGCTGGCGCCTGCCGGGTACGAGCCAGCGGGCACGGGATCGTAGCGCTCCAGTCCAAAGTTGCCTCGCGTGCTGTCGGGAGCGGCGTCGCCCCACGGCTGCGGCCGCTCTTCGCCGCCCGCCGTGCCGTACGCCGCGCGATGATATTCGCCTTCGCTCGGCAAGCGGCGGCCCTGCCAGCGAGCATAAGCGGTCGCCTGCTCCTGCGTCACGTACGCCGGCCACGCCAACGGCAGCGGGATCTCGTCGAACATCGCCGACTGATGCCATTCGTCGCCGCGGCGCACCCAGAACGGCGCGGGCTCGCCGCCGGCATCCACGAACTTCAGCCAATCCGCGTTGGTCACGCTGTGCGCGTCGATCTCAAAAGCCGGCACGTCGACACGCGTTTCCTCAAATTCGTTATCCCAGCCGAACACGACATCGCTCGATCGGGCTCCGAGCGTTGCTTTCCCCGCCGGTATCGCGATCCGTTTGCCCGCGGGAACTTCACCGTCGCGCGGCTTTTGCGCGCCGGCCGGGCGCCGCTTTTCGGCTACCGGCAAGCGGTGGAGCATGTAGAGGAACGTCTCGTGATGCATCGGTTCGTGCTCGAGAATCGTGTAAGCGCCTTGACGCGAGAGCGCAGGCGCTTTGTGTCCTTGCCGGGTGATGTCATCGAGCGCCGAGATCACCGCTGCATCCCAGAGGGAGGCGAGACGACGCACTTCTTCGCGGGTCGGCCATTCCGTCACGCTTTGCGCCTGTGCGGTCTTCAGGTCATCGGGATCGATGCCGCGCTGGAAGAATTTTTCGAAATGCTCGTCGATCGGCGGCTGGCCAAGCGCTCCGCGATTCAGCGTGATGTAGCTGAACGCCGGCAGATGGCCCTCGTAGAACTCGATCGGGTGGCGCAGCGGAATCGGACGCGCGAGATAGTCTTCGGGTACCGGGATAGCGAAGAGTTGCGCGGTTATTTCGCGGTTTCGCCGGTACCAAGCGGTCAGCCGCGCGCTGACGTCTGGCCGTACATCCGTCTGAGCCATGTCGAGCCTCCGGGTGGTGTGATGGGAAGACGGCGGTTTCGGCGCGGGCGGATTCGCGCCTTTCGCATGTGGAACGAAAAACCGGGGCTAAAGCCCCGGCACTACATAAACTGGAACGATCGACCGGGGCTAAAGCCCCGGCACTACATTCGCTTGGAGGTTAGGCGGCGTTTTTGAAGACGAGCGCGGCGTTAAGCCCGCCGAAGCCGAAGCTGTTCGAGAGCACGTACTGCTGCTTCAGCGGCGTCGGCACGGATGGCGAGTAGCGCAGGTCGCAGCCTTCGGCCGGCGTTTCGAGATTTGTGGTCGGCACAACGACTGCATCTTTGAGACCGAGCGCGCACAACGCCGCTTCGACCGATCCGGTCGCGCCAAGCGCGTGACCCATCATCCCCTTGATGCCGGACACGATGAGCTTGTCGGCGGACGCGCCGAAGACGCTGCGAATCGCGCGGCTCTCGGTGGCGTCGTTCAGCGGCGTCGACGAGCCGTGCGCATTGATGTGATCGACTTGCTCGGGCCTCACGCCGGCGTCCGCTAACGCTTTGCTCATCGCGCGCTTTGCTTCGCGTCCATCCTGGCGCGGCGCCGCCATGTGCTCGCCGTCGTTGGTGAGCGCGTAGCCGCACAGCTCCGCATACGGGGTGGCATTGCGGGCGACCACGTCTTCCTCGCGCTCCAGCATCAGCAAGCAGGCGGCTTCCGCCATGACGAAGCCATCGCGCCCGGCATCGAACGGCCGGCTTGCGGTCGCTGGGTCGTCATTGCGCTGCGACATCGACTTGATGACGTCGAATGCGCTGAAGATCAGCGGCGTGAGCGGGATTTCGACTCCGCCTGCCAACGCGCGCCGTGTATAACCGTCGCGCACGGCGCGAAACGCTTCGCCGATCGCCACCGCGCCGGCAGCGCATGAATTCGAATTGGACACCGTCGGTCCATGGATCCCGAAATGGATCGCGATGTTGCAGCACGCCGCAGCCGGGAAGACGGACAACGCGAGCATGGGGTGCACGCCCTTGATGCCGCGCTCCAGGAAACTGCGCAGGTTCGCTTCGCCGTATGCCGCGCCGCCGAGCGCGCTCCCGACCCAGATGCCAAAATCCTCGTCATCGCCCGACGGCGTAAAGCCGGCGTCCTCTAACGCCATCCGCGCGGTTGCGATGGAGAACTGCGCGAAACGTTCCGAGCGCTGCAATTGGCGGCGATCCAAAAATGCCGCGGGGTCGAAATCCTCGACTTGGCCGGCCACTCGCGATCGGAAAATCGAGGCGTCGAAGCGGTCGAGCGCGCGGACGCCCTGGCGACCCGCGAGCGCGCCCTGCCAGAGGTTGGTGCGGCCGATGCCGATGGGCGTGATCGCGCCGATACCCGTTATAAAAACCCTGTGTGTCACGATTGTTCCGCTAGTTCTTTCATGCGCGCAAGCGTACGCCCGGCAATGCTTTGGATGAAGAAATCCCCGATGATGTATCTACTTACCCAGGCGCCGATCAGGGGAATCTGTTTGAAATCGAGATCGTGAACGATGGTGACGCGCGTGCCGCCGTCTATTGGTTCAAATGTCCATGCCACCTCCATTCCAACAGTCCAGCCTGAAAGATGTCTGAATGCTATACGCGGTGTCACGGGGTCGAGACGCTCGAGCGCGGTCCAGCGCACGGGTATCCAGCCGCGCCGTGCGGCCATGATAGCGGTCCTTTCGTGGTCCCGCTCGCTCAACACCGTGACGTAGCGATAGTGCGGCAGGAGCTGCGGCCAACGACCGATGTCCTGCGCTAAAGCATAGATCGCTTGCGGCGTGGCGGCGATATCGATCGATCGTTCAGCGTGCATGCTTTAAGTCAAGAGACCCAACACGAGTTTGGGCGAGATCTTCGCGTTCGCGTCGGCGCCGGCCACCGCGGCGAGCAGCGACTCCGCTGCTCCGACGTCGCGCGCAACGCGTCGGAAAAGCCTTGCGCGCAGCGGCCGGGTTCGCAAAAGCGCGTCGATGACACGAGCGGCGAAGCGACGCGGGCGTACGAGGGCGTCGTGGGCAGCGGCATAGGTGCGGGCGGCACGCGCCGGGTCGCGGCCTTCCAACATATACGTCACGGCCTGCTCGGCTAGACGCGAACTGCTCACCGCCATCGGTACTCCCTGACCGGTGAACGGGTCGAGCAACCCGGCAGCATCGCCGACGAGCAGGATACGACCGCTGGCCACCCGCTTGGGTTGATAGCGAAGCGGCCCGATCGCGACTTTGCGCTCCAGACGCCCTTGGTCGAATGCATAGCGCCCATTCGTTATCGCGGCGACGGCGACGTCGGCTCGCTCGGGCGCAACCGCTGTGGGCATGACATACATCGCGTTCACCAGGCCGCCGCCGAGCGGATTGCGCGCGTAGTAGCCTTCGGCAGTGAGATACATCGCGACGTCGTCTCCGTCGCCGTCCGGCTGCTCGCGAAGATGCCCTCCTACCGCCCAGCGCCCGCCGGTCCGCTGGGTGGTGCGCAGGCCGCTGTGCTGGGCGACTGACGACCACGCGCCATCTGCGCCGATCAGAACGCTTGCGGTGAGCGAGCGTTCGACGCCTTCGGCGTCGCGAAATGCGACGTCGACGCGACGTTCGTGCTCCACGGATGAGAGATACGCGCCTATGTGCAAGCGCGCGCCGGCAGCCAGCGCGATGTCGAGCATGAGCGCGTCCAAGACCGAACGCGCGAGCGCCAGCGCGCCCCGCCCGGGCAGTTTCAAGCGCACGGGACCAAGCCCGAAACCGGTGAGGCTGATCGTCCGCAGACGATGCGCTCGCTGCTCGACGCGATCCAGCACGCCCGCTTCGTCAAACGCCGCCAACGCGCTGGGACTCAGGTAGTCGCCGCAGACTTTGGTGCGCGGGAATCGGCTGCGCTCGATGAGGGCCACGGAACGGCCGGCTCGCGCAAGACGCAGCGCCAGGCTCGAACCCGCTGGACCCGCGCCGACGATCGCCGCGTCGAAATGTGGCGCCCTCAGAGCGTTGCTCGTGGCACTCCCTGCGCGCGAGGGCGTCGGCCGCCTGCGACGGCCGTCGCGACAAAACCCGCGATCCAAAACAAGAACGCGACGACGAGGAGCATGCCGACGCCGATGGCGCTCGTCACCGCACCTGCCGACCCGAGCGTGCGCACGTAGTACGGCGACCACTTGGACCCATCACCCGTGGCGAGGTCGACCAATGCGGTCACCTTTCCGGATCGCACGTCTTCGAGTTTGGGTGACACGCGAACCGACGGACTCCCCGCGTCGACGCGTTCCGCCAGCGTGTAGGGCGGTAGCGCGCTGCCGATCGACACGAAGCCGGGAGGGATCACGTAGTAGCCGGACGTTATCGTGTAGCCATGCCCGACCCCATGCGCTTGCGCAAGCGACCGCGCCGAGCGCGGCAGCGGCGCCGCGCCCAGCATCGCCGCTACGCCATACAGAATGAGCACGACGCCGATCAGCCCCAGCGTCCACACAAGGCGCGCGCCGATGGATACGCCACGCGCGGGCAGCATCGTCGCCGCGCGCGGCCTAGACAATTTTCTCAGCCACCGATTTGGCTTGCATGAACAGCAGCAGGTAGTCGGGCCCACCGGCCTTCGAGTCGGTGCCGGACATATTGAAGCCACCGAACGGGTGCGCGCCGACCATCGCGCCGGTGCACTTGCGATTGAGGTAGAGATTGCCGACGTGGAATTCGGCTCGCGCGCGCTCGAGTTTGGCCGGATTCTTGGAGTACACGGCGCCGGTGAGTCCATACTCGGTGTTGTTCGCTATGCTGAGCGCGTCGTCGTAATCTTTCGCCTTGATGACGGCCAGCACCGGACCGAAGATCTCTTCCTGCGCGAGTTTGCCCTTCGGGGGTATGTCGGCGAAAATCGTCGGCTCGATGAAATAGCCCTCGCCGGGCGCGCGCTCGCCGCCATACACGAGCTTGCCCTCGGCTTTGCCCTGCTCGATATACGAAAGGATCTTCTTCATCGAGGCCTCGTTGATGACCGGGCCCATATAGTTCTTCGGATCGGCGGGATCGCCGACGGTGATCGTGTCGGCGCGCTCCACGAGCCGTTTGACGAAGTCATCGTAGATCGGTTCTTCGACGATCGCGCGCGAGCACGCCGAACACTTTTGGCCTTGGAACCCGAACGCGGATACCGCGACGCCTTCCACGGCAGCGGCGACGTCGGCGTCGGCGGAGACGACGATCGAATCTTTGCCGCCCATCTCCGCGACGACGCGCTTGATCCAGATCTGATCAGGCTGCGGCGTGGCCGCGAGCTGGTTGATGTGGAGACCGACTTCCTTGCTGCCGGTGAAGGCGATGAAGCGGACGTGCGGATGCTTGACGAGCTCATCGCCGATCTTGCCGCCCGAACCCGTGATGAAGTTGAGCACGCCTTTGGGCAGACCGGTATCGTCAAGCAGTTCGACGAACTTCGCAGCGATCACGGGCGAGTCGCTCGAGGGTTTCAACACGACGGTGTTGCCGGTCACGATCGCGGCCGCGGTCATGCCGACCAAGATCGCGAAGGCGAAATTCCATGGCGGAATGACGACTCCCACGCCGAGCGGGATGTAATGCATGCCGTTGCGCTCGCCCGCCATCGGCGTCACGGGATGGACGCCGGCATAGCGCAGCATTTCGCGCGCGTAGTATTCGAGGAAGTCGATGCCTTCGGCGACGTCGGCGTCCGCCTCGATCCACGACTTGCCGACTTCGGTGATCAGCCACGCGTCGAATTCATAGCGACGGCGACGCACTTCCGCCGCTGCTTTGAACAACAGCTCCGCTCGCTCTTCGGCCGGCACGCGCGACCAGGTCGCAAACGCGCGACCCGCCGCGTTGACCGCCTCGCGCGCCTGCTCGAGCGTGGCAGATTGAACCTTCCCGATCACCTCGCTGGGCTTTGCCGGATTGCGCGACTCGAATTGCGTCGGCGATTTCTGGCGCGCGCCGCCGATGATGAGGTCGTATTCCGTGCCGAATTTCCCTCGCACTGCGGCGAGGGCGGCTTCCATTTTCGACCGCACATCCGGCTCGGCCGGATTGATGTAGGTCTCGTTCTTGAATTCGGGGACGCGCTCGAGAACTGTCGCCATGGTCGGGGGCTCCTTGATGCTTGATCGATCCGAGCTTCGCTCGGAACGCTACATTAGAACGGCGTAGATGCGGCCCCTGCGGCCCTAAACTGCCGCGGTGACGGGAGCTTCGGCGTGCGGCGCGGCGCGGTGGCGCTTGCGTGCTTGCGCGTACGCGCGGATCGCGCGCCCGAAGCGAGCCATCGCTTCCGGTGCCATTTCTTCGGACAGCTTGCCATACGACATGCGCAACGTGTTCGTGGCCGGCGCAGTCGGATAGAAGGGCGCGCCGGGCAGGAACAGCACGCCTTCCTGGGCGGCGTAGCCGAACAGTTCCATGGCCGACCATTCAGTCGGCAACTCGACCCAGACGTTGACGCCGCCGCGCGGCACGGCAGCGCGCGCCCCGTCGGGCAACACTTTGCGCAGCGCGCTCATCAAAGCGTCGCGGCGCTTGTGATAGAGGAAGCGCGTCGCGCGCATATGCCGGCTCGCGGCCTTCGACTCCAAGAATCGCAGCAATGCGCGCTGGCTCACGGTCGTGGTGAACGAATCCGCGCGCAGCTTCGCTGCGTAGAGGGCCTGCAACGCGGGTCCTTTCGCCGCGATGTATCCGATGCGCAGGCTCGGCAGCAGCAGCTTCGACATGCTCTCGATGAGGATGACGCGGCCGTCCGGGTCCGAAGCGAGCAGCGGCGGGGGCGCCTCGCCGTCGTACGTCAGCGGCCAGCACGTCTGGTCTTCGACGATCGTGATCTTCGCGCGGCGCGCAACGTCGATGATCTTCCGATGACGTGCCCGCGAGAGATAGGCGCCGGTCGGGTTCTGCGCCGCGGTGTTGAGATAGGCCGCTTTGGGCGCGTGCCGCCATGCGACGTCGGCGAATGACTCCGGCAAGAGACCGTCGGCGTCCGAGGTCAAATTGCTCCAAGCCACGCGCCGCTGATCGAACAATTCGAGGGCAGAGAAGTAGGTCGGCGCCTCCGCGGCTGCGGTGTCGCCATATTCGAGCAGCGTCTCGGCCGCCAGGCTCAAGGCCTGCTGCGCCCCGCTGACGATGAGGATGTCGTCCGCGCTGACGTCGGCGCCCCTGCTGCGCAGGCGGTCGGCGAAGAACGCGCGCAGGTTTTCGTCGCCCCGATCGGCGCGGTATTGATGGATCTCAGGCGGATCGTCGAGGAACGTGCGCACGTAGCACTGCGCGAAGTCGGCGACGGGATACGTCTCGGGCGCCGTGTGGCCGGCCGAAAGCGCGATCGCGCCGGGGCGCACGGCGGAACGCAGCAAATGCATGGCCGCGACCCTGCGCGTCTCCGTCGCGTAGCGGTGAATGCCCGGATCCCAATAGCCGACGGTGTAGTCGGGCACCGGCGCGCGACCGGTTGTGCGAGGTCTCGATGCGGGCGCATCGTCGCTTTCATGCGATACGAACGTGCCGCGTCCGGTGCGCGATTCCACCAGACCTTCCGAAGCAAGAACTTCATACGCCTGGCTTGCGGTCACGAGCGCAATGCCGTGCTGCTTTGCCACTTCTCTTTGCGGAGGCAGTTTGGCGCCATGCGCCAGCGAGCCATCACGGATCTGCTGCGCGATGCCTTCCGCGAGCTGCTGGTAGAGCGGCCGGCGATCGCGCGCATGGAAGGCGACCGGCACGAACCCATCCGAACCGCCGTCCCTATTGCCCTGGGTATTGTCATGCTTATCCTGCATGTGTGCGGGATACAAGCATGTCGCTCAAAACACCTCTTAGGCTTCGCGCGATGACTTCAACGCGTCCCTATTGCCCCCACCTGATACTATGCGAGGGCAATCCCATGAGAAGCGAAGCCGCGCTAACGCGGCGTTTGAGGCGGGTCGATCGGAACGGGCGGTTCTCGATCCGGCAGCGGCACGGTGAACTTGCGGCGACGCATGTCGGCAAGGCCCGGCTTGGCCATCTCCATCCCCGGCTGGTCGATGGGCATTTCTTTGTCGTAGACGCGCCCGATATGGCGCAGGTCGAGCCGCGGCTCGAACAAGGCTTTCTCATCAGTCATCACTGCAGGTGTACGGTGCGCGCTTAAGCGCGCCCTGTCTCAATTCTTTTCCGAGCTCGCTCGCGCTCGCTCGGAACACTACACGTCACCTAATCCTAAGGAGAAAAACCCAATGGCACGCACTATTGCCTTTCCCGAAACGCTGGTCACGACCGACTGGGCGAAAGAGCACCTCACCGAAAAGGGGTTGCGTTTCGTCGAAGTCGACGTCGATACGACGCAGTACGAACAGGGCCACATCCCCGGCGCAGTCGGCTTCAACTGGCAGACCCAACTGAACGACCCGGTGCGACGCGACATCCCCTCAAAGGAAGAGTTCGAAAAACTGCTCTCGGACGCGGGCATCGACAACGACACCACCATCGTGCTGTACGGCGACAACAACAACTGGTTTGCGGCCTTCGCGCTGTGGCTGCTCAAGTACTATGGCCACGACAAGGTGCTGCTCGTCGACGGTGGGCGCAAGAAGTGGCTCGCGGAGAACTGGCCGTTGACCAAAGATGTGCCGTCCTACCCGCGCTCTCAGTACAAGGTGCGCCACGTCGATCCGGCGCTGCGCGCCAAACGCGAGTTCGTGCTCGACACGGTGCGCGCGAAATCGCGCAACCTCGTGGACGTCCGTTCCGTGCCTGAGTTCACGGGCGAGATCATCGCGCCGCCCGGCATGCCGGAAACCGCGCAGCGCGCGGGCCACATCCCCGGTGCGATCAACATCCCGTGGAGCCAGGCGGTCAACGAGGATGGCACCTTCAAGTCGCCGGATGACCTGGCCAAGCTCTACGAATCAAAGGGCCTCGATCCGTCGAAAGAGACCATCACGTACTGCCGCATCGGCGAACGCTCGTCGCACACGTGGTTCGTGCTCAAGTATCTGCTTGGATACGAGAAGGTCATCAACTACGACGGCTCGTGGACCGAGTACGGCAACCTCATCGACGTGCCGATCGAGAAGAACGTCTGATCTGGGCCCCACCCGGATGCGGTGTTCGAGTTCGGAGAGGCGGACCCAGGGGGTCCGCCTAACCGTTTGCGCCGGAGGGCGTCATGAACAAATACATCGCTGAATTTGTCGGCACGTTCGTTTTGCTGTTCGCCGGCCTGGGCACCGCGATCTTCGACGGCAAAGATGTCGGGCATCTCGGCATTTCCCTCGCGTTCGGACTGGCGCTGTTGGCGATGGCCTACGCCATCGGACCGATCTCCGGCTGCCACATCAACCCGGCGGTCACCATCGGACTCGCGGTGGCCGGACGCTGCCCCTGGTCCGACGTACCGGGCTACGTCATCGCCCAGATCCTGGGCGGCTTTTCCGGTTTCGGCACGGTCGTGCTGATACTGTTCATGGCGGGCCACTACGACCCGAGCGTCGCGGCCTCAGTCGCGAACGGCTACGGCGACCACTCAGCGATCGGTGCTACGGTGGGCGGAGCTTTCGTCGCCGAATCGGTGCTGACGTTCGTACTGGTGCTGACCGTGCTCGGAGCGACGGCGAACAACGCGCCCGCCGGCTTCGCAGGCATCCCGATCGGGCTTGCGCTGGCAGTCACCAACTTCGTCGCGATTCCGATCACCAACGCGTCGATCAATCCGGCCAGAAGCATCCCGCCCGCCTTCTACGCGCACGACTGGGCGCTTTCCCAACTGTGGCTTTTCATCGTCGCGCCGATCATCGGCGGCGTCATCGCCGCGCTGGTATATCTTCCGATAGGCGGCAAGAAGTAAACCGGGGCTAAAGCCCCGGCACTACATGACGGCGTCTTAGTATTTCGGGATCGAGGGGTCGGCCTCGTCGCTGTAGGCCTCGATGCCGCCCGCGAGGTTCTTCACATTGCTGAAGCCTGCTTCGCGCAGCAACTGCGTCGCGAATGCGCTGCGCTTGCCGGAGTGGCAGTACACGATCGTCTCCGCATTCTTGTCGAGCTCGCCGATGCGTCCGGACAATTGCGTGACCTCGATCTCTTTCGTGTTGGGCAGCTTCGCGGTATCGATCTCATCTTGACGGCGCACGTCGAGCAGCACGAAGCGCTCGCCGCGGTCGAGTTTCGCCTTGAGCTCTTCAGGCGCGATGTCGAAATCTTTCAATGCTCCGTTCCTCTCGGTGGGAGCGTCGCCGCAAAGGCGATCGTAGTCCACCAACGCGGTGATCGTCGGATGCGTGCCGCACACCGGGCATTTGGGATCTTTGCGCACCTTGAGTTCGCGAAACCGCATCTCCAGCGCGTCGAACAGCACCAGCCGGCCGACGAGCGTTTCGCCCGTGCCTACGATTAGTTTGATCGTCTCGGTGGCTTGGATCAGTCCGATGATGCCCGGCAGCACGCCGAGCACGCCGGCTTGCGCGCACGAAGGCACGGCACCGGGAGGCGGCGGCTGCGGGAACATGCAGCGGTAGCATGGTCCGATGCGCGCGTCGAACACCGACGCTTGACCTTCAAAGCGATAGACCGAGCCGTACACGTTCGGTTTGCCGAGCAGCACGCACGCGTCATTGACGAGATAGCGCGTTGCGAAGTTATCCGTGCCGTCGGCGACGATGTCGTACTCGCGGAGGATGTCCAGCGCGTTTGCCGAGGAGAGTTTGGCCTCGTAGCCGACGACGCGCACGCCGGGATTGATGCCGGCGATCGTCCGCGTCGCCGATTCGACCTTCGGCTTGCCGACCATGTCGGTCGAATGCAGCACCTGGCGATGGAGATTATTATACTCGACGACATCAAAATCGACGATGCCGAGCGTGCCCACGCCGGCCGCGGCAAGATAGAGTCCGAGCGGCGAGCCCAGTCCCCCGGCGCCGACCAACAACACGCGAGCCGCCTTGAGCTTTTGCTGACCTTCCAGCCCGATCTCGGGCAGGATCAGGTGGCGCTTGTAGCGGCGCAGTTCGTCGCGGTCGAGTTCGATGACGGATGCCTGCATGGGAAAGAAGACTTCGACGCGTTTTGGAGCGCGCCTACGGCTCCAGCACGATCTTTCCGAACGCCGCGCCCGACTCGATCCGCTCGTGCGCGGCCCCCGCTTCCCGCAGCGGCATGACCGAATCGATGACCGGCCGGAACGTGCCGTCGGCGAACAGCGCGAGAATGCGGTCGAAATCTGCCGGCCGGATGATCCCCATCGAGCCGATGATCGAAGCGTTCTTCGTGATGAGGTCCATAGCGTTGATTTGCGCGACGTCGCCCGAAAGCGTGCCGACGACGATGATGCGGCCGCGCGGACTGAGCATCTCGATGGATTGCTGCAGCGTGGCGCGACCGACTAATTCGAGGACGCACGTCGCTCCCTGTTTGCCGAAGGCGTCCTTCACTTGGTCGACGAGGTCAGGCGCGTTGTGATCGATGACTGTTTCCGCTCCCAGCGCGCGCAGCTGCACCTCCTTGCCCGGGGCGCTGATCGCTAACGCGTGCGCGCGCTTCCAGCGCGCGATCTGCAGCGCCGAGGTTCCAACGCCGCTGGAGGCGGCGTGCACAACCACGCGGTCGCGGCCGCTCAGCGCGGTGTTGTAACAGAGCGCGATCCACGCGGTGGTGAAGGCGAGGCCGATGCTCGCCGCGGCCGCGTACGAGAGGCCATCGGGAATGCGGTGTAGTTCCCGCGCCGGCACGGTGGTGAATTCCGCATACGCTCCGTCGCGCTCGCGCCCGAGCGCCTCGAACGCGGCTACCACGCGATCTCCCTCTCGCCAGCCCGCGACGCCCTCGCCCAGCCCGGCGATCTCGCCCGCCACGTCCATGCCGAGCACATGCGGCAGCTCTTTGTGGATGAGGAATCTTCCCGAACGGTGGAAGAGGTCGGGGTGGTTGACGGTCGCAGCGCGCACCCGGATCAGCGCCTCGCCGGGCGCAGGCACGGGAAGCGGCATCTCTTCGTAGCGCAACACGTCGGCGCCGCCGCGCTCGTGCATGATCACGGCGTGCATGCTAACCGTTGAAGAAGTCACGACGTGATGCGGGCGAAGCGAACGCTTGCCGCTACGATGAGGACCGCCCCGAGTGCCAACATCGCGGTCACCGCGGGCCACAACGTGTCGATGCCGGCGCCGCGCAGCACGATGCCGCGCAGAATCTCGAGGAAGTAAGTCAGCGGAATAGCGTAGCCGAGCCATTGCATGATCGGCGGCATCAAGTCTCTTTCAAAAAAGAAGCCGGACAGCAATACCGACGGCAGCGTGCTCGCGAACGTGAACAGGATCGCCTGCATCTGGTTTTGCGCAACGCTGGAGATGAGCAAGCCGAGCCCGAGCGCCGCGATGAGGAACCCCACGCCCAGCAGCAGCAGCAGCGTAAGGCTGCCGGCGATGGGCACATCGAAGATATAGCGCATGGCGAGGAGCGCGCCGAGGAAATCCACAAAGCCGATCACCGCGTACGGCGCGATCTTGCCCAGCATCAGCCCGGTCGAGCCTATCGGCGTGACCAAGAGCTGATCGAGCGTGCCGCGTTCTCGCTCGCCGGTGATCGACAGCGCCATCAGAAAGACGGTGATGAGCTGCATGATGATGCCGATGAGTCCGGGCACGAGAAAATTGGCGCTGCGCAAGCTCGGGTTGAAGAGCATACGCGGCCGGATCTCGACCAGCATCGGCGTCACGGTGGTCCTCGACGACAACTGCGCGGATAGCGCCTGCCCAATGGCTACCGCCGCTCCGAACGCCTGTTGTGCGATGTTCGAATCCGAGCCGTCGATGAGCACTTGGATCTGGGCCGTGCGGCCGGCCCGAACGTCGGCCGAGAAGTTCGGAGGAATGTCCAGAGCCACGCGCACCTTGTTGCCGACGATGAGCCGCTCGAGTTCGGCGCGCGAGCGGGCCTGATACACGAGGTCGAATTCACTCGAACCTCGCAACGCATCGAGCGCGCGGACGGCGATGGGCCCGCGGTCCTCGTCGAAGTAGGCGGTTCCGATGTGTTCCACGCGCATGTTGACGGCGTAGCCGAAGATGATCAACTGGACGACCGGGAGCAAAAGCGCGAGGATCAGCGTCGCCGGATCGTGCCGCACGTGGATGAATTCCTTGTACAGCACCGCGCCGAATCCGCGAAAGTCGAGCGCGCGCCTCACGCCACGTCTCGCTCCCGGGTGAGCGCCACGAAAACGTCTTCCAGCGACGGCTGGATGCGCTGGATGTCATCGATGGGGCCGCATTTCGGCTCGAGATCCGCGCGCAGCGTGTCGGGCCCGACGGCTTGATCGACCACGACGTGCAGATCGCGCCCGAAAATCGTGACGTCCTTGACGTACGGCAGGGCGCGCGCCGTTGAGAAGGCGCGCATGACGTTCTCGGTGCTCACCAAGTAGCGCACCGTGCCTGGCTTCTGCACGCCGGGGAGCCGGCGCAATTCGTCGAGCGTGCCGAGCGCGATGAGATCGCCGTCGTAGATGTAGCCGACTCGCGTGCAGCGCTCCGCTTCATCCATATAATGCGTGGTCACGAACAAGGTGGCGCCGCCCTCGGCCAACTTGAACAACAGGTCCCACAGGTCGCGGCGCGCCACCGGATCGATGCCTGCCGTCGGCTCGTCCAGGAACAGGACGGGTGGCTCGTGCAGCAGAGCCGTCGCCAGCGCTAAGCGCTGTTTCCAGCCTCCGGAGAGCGAGCGAGCTTGATAACTGTAGTACCGGCCAAGCCCGGTCAATTCGACGACCTCGCGCTTGCGCTGCTGTCGGCGCTCCGGGGTCAAGCCGTACGCGCGACCGTAGAACTCTAGATTCTGGTCGACCGTGAGATCACCGTAAAGCGAGAACGACTGCGACATGTAGCCGATGGCGCTTCGCGCTTGCTCGCCCTGTCGCTCGACGTCGTAACCGTCGATGCTGCCGCGCCCCGCTGTGGGTCGGACCAAACCGCACAGCATCTTGATGGTGGTCGATTTGCCGCTGCCGTTGGGACCGAGGAAACCGAAGATCGAGCCGCGCTCGATGGAAAAGGAAAGGTCTTTCACCACGAGGCGATCGCCGTAGCGCTTGCTCAAGCCTTGGGCGACGATCGCCGCGCCGGAGGTCACGGTCCGGAGATTTCGACGGTCGTGCCGCCGCGCAGCACGCGGTCGGGGTCGTGCACGCGCACCTTCACCCCGAAGACGAGGTTGGCGCGGTCCTGGGCGGTCTGGACGTCGCGCGGCGTGAACTGCGCGCTCTGGTCGATGAATTCGACGGAGCCCGTGAAGGTGCGATCTTTGAACGCGTCCGATTTCACGCGCACGCTTTGGCCGACCGCGAAGCGGCCGAGATCAGGCTGAGCCACGAAGATCCGCACGTACGGATCCCTTTGCTCGTCGATGCTGGTCACCGAAGCGCCGGGTTGCACCAAGTCGCCGGGCCGAAGATCCATACCGCTGACGATGCCGTCGGCCGGCGATCGGACGACCATCTCGGCAAGACGAGCACGCGCTGCGCTGACCTGCGCTTGGGCAGTGCTCACAGCTGCTTGCGCTTGCGCGACCTGCCCGGGGCGCGTCCCGGCTTGCACCAGCGCGAGATTCGCCGCAGCGGCTTCGTATTGCTGGCGAGCCGCCTCGACATCGGTCGACGCAGCGCCGGATTGCGCGGCAGATAATTGCGCCTGGGCCGACCGGAAACGAGCCTGTGCTTGCCGATACGCGGCGCGGGCTTCGTCCAGCGACTGCGCCGGGATCGCCCCGTTGTTGTAGAGTTGCTGCGCGCGATCGAAGTCGCTCTTGGCGAGCGCGGTCGCCGCCTGTGCTTCGTGCACGGCTTGGCGCGCGACCGCCAAGGTATCTGGTGCGGTGCTGCGCGCCTTTTCGTATGCGGCCTGCGCCTGTGCCGCCTGCGCTGCAGCCTTGTCGACGTCTTGCGGCCGGGGACCCGCCTGCAGATCGGCGAGCGTCGCGTTCGCCTGTGCAAGCTGGCCAAGCGCGGAAGCGAGTGCGGCCTGCTGATCCTTGTCATCGAAACGCACCAAGACTTGACCGGCCTTGACGCGCTGGCCGTCGTTGACCAGCACAGCCGTGATGCGCCCGCCGACGGTGCTGCCGACTTGCGCCGACTCCGCTTGCAGCGTGCCGCTATACGTTCCTTTTGCGTTAGCGCTGCAGCCCGCGATCAAGACGGCGAGCACCAATGCGGCATATCTCACGGCGTGACACCGACGATGAACACGACCAAGAATTGCGGACCGTGCGCGCCCAGCACCAATGTCTTCTCGATGTCCGCCGAGCGGCTTGGACCCGTGATGATGACGAACTCGCCGCGTTCGCCCGCGCGTGCGCGCGCGTAGAGCGGCGCGAGCGCCTCCAGCGTCATGTGCGAGTGGAGCCGCGATTCGTCGGCGATGACGATGCAGGTGCGAGGCAGATACGGGAGCAGACGCTCGCCGCTCGTCGAGAAAGCTGCCACGACGGATCCCGTGTCCGCCAGAAGCGCCTCCGCCGCGATCACCGCGCACCTGGCGCCGGCGACCCGCAGCTTGTCGGCGTCTGCCGCCGAAAACGCCGCCCCCTCGGGCAGCCGCGTGAGCGCCCAGCGGACGGCGATGGAGTTCTGACATGCGGCGCTCGCTATCTCGCGATCCTTCAGGAACTGCGCGAGCGCTCCGGGGAGTTCCTGAGCAGTCGCTACGAAGCGCGCCTCGCCGGAGAGCGCCTTGAGTTCGTCGCGAAAACGCGCGGCGAGGGTGGCGCGGTCGGCCGCCGGCTCCGCGCCGAAGATCGGCTGCGGCTCGGGCAATGCGCGCGCTGGTTCGTCGCGAAGCGCCGTAGCGATTCGCGCCAAGATCGCGGCGCGAGGATAGAGATCAGCCATTTCGCTTTTGTCTCAGCCACCACTCTTTGAACGTCTGTTTGGCAAAACGTGGAATATCGCGCCGGCGCGACCACGCCGCCAGCGGCCCCGGCTTCAGGCCGAACGCGCCGAGCACGCTTGCACCGAAACGGGCGAGTCCCGTGGCACGGCGATAGGCCGGCAGGCTGCGCATCGCTTTGGCCCATGCGTCGATCGCCCGGCGCTCGCCCGCGTCGCCGATGGCTTTGGCTTCGACCGCCTTGTGCCGCAGGTGCACCAGCTGGTGCGGCAAGTCGATGTTCACCGGACACTCTTCTTGACACGCGCCGCAGAGGCTCGACGCGAAGGGAAGCTCAGCGGCCTTTTCGATGCCGACCATAGCCGGGGTGACCACGGAGCCGATCGGCCCGGGATACACCCAGCCATACGACCAGCCGCCGACCCGGCGATAGATCGGACACACATTGATGCATGCGCCGCAGCGGATGCAGTACAGCGCTTCGCGCGTCTTCGGATCTTCGAGCAGTTTCGTGCGCCCGTTGTCGACGATGATGCAGTACGCCGCCTTGCCGGGCTCGGGTCCGGTGAAATGGTGCGTGTACACGGAGAGTTTTTGCCCGGTCGCCGCACGAGCCAGGACGTGCAGAAACGGCGGCAGGTCCACCAGGCGCGGGATGACTTTTTCAATGCCCATGATGACGACGTGGACCGGCGGCACGGAAGCCGACAGTCCCCCGTTGCCCTCATTCTCGACCACCACGACCGTGCCGGTCTCAGCGATGCCGAAATTCGCGCCGGTCATGCCGAGACCGGCTTCGAGGTAGCGCTGGCGCAGGCGCTCGCGCGCCGCGGCGAGCAACTCCTCCGGATCGTCCGTGTACTCGATCCCAAGTTTTTCCGCGAAGAGCTTGCCCACGTCGCTGCGCGAGAGGTGCAATGCGGGCGCGATGATGTGCGACGGTTTTTGGCCTGCGAGCTGCACGATGTATTCGCCGAGGTCGGTTTCGAACGGCTCGATGCCGCCCGCCGCCAGCCGTTCATTGAGCTCGAGCTCTTCGGAGACCATCGACTTGCCCTTGACGACCGAGAACACGCCGTGCTTCACGCAGATGTCGATGAAGTGCCGTCCGCCTTCGTCGCCGTCGCGCGCCCACAGCACGGTGCCGCCACGTGCGGTGAACTGCTTCTCGAATTCGACGAGCAGTTTGTCGAGATTCGCGATCGAGTAGGCTTTGATGTCATGCACGCGAGCGCGCAGTTCTTGCCACGGCACCTGTTGTTGTGCCACGTGTTTGTCGGCTACGATGCGCTCCATCGTTGCGGGCAGACCCGCTGGGCCGTGCGGGTGGTGGAGGTCGGCGTTCACCGCTTGTCGATCGAAGTGGATCACGACGTGCTCGCCAACACCTCGGCGAGGTGCATCGTCCTCATATGTGGAGCAGGACCTTTAGGTCCTGCGTCTTCCCGCGCCAGCATCCCGCCGATGTGCATCAGACAGCTCGAGTCACCCGATACGAGCACGTCCGCTCCGGTCGCGCGCGCATTCGCGCATTTCTGCGCGCCCATGTCAGTGGAGAGCTCTTCGAACTTCACGCTGAACATGCCGCCGAAGCCGCAACACTCCTCGATGGCGGGCAATTCGACGTACTCGAGATCTTTGACCGCGCGCAGCAATGTGGTGGCGGCGTCGCCTGCGTGCAACTCGCGCCTTCCATGACAGCCGTCGTGATACGTGACGCGGTGCGGAAAACGTGCGCCGACGTCGGTGATGCCGACGTTCTCCACAAGAAACGTGGCGAGATCGCAGACGCGCGCGCCCACCGCCGCGGCGTCGGACTCAGGCGCGAGGTAGTCGTAAAAGACTCGGCACATCGCGGCGCACGACCCGGACGGCACGACGATCCACTCGTACGGGCGGAAGACGTCGGCGAAATGCTGCGCGACGGCGCGTGCCTCGTCCCAATAGCCCGAGTTGAAGGCGGGCTGTCCGCAGCACGTCTGCTCCATCGGATACTCAAAGGGCAACGCCAAGCGCTCGAAGAGCGTGACGACGGCCTTGCCGACCTGCGGGAAAAGCATGTCGGCATAGCAGGGCATAAAGAACGCGACGCGCTCTCCTTGCGAGTACCGCCGCGAGGTGCCGGCTTCGCCCATGAGGCTCCGGTGTTCTGCGCTATGCGAGCTTCACCCTCATCAGATATAGCCGCGGCGAAGAGCCGTCACGGCAGCGTGCGTGCGGTCGGCGGCGGAGAGCTTCGCCAAGATGTCGCGCACGTGGCCCTTGACCGTGCCCAAACCGATATTGAGCTGCCGCGCGATCTCTTGATTGCCGACGCCGTCCGCGATCAATTTCAAAATGCCGGTTTCGCGCGGGGTCAGCGGCGAAGCCGCAGGGTCGGCTTCGCGCGGTGAGAACCGCGCAAGGGCGACGTGGGCGATGCGCGGATCGAAATATGCGCCGCCTTCGGCGGCGATGCGGACCGCCTCCACGAGGCGTTCGGGTTCTGCGCTCTTCAAGCAATACGCATCGGCTCCGGCGGCGAGCGCTGCGATGACCTCGTGGTCCATGTCGAGCATCGTCACGATGACCACGTGGGTCGCGGGCGACTGCGCGCGGATGCGTTGGGTCAATTCGATGCCGTCAAAACCGGGCAAGCCGATGTCGATCACGGCGACATCCGGACGCTCGCGGGTGACGGCTTCAAGACCCGAGGGACCGTCTGCCGCTTCGGCTACGACATCGATGCCGGCCGATGTCAGGCTTGTGCGCAGGCCGGTGCGTACGAGCGCGTGATCCTCGACGATGACCGCTCGGATCATGCGCCGCGGTCCGGAGCGCGCGGCAGCGAGAAGCTGAAACGGCTGCCTGGTTCGCGCGGCTCAAAGCCGACGGCGCCGTCATGTTTTTCGGCGATCCGGCGTACGATGTAAAGCCCGAGCCCCGTGCCGCCCCCGCGCGGGGGTCTTCCCCCGCCGAAGCGCTGGAACAGCAACGGCCGCTGTTCCGGCGACACGCCGAAGCCGTCATCCTCTACTTCAAAGCGCGCCGTCTTGCCGTTGGTGATGGTCCTGATGCGCACGTGTCCTCCCGAGGCGGTCGCCGCTATCGCGTTGCCGACCAAGTTGATAGACGCGCGTCGCAGCTCGACCGCATCGCCCAAGACCATCGCCGGATCGCCCTCGACGGCGAGCGCGACGCCGCGCGCGCGAGCGCCCGCCTCGAGCTCGGCGCGCACCTGCCGCGCGATCTCCGCGAGGTCGACCGGCGCGCGCACCGCTGACGCCTCGCCGGATTCGTACTTCGCCACCATCAGCAGCGTCTCGACCATGCGCTGAAGGTCCTGGTTCGAGCGCAGCGTCGTATCGAGCACCTCGCGGTATGCATCGGGCAGCGCTCCGTATGCCCCGGCTTTCGCCTGCTGCATGGTGACGTCGGCGGCGGCCAGCGGCGTCCGCAGATCGTGCGCCAGCGCGTACACGAGATCGCGGATCACATCGCTCCTCTCGAGCAGTGATCGGTGCTGCGCGCCTATCTGTTGAGACTGTTCAGCGGCGTGCTCGAAGAGTTTGGCCTGAGCGACGGCGATGGCTGATTGGTCCGCGAACGACTGCAACAGACGCACCTCGTCACGAGCCCATGCTTTACTGCTGCGGAGGAGCAGCAGGCGGACGTCGCGGTCGTCCAGGCGCAGCGGCGCTACGAGCGCGAACCTCGACTCGAGCGCTTCCAGCGCATACCGCGCGACCGTGTCTATGCTTTCTTCTCCCAGAGCTCCGGCGCCGTCCCATGCGCGCGCCAAGAGCGACCGGACCTCGGCGGGCAACGGCTGTTGCTGTACCGACACCTCCTGCTCGCCCGCGCGGGCCACATAGCGCGTTGCATCGGGCGCGGGCGAATCCACCACGAGCATCGAGCGCTCGGCGTCGAAGAGCACGAGACCTTCGCGCGCCACGGCGCGCAGCACGAGTTCAACGCTGAGGCTTGCGCGCACGCGGTCGAGCGCCAGGCGCAGACTGCGTTCGCGTTGCGCCTGCTCGGCGCGCGCGTCCGCGAGGCCTGCGGTGCGCGCGAGTTCCTGCGTCTTGAGGGTCATGTAGCCCACGAGCAGGAACGAAGCAGCCAGCAAAACGCGATCGCCGACGGCGATGGCATCGAACCGGCCGCCGGCTTGGATGCCGTTGACATACCCGGCGACGGCGTTTGCCGCCTCGGCGGCGACGATCAAGCCGATGGTCAGGCGGCCGCGCAGCGCCAAGCTGCTCAGCGCGATCGGCACGTTGCTCAAGATCGCCGCGACGAAGAGCTGTGGCGTGAAAAGGTCGAGAACGAAGACTGCGAATAAAATCGCATAGCACAGGGCCGGCAGCACGGCAGGCCCTTGGTGGCCATGCGTTGCGCTCCCTGCGGCCGCGCCGCGAGAATGCTAGAAGCCGGTGACGTGAAACGCGAACTGGACAGACCGGACGCTGAGGCGCTGCTCGCTGAATACGGCGAACGGGCTCGGCTGGTGGTTTTCTTGGCGGCGGCTCCTGGCGCCGGCAAGACGCGGCGTCTGCTCGAAGAGCTTCAGCGGATGCGCGCCGCCGGACGCGATGCGGTCATCGGCTGGATCGAGACCAAGGGCCGTCCGGATCTCGAGGCGCTCGCTCGCGACATCCCGCAGATCCCCCCGCTGGTCGTCGAACGAAATGGACAGACGTTCACCGATTTCGACTTCGATGCGGCGCTCGCGCGCAAACCACAGGCTCTTGCCATCGACGAAGTGGCCCACGAAAACCTGCCCGGCACGCGCTATCGCACGCGTTGGGAGGAGGCGCTCGCGCTGCGCGACGCAGGCGTCTCCGTTCTGTGCGCTTTCAACATCGCGCATCTCGAAAGTGTCGCACCCGCGGCCGAGCGATTGATCGGTCACCCGTTGCGCTCGCTCGTGCCGGATCGGTTCTTGCGCGCCGCAGACGAGGTCGTCGCGCTGGACGTCTCGCCTCAGCTTCTGCGTAGCCGCTTGCGCTCGGGGAAAGTGGTCCGCCCGACCGACGTCGATGCCGCGTTGAGCAACGTGTTCTCCGAACGCACGCTCTACGGTCTGCGCGAGTTGCTCTTGCATACCGTGGATATCGTGACGATTCCGCACGTATCGGCGGAGCGCGTGTCGACCGCGGTCGCGTTCGTGCCCCCGGGCATTCCGGTCGAGTCGTATGTGGAGCGCTCCGCGACCGTCGCGCGCGCACTCGATCTACTGCTGGAAGTTCGGGCGGCCGGCGCCGTCGACATGACCGCGCTGCAGGACGCGGCAGAGCGAACCGGAGCGGAACTGCTCAGCGACCCCTTCGACATCGGCAAGCTGGACTTAAGCGATCTGCGCGCGAGCCTCGTCATCGTGCCCAATGGAAAAGGAGCGCGCCGGCTCGTCAACCATCGTCTGGATCGCGACGTCTTCATCATCGATCCAGCACAGACGTATCTGAGCGATCGTCCGTTTCGCACGTACCCGCTCGACACCACGGCCGGCGACCGCTTTCGGATCGGTTACGGCAAGCTCGTCGTGTATCTCGGCGCAGTCGCCGGCGCAGGCAAGACGTACGCTATGCTCGATCGCGGCAACCAATTGCGCGCCGAAGGCGTGGACGTCGTCGCGGGCTTCATCGAGACGCACGGGCGGGCCGAGACGGCCGCCATGATCGGCGACCTCGAGGTCTTGCCTCGCCGCGTCATCGAAAAGAACGGAGTCCGCTACGAAGAGCTCGATCGCGACGCGGTGTTGGCGCGGCGGCCTGAGGTCGTCCTCATCGATGAGCTGGCGCACACGAATGCGCCCGGAGCCTTCGCAAGGAAGCGCTACGAGGACGTGCTGGCGATCTTGCGTGTAGGCATCGACGTCATCACCACGCTGAACATCCAGCATCTCGAGGCCTTGAACGACACGGTGCTCCGGATGACGCAGACGCAGGTCCGCGAGACGCTGCCGGACGGCATCGTCGCGCTCGCCGACGAGGTGATCCTGATCGACGTCTCGCCGCAAACGTTGCGGACACGCTTGCGCGAGGGCAAGATCTATCCGCCCGATCGCATCGAGCGCGCGCTCTCCAGCTTTTTCACGCTCGACAATCTGGCGAGCCTGCGCGAACTCGCGCTGCGCGAGGCGATGCGGGCGCGCAAGCGCGAGCGCCCGAGAGCGCCCTTCGAGCGCTTGCTGTTATGCGCCGGGCCGCGCGAGCAGGATGTCGCTTTGATCTTGCGCTGCTCGCAATTCGCAGCGCGGCTCGGCGCCGATTTCGCGGTGGCCATGATCCTGGAGCCGCGCGATGCGTGCTCGAAGGAGCTGACCGAAGCGCTGCGAGCGGAAGCATACAAGCATTGCGCGGAATGGATCGAGGAGATCACGCCCAACCCGGCACGCCGGATCATCGAGCTGGCGCGCATGGTGCCCGAGACCACCGTCGCCTTGGCAGCCACGTTGCGAAAGCCTCGCTGGCCGCAGCGCGATGCATTCGCGCTGCGAGTGCTCGATGCGGGCGCGCGCGAGTTGCTGGTTTTAACGCGACGATAGCCGTAGAGTTTGTTGTATGTGGAATGCGAGACTTTAATGTGGTATGCCGGACTTCAGTCCGGGTCTCGTTCGAGAACCGGCGCTCGCGGCGATGCAGTTGAAAGTCCTTTAAGAACACGCTCGCCACGACATCACCTAGCATCCACCAGCGTAGGGGCCGGACTAAAATCCGGCATACCACATCCGGGGCTAAAGCCCCGGCACTACAAGCCCGGCCGCGAAATCAAACCCCCAGCGGATAGGCCTCCTCGCCGTGGAGCTCGACATCGAGCCCGCGCTCTTCGGCCGCCGGATCGACCTTCGTGCGCGTGACCAGGTTGATCAGCCACAGCATGGCGTAGGTGAAGGTGAACGCCCACGCACTGCACACCGTTGCCGCCGTGATCTGCTTGATGAAGAACGAGGTCCCGCCGAGCAGCAGGCCATCTGCTCCGGCCGGGTTCCACGCCTTGGAGGCGAAAACGCCGAGCAGCGTGATGCCGAGGAAACCGCCGACGCCGTGCACGCCCCACACGTCGAGCGCGTCGTCCCAACGCAGTTGGTTCTTCAGCGCCACGGCGTAGTAGCAGACCGATCCCGCAAGAACGCCGATGATCACGGCGGTGGTCGGCGAAACGTAGCCGGCAGCGGGCGTGATCGTCGCGAGACCTGCGACGGCGCCGGTGAGCAGCCCGACGAACTTCGGCTGCCTGCCGCGCGCCCATTCGACGAGCAGCCACGTCACTGCCGCGAACGAAGCGGCGAGGTCGGTGTTGAGGAAAGCCGCAGCCGTCACGGGGTCCACGCGCAGCTCGGATCCGGCGTTGAACCCGTACCAGCCGAACCAAAGCAGGCCCGTGCCGAGCGCGATCAGCGGCACGTTGTGCGGCCTGTTGTCGATGACGGCTCGGCGTCCGACGTACAACACCGATGCGAGTGCGGCGAAGCCTGCCGATGCGTGCACCACGATGCCCCCGGCGAAATCGAGCGCGCCCCATTTGGCGAATAAGCCATCCGGGCTCCACAACATGTGCACGAACGGGAAGTACACGAGGATGAGCCAGGCCGTGAGGAAGAGGAAATACGCCTTGAACGTGACTCGGTTGGCGAATGCGCCCGTGATCAGCGCCGGCGTGATGATGGCGAACATCATCTGATACGCGATGTGCACGACGAGCGGGATGCCCGCGTCGTTGCCCGTGAACATCGTCTGCAGCGTGACCCCTCGCAGGAATGCATACGTGGTCGGGTTGCCGATGATGCCGTGCCAATCCGGTCCGAAACTCATCGAATAGCCGCAGATGAACCACAGCACGGTCGTCCACCCGAGCGACACGAAGCTCTGGATCATGATGGCCAGCACGTTCTTGCGCTGCACGAGGCCGCCGTAGAAAAACGCGAGCCCCGGCGTCATGAGCATGACGAGGCTCGCGCAGATGAGCATGAACGCTGTATTGCCGACGTTGAACGGAATCACCGTGGCGATCATGGGCGGCCCTTAGGCGTTTCCGGTCGGATTCCTACACTATCGGCCTTTGCTATCGAGGGCGAGATTCAGTTCCAACACGTTCACGCGCGCTTCGCCGAGAAAGCCGAGCTCGCGCGGCCGTATGTGCTCGGCGATGAGCGCGTTGACTGAGCCGATCGGCATCGCGCGAGCCTTGGCTATGCGGGGCGCCTGGTAGTAGGCGCCCTCGGGCGAGATGTCGGGGTCGATGCCGCTCGCGCTTGAAGTGACAAGGTCCATGGGCACCGGCCCATGGGAATAGGGGTTCTCTTTTTTGAGGGCGGCGATCGTCGCGCGCGTCTGATCGATCAGCTTCTTCGACGTCGGACCGAAGTTGGTGCCGCCGGTCGAGGTCGGATCGTAGCCTTTCCCCGCCGCCGACGGCCGGCCGTGGAAGTATTGCGGCTTGGTCCACAACTGACCGATGATGTCCGAACCGACGACGCTGGCGTGGGCCGTGACCAACGAGCCGTTCGCCTGACGCGGGAACAGCGCAGATGCGACGAGCGTCATCAGCAGCGGGTAGATGATGCCGAGCGCGATCACGGACACAATCGTGTAGAGCAGCGCCGTCGGGATGTGACGCAGCGTGCTGTCGTTGGTGGGCGTATCGACCGGCTGTTGCATGGAGTCGTTTCCTCTACGTCAGGTGGAACGCGGCAAGCAGCATGTCGATGAGCTTGATGCCGGCGAACGGGATGATGATGCCGCCCAGGCCGTAGATGAAGACGTTGTCGCGCAGCACCAGATCGGCGCCGCGCGGGCGGTACGCTATGCCGCGCAGCGCGAGCGGGATCAACGCGACGATGATGAGCGCGTTGAAGATCACGGCCGAGAGGATCGCGCTCGACGACGTGGTGAGGCGCATGACGTTGAGCGCCTCCATCGCCGGGTACGCGGTCGCGAACATCGCCGGCAGGATCGCGAAATACTTGGCGACGTCGTTGGCGATGGAGAACGTCGTCAGCGCGCCGCGGGTCATGAGCAGCTGCTTGCCGATCTCGACGATCTCGATCAGTTTGGTCGGGTCGGAATCGAGGTCCACCATGTTGGCGGCTTCTTTTGCGGCTTGCGTGCCGGTGTTCATCGCGACCCCGACGTCCGCTTGCGCGAGCGCGGGCGCATCGTTGGTGCCGTCGCCGGTCATGGCGACAAGCCGCCCCGACGCCTGCTCGCGCTTGATAAGCTGCATCTTGTTCTCCGGCGTCGCCTCGGCGAGGAAATCATCCACGCCCGCCTCGCGTGCGATGGTGTTCGCGGTGAGCGGGTTGTCGCCGGTGATCATGACCGTGCTGATGCCCATGGCGCGCAGGCGGTCGAAGCGCTCGCGCATGGCGGGCTTGAGGATGTCTTTGAGATGGATGGCGCCCAAAACGGCGCGATCCTGAGCCAGCAGCAGCGGTGTGCCGCCGGAGCGCGCGATGCGCTCGACGTCGGCTGCGAGCACGTCCGCTCCCTCGCCACCGCGTGCGCGCACCCAGGTCCTCACGGCATCGGGGGCGCCTTTGCGGATCGCGGTGCCATCGGAAGCGTCCACCCCGCTCATGCGCGTGTACGCGGAGAACGGCACGAACGTCGAGCCACCCGGCGCCGGTCCGCCCAGGGTCACGCCGTTGACTTCCGCCAGCGTCACGATCGACTTGCCTTCGGGCGTTTCGTCCGCCAGCGAAGACAGATATGCCGCTCGATACGCGACTTTGGGATCCACGCCCGGCGCGAGCACGATCTCAGTCGCGCGCCGGTTGCCGAGCGTGATGGTGCCAGTCTTGTCGAGCAGCAGGGTATCGACGTCGCCCGCCGCTTCGACGGCGCGCCCGCTCATCGCGAGCACGTTTCGCTGCAGCACGCGGTCCATGCCCGCGATGCCGATGGCCGAGAGCAGCCCGCCGATCGTCGTCGGGATGAGGCACACGAGCAACGCGATCAGTACGGTCACGGATTGCACCGTGCCGGCGTAGATCGAGAACGGGCCAAGCGTGACGACTGCGAACAGGAACACGATAGTCAATCCGGCGAGCAGGATCGAAAGCGCGATCTCGTTGGGCGTCTTCTGGCGGCTGGCGCCTTCCACCAGCGCGATCATGCGGTCGAGGAACGTGTCGCCCGGATTCGAGGAGATGCGCACGAGGATGTGGTCGGAGAGCACGCGCGTGCCGCCGGTGACGGCGCTGCGGTCGCCGCCGGCTTCGCGGATGACGGGCGCGGATTCACCGGTGATGGCGGATTCGTCGACCGAAGCTGCGCCCTCGATCACGTCGCCGTCGCCGGGGATGAGTCCGCCCGCACCCACGCGGACCACGTCGCCCTTGCGCAATTCGGTCGCGTTGACCGGCTCCTCGCGGCCGCCGACGACGCGCCGCGCCTGGGTTTCGGTCTTGGTGCGCCGTAGAAAGTCGGCCTGTGCCTTGCCGCGGCCCTCCGCCACCGCCTCGGCGAAATTGGCGAAGAGCACGGTGAACCACAGCCACGCGGAAATCGCGAAATCGAAACCTGAGTTCTTGCCGCCGGCGAAGAACAGGTCGCGCAACCAGAATATCAGCACCGCGAGCGCGCCGACCTCCACGATGAACATCACCGGATTGCGCGCCTGCCAGCGCGGATCCAGTTTCACGAACGAATCGCGGATGGCCCGCAGGATGATCTCCCGGTCGAAGAGCGAGCGGGCTTTCGGGCGGCGTTCGATGCGACGCTGCGTGATCATGGCTAGAACGTCTTCCCCTGTAGCATCAGCAAGTGCTCGACGATCGGCCCAAGCGCATCGGCGGGGAAGAACGTGAGTGCGCCGACGATGACGATGACGCCGATCAGAAGGAACACGAAGATCGGCGAGCGCGTGCTGAACGTGCCTGCCGTTGTGGGCACGCTGGGTTTACCCGCTAGCGAGCCGGCCAGCATCACCGCGGGTATCAGGAACAGGAAGCGCCCGCAGATCATCACGATGCCCATCACGATGTTGAAATAAAGGTTGCCGCCGAGCCCGGCAAACGCGCTGCCGTTGTTCTCCGTTGTGGATGTGAAACCGTAGAGCAGTTCGGAGAACCCGTGCGCGCTGCCGTTGTTGAGCGTCGCGGTACCGATCGGCAGCAGTACGGAAATCGCCGTCGGCACCAGTGCGAAGAACGGAAGCACGAGCGCCCCGAGCATGGCGAGCTGCACCTCTTTTTTCTCGATCTTCTTGCCGAGGTATTCCGGGGTACGCCCGACCATGAGTCCGGCGATGAAGACCGTCAGCACGACGAAGAGGATCATGCCGTACAAACCCGTGCCGACGCCGCCTAACACGACCTCGCCGAGCTGCATGTCCGCCAACGGCACGAGGCCGCCGAGCGCGGTGAACGAATCGTGCATGGAATTCACGGCACCGCACGACGTGTCGGTGGTCACCGTCGCGAAGAGCGCGGATGCCGGCACGCCGAAGCGGCACTCCTTGCCCTCCATGTTGCCGCCGGACAGCCCTAGCGCGTGCACGATCGGGTTGCCCGCGGCCTCGGCGGCGTACGCCGCCGTGAAGCCGACGCTGAAAAGGATCGCCATGGCGGCGAAAAGCGCCCAGCCCTGCCGCTGGTCGCGGGCGTAGCGGCCATACGTGTAAGTGAGCCCGGCGCCGATCGAGAAGATGAGCAGCATCTCGAAGAGATTGCTGAACGGCGTCGGATTCTCGTTCGGAGACGCGGAGTTGGCGTTGACGAAGCCGCCGCCGTTGGTGCCAAGTTCCTTGATGACCTCCTGCGACGCCATCGGCCCGCCCGTGATCGACTGTTTGAAGCCTTCGATCGAGACGATGTCCTGATACGGATGGAAGTTCTGCGGCACCCCTTGCCAGACGAGCAGCAGCGCGCCCGCGACGCTGATCGGGAGCAGCACGTAGAGGATAGAGCGGGTCAGGTCCACCCAGAAGTTGCCGACGGTCTTCAGATCGGTGCGCGTCACGCCGCGAATCACCGCGATCGCGATGGCGATGCCCACGCCGGCAGAGACGAAATTGTGCCATGCCAGGCCGGCCATCTGCGAGAAGTAACTCATCGTGCTCTCGCCCGAGTAGAACTGCCAGTTGGTGTTCGTCGTGAAGCTGACCGCCACGTTCCAGGCATTATCGGGCGTGAGGTTGTCAAAGCCTTGCGGGTTGAGCGGCAGCCACGAGAAGCCCGTGAGCCATTTCTGCGTCCGGAGCAGGACGTAGAGATAGATCAGTCCGACGGCGCTGAACGCGAACGTCGCCACCAGGTACGAGACTGCGGACATCTCCTTTTTGGGATCGATGCGGCAAAGCCGGTAGATAAGTCCCTCGATCGGCGCAAGCACCGGACTGAGGAAGGTGCGGCCGCCTTGGAAGACGCGCGCCATGTAGGCGCCGAGCGGCTTGGTGATGGCGACGACGATCGCCACGAACACAAGGGTCTGCAGCCAGCCGATTGCGGTCACGTGCGCTCTCCTAGAACTTTTCGGGGCGCAGCATCGCGTACGCGAGGTACACGAGCGCGAGTATGGAAAGCACCAAGCCGGTGATCTGTTCAGCCATGTTACAGCCTCTCGCAGCCTTTGGCATAGGTGTCGAAAAGCCAAAACGACGCCAGCGTCAACGCCAGGACCGACAATTCCAGGATCAACATCAGCGCTGCACTCCGAGCTCAAGACCGATCCGGTTCTGCGTGGTGCCGGTGCCGCTCGGGCCGAAGGCCAGCCCCGGCGTGGCGCGTTGAACGGTCATATGCGAGTACTCGAGGCGGACGAACGAGATGCCGTGGCGATAGGTCGGTGTGAGGGTGAACGTCGTCCCGCCGCTTCCCGGACCGAAGCCCACGAGATCGGCGTTTGGACTCGTATCGGTGGTGGCGCTGTGATTGTTGACCTGCTCCCAGCGGGCAGCAACGGAGTAACCCGAGTTGAACGAATACGTGCCCATGAAGACGGACGCGAACGCGGTCTCGTCGTGCGTGTATCCAAGGGCGGTAGAAGCGGGCGAACGCACCCACAACAAGTAAGGCTGTAGCTGCAGCTTGCCGATCGTCTGCGTTGGGAACAAATCGTATTCGACCTTGTTGCCGACGGTCACAGTAGGATTGGAACTAGCGTTGGCTTTGGGAACGATTGCCGCGAACTGGATATTGGTGTTCGACGTAGGCGCATAGCCGAATAACGCTTCCCATGCCCTATCGTGACCCGAATAGTAGGCGTCGTTAAACTCGAGCGTGCCGCTCCATGCGCCTTGAGCGTACGACACGTGCACGCCCCGGCTGATCGTCGGCTCGAGTGACCACGCCAAGCCGCGTTGCACGTTCACGTTTTGAAACGTGAAGGGCGATTCTTGACCCAAAAGGGCGCCGAACTTTCCGGCTGCGACGCTCCACCGGTCGTTGAACGAGTATTGCAGCGAGCCTATCGGCACGACGCCGAACAGCCTTGTGTTCGCGCCGGGTTGGAGCGCCGGATTGAGCGCGAAGCCTAGCGTCGGAAACGAATACTCGCCGATCAGCGCCGAGGCTCGTAGCTTACCGGTTCCGGCGCTGGCGTTGAGAAAGAAATCGTTGAAGTCGGTGCGCGTGGCAAGATCGACGCCGCTCGGTTGATCGAGCGCGCCCGTGGCGTTGACGCCGGTGGTGTGGAAGCTCCCCAAAAGAACGATGTAGCCGAGCGACGAGGACGGCGTTGGCGTGGCTGTCGGCGTTGCCGCGGGCGTTGGCGTCGCAGCCGGCGCCGGCGAGGAGGCATAAGCGATCGCGGGCGTGCAGAGCGTGAGGCACGCGAGCGCGGCGAGGAGCGCAGTGGAGTAACGCATCAGCGCAATCATAGCACGGCGATTCGGACCCGCCTAGCCGCCCAACGGATGAGCCGAACGGATGCGCCGGACCAGTCCTTCATATCATATCTTCCTGCTTGGCGACTGGCTCCGGTCCGCCGATAATGTAGACGTGGGATCTGTCAGCCGCGGCGCGGCGCCCGTCAACCTCACGCCGCTGTACCTCACCCTCGTGGTGCTGGGCAGCATTGTCGCGCATTTCGCGGCCGAGTTCGCCGCGATGGGAAGCGACGCCCAGGGACTAGCCTTCAGCCCGCGCCATCTGTATCTCGCCATTGTCGCGGCGGTTTGCCTCTGCGTCGTCGTCGTCCGGCTCTTCGCGCTGTGGCGTCAATCCGCGGGCGGACGCGATCTCAAACGAGCGCTGCACGTCGGCATGGACACGTTACCGTTGCGCGGACGCGGTTGGAGATTCTATGCGTTGACGGTCGGCCTGCAGTTCGCGATCGGTCTGATCACCGAAATCGGCGAAGGCTGCCCGTTCTGCGCGCACGATGTGGCAGCAGGCGTGATCGGAGCGCTCGTGTGCGCTTTGCTGCTCGCCTTCGCGCTCAGAGCCGTCGCGCGCCGGCTGCCGGCCTTCGCCTTTGCCTTCACGCGCCTTTTGCGGCTCGACCCGGTCCCGTCAGCCGCGCGTTGGCTGCCGCGCCACGTGGCCTCGCGCCGCGAGTCGTCGTTCGCGTGGTTCTCTCGTCGCTTCAACCGACCACCGCCCGCTCTCCAAGTCTGATCTTCCCCACTTTCTGACTTGGAGAGTTTTCAATGCGTACTATTGTTCTTTTCGTTTGCGCGGTGAGCGCCGCGTTTGCCGCCTGCGCGGCTGCCGCGACCGCCGCGTCCACCACCTTCGTCACTGGTACCGTCACCGACAACGGCAACCCAGCTGCCGGCGTTGCGGTCTCGATAGCCGGCAACAACATCGTCCAGCGCACCGCGACGGATGACGCAGGCCGCTTCTCCTTTGGGGCCCTGTCGGTCGGGACGTACACCATCACGGCCGTCGCCCCCAACGGATCCGCCGACCTGCACATCGATCTGTCGAGCGCGGGCGCTACGGTGGCGCTGGACATCCATGCGAAAAGCCTGGGGTCAGTGACCATCACCGCGGCGAGGATGACGCGCGCCAGCGGCGGAGACCTCGTGCTCAACCAAGACCTGCTGGCCAAGGCATCGGCAGGGACCAGCCTGCCGCAAGTGTTGATCCAATTTCCGGGAGCTGCGCGCGGCGCCAACGGCGTCGTCCACCTCAACGGCGATCACGGCGACATCAACTACATCGTAGACGGCGTTTCGATCCCCCAAGAATTGAACCGCTCGCTTGGCTCCGAGTTCGACTTGAGCGACATCGCGTACATGGAGGTCATCGAGGGCGCGTATCCCGCGCAGTATGGCGAGCGCTTCGGCGGCGTACTCAACATCAGCACGCGCGCGGCTGCGGGGCCTGCCGGCGTGGACGCCGGCGCCGCGTTCGGCTCGTACGCCCACACCGATACGACGCTTGGCATGCATACGCACGTGGGCGCTGGTTCGCTGTCGTTCACCACGCGCAACGAACGCGGCGACCACGGCTTGGATCCGCCCAACTTCGACTCGCCCCACAATCAGTTCAGCAACGCCAACCAATTCCTGCGCCTGACGTTGCCGGCCGGTCACGGCAATGACTATTGGAACGCGACGATCAGTCACGCGTTTCGCACGTTCCAGTTGCCCAATGACGTCGCCAACGGCGAGCCGGCCGCGACCGACGACAACGAGTGGCAAGACGACCTGTTCGCCACCGTCCAGTTCCGGCACGCGATCGGCGATCACGGGTCGTTGTCGTTCGGCCCCAGCATGAAACGTTCGCGGATCCGCGACTTCGGCGATCCGAACAACGACTGGACTTATGGCGAAGCGCTCAACGCGGGTAACGGCGGATCGGCGACGGACTGCGCGAATGCGGTGTCGTCGGGGACGTTTGGTCCGACCACGTGTGCTTTTTCCTTGACCAGCGATCGCACGGCGACCGATTACAAGTTCAACGCCGACTACGCGCTGCGCAGCGCGGCTCACGACATACGGGCCGGCGGCTTCTACGACGCCACGAAGGTCGCGAAAGACTATCGGATAGCGCTGCAGCCGATGAATTTCCTCGCACCGATCTACGATCCGGCCAACCCCAACGCGCCGTTTGAGGTGGTGGACAACGCGCCGAACGTCGGCCAGACCGAGGCGGTCTATCTTCAGGACAGCTGGCGCGCCAGCGAACGGTACGAACTGGATTACGGCCTCCGCTACGATGCGTTCCAAGTCGTCTCGACGCAGTTCCGATCCTTCGCCGACATGTTCAGCCCGCGGGTGAAGCTCACGCGTTTCTTGGGATCACGCGCCAGCGCGTACATCTACTATGGGCGTTTCTTCACGCCGTTCTCCTTCGAAAACGTGTCGCCGCAGGCGGCGCAGTTGATCAACCTGCCGCTGCAGCCGACGGTAGCGCAGTTCGATCTCAGGCCGGAGCGCGACTCGATGTACGAGATCGGCGGGCATCTGCCGCTCGGGCGAGGCGATCTGGGCATCCGCGTGTGGCAGAAAAACGCTACCGACCTCATCGACGACACTCAGGTCGGGGTCACGCTGCTCCACCAGGACATCAACTTCAACCTCGGCCGGCTGGCGATGCAGATCCTCAACTATCAGCAGCCGCTCGCGCGCGACGGCCGCTTCTACGTGACCTTTGCGCACGAGATCTCGCTCAACAAGGGCTGCGAGACACAGCTGCTCGCTCCGTGCTTCGGATCGTCGACGAACTGGACGCCCGCGGATCACGAACAGCGCTGGCAATCGACCGCGGGCGCGCTGATCAACGACGCGCACGGCGGCTGGTTCGCCGTGGATGGCGAGTATGGAAGCGGCTTGTCGTCGGCGAGCTGCCCGCCGGGCACGCCCGGCTTTTGCAAGCGCACACCGCACACTACGTTCGACGTCGAGAAGGGCTTTCGCGTGGGACCCGCAGCGTTCGTGACGGCGAGCATCCACAATCTGCTCAACGACCGCTACTTCGTCACCCTCGCCAACGCGCAGGGCAACCACTACGCGCCGCCGCGCACGTTCGAGGTCGGGTTGCGCTTTGGCCGCTAGTCGCGCGAGCGGATGAAAGGCCGATGAATTGGTGCACAGGGACGGCGTGGCGCTCGCCGGAATCAGCAGAACAACTATGAACCGGCGCTTCGCATTGTGGTCCCTCTTCGCCGCCGTCGCGCTCGCGGCGTCGTTGGCGGCGCACGCGTTGCAGTTAGCGCTCGAGAACGGCCACCTATTCGGCGGGATCAGGTCGGCCTATTCGCATCCCGCGCAGGGTCCCATGGCGCTGGCGGCGCTCGTACTCGCGGTTTTTGCAGCGAGTCTTGTCGTGCGCCGCGTGTTGGCCGCCCGCGGCGGGCGCCGTGCCGACGCCGATTGGCTGCTCCCGGCCTTGGCCGACGTGCGCGCGCTCGGACTCGCGCGCTGCTTCGCTATCATCGTAGGCGTACAACTGTCGGCTTTTGCCGCCGGTGAATTGGTGGAGCAAGCGACCTTCTCGTACCGGCAGTTCGGATTCGCGGCATTCGCCGGCTCCGGCCACGCCAGTGCTGCGCTCGTGCAATTCGCGATCGGTCTCGTGGCCGCCGTCGTGCTTTGGTTCTTCGCTCGCGAAATCTGCCGGCACGCGCGTGCGCTTGCCGAATTCGCCGGCATCGTGGCGTCGTGGCTTGCACGTCCGGCACGCGTGCGCGTCGCACCCGCGCTGCGCTCCATCTCGCTGGGCGCAGCCACGCCCCAGCCTCCTCTTCTCTCGCGTCGTATCGCGAACAGACCACCCCCAGCCTCCACGCTCTCGTTCGCCTAGCCGGACCTCGTCGCCGGACATACGTCCGGCATACCACATCCTCAGAGGTCCGTCTGTCACTCGAGTTTCGTGGAGGTTTTTTCGTGCGTCATCACATTTTTGCGGCAGCGGCCGCGCTCATACTTTCTCTTGCGAGCGGACAGTTCGCCTTGGCCAGCACCTACGGCGCGGTTTCGGGAACCATCTCCAACGAAGCCGGCAAACCTGTGGTCAACGCATCGGTGAGCTTGAGCTCACCGGATAGCGCGGCTCAAGTCACCAAGAGCGACACTGCGGGCCAATTCTCTTTTCCTCGCGTCACCTTCGATACGTACACGGTCAGCGTTTCCGCGTCCGGATATGGCGATCAAACGGCAGTCGTCACCGTGTCGAGCGGCGGCGTCGCCACGGTCAACTTCACCATGTCACCGCGTTCCCTCGGCAGGATCGTCTCCCGGGCCAGCGCGTCGGCGCACCCGGTAAGCGTCGACGTCATCTCGACCCAAACGATCCTCACGCTACCCGGCAACAACTCGCTGGGCAAAGTGACGGAGACGGTTCCCGGCATCGTGCCGTTTTCGTACGGCGAGCCCGTATCGCACGGTTTCCACGGCCTCATGTACGAGGTCGACGGGGTGCCCATCCCGCAAACGAGCTCGTCCGAGTTCGCCGAGATCATCGACCCGCGCGACATCGATCGCCTCGAAGTCTTCACGGGCGCGTTTCCGGCTGAGTTCGGCGGCCAGCGCGAAGGCGCGGTCGTCGATATCATCACCCGGCACGTGGGAGCTGCGCACGGCGGATCGCTGAGCCTCTCGGGCGGCAACTACGCCTACAACGCGGCTAACCTCAACGACGCGTTCGGCAATGACCGCTTCAAGGTTTTCACGTCGTTCAATCTCGTGCGGAACGCGCGCGGCATCGACTCACCGACGCTGGTGCCCGAGCACGACAACTCCGATCAGGCTGACGAGTTCCTGCGCGCCGTGTACGCGCCCAACGCTCGCGACACGTTCGCGTTCGATTTCTCCAATCAATATGCGGCGTTCCAGATCCCCATCGATACCGATCCGGCACACCCGAATTTTTCGGTCCCGGGAACCGACGATAACCAACACGAGTACGACCGCTTTGCGAACCTCGCATTCAACCGCTTGACGGCTGACGGCAAGGGTTATTTCGAGATCGCGCCATGGTATCGCACGGGACGAGTCACCTACTTGCCCGATCCGGCCAAGGATCTGGCCGGCGGCAGCGCCTCATCGACCTTCCAAGATCGCCGCGCGCAATACTACGGCTTGACGACCGCGTGGTTTCGCGGCGGCCAGCGCCATAACGTCAAGGTCGGTTTCACGGCGACTCGGGAAGATTTCGCGAGCCAGTTCCAAATCCGG
The DNA here is from genome assembly GCA_035601835.1 of Candidatus Tumulicola sp. Lineage (NCBI taxonomy): Bacteria > Bacillati > Vulcanimicrobiota > Vulcanimicrobiia > Vulcanimicrobiales > Vulcanimicrobiaceae > Candidatus Tumulicola > Candidatus Tumulicola sp. The sequence continues at coordinate 406,251 of DATNNM010000011.1, read as the reverse complement.
TTCATCGATCCGATCTTGGGATTGCAGACGTTCAACGACAACGTCACGCAACCGGGTTCCAATTTCGGCGCTTACGTCCAAGATAAGATCAACGTGTCGCCGGTGCTGACGCTCAACGCCGGGCTGCGCTACGACCACTCCACCGGCTTCACGAGCGGCTTCCAATGGAGTCCGCGCATCGAAGCCAATATCCAGGCCGACGACAAGAACACGCTGCACTTCTACTACGGACGCCTCTACGCCGCGCCGGCCTTGGAAGACGTGCGCCGCGATGCTGCGGTCGTGGGCGGAAGCGGTGGTGTGCCGGTATACGACCTCAAACCCGAACGGGATTCCATCTACGAGGGCGGGCTCGCGCACGCGTTCTCGCCCCTCGTGCGCGGCTACATCACCCTGTGGGCGCGGAGCGTCAGCAATGTGCTCGATACGACCCAACTCGGGAGCACGCCGATCTTCACCATCTTCAACTCCGACGTGGGCAGAGCCAGAGGCGTAGAGCTGAGCGTGAGCGGGCGAAGAGAAAGAGGCGACAGCTACTTCCTATCCTATGGCGTGAGCGAAAGCCTGGCCAAGGGCATCTCCGGCGGCACGTTCCTCTTCTCGCCGGCCGCGCTGCAGGGCGCGTCTAGCTTCGCGCTGGAGGATCACGACCAGACCCACACCTTGAATGCGGCGTACACGTGGGCGCTTGCCGGGGACCCGAATCGCTATCTGACTCTGGGCACGCGCTACGGCAGCGGCTTCCCGGTGCAGTTCGAAAACGGTCCGGGCCGGCTGCCGGTGCACTGGGAGGTCGACGCATCGTTCGGCCGCAAGGCCGCGCCGGGACATCTCGGCTGGGAACTCCAGGGTACGAACTTGCTGAACCATCAGTACCTGATCAAACTCAACAATGGTTTCAACACCACGCAGTACGCAGCGGGGCGCCAGATCACGTTGAAGGTCACGACGCCCATCCCCTGATGAACCAACGAGCACGCTACATCGTTATAACGTTATAAAGGAACGAACTCCACAGGGACTAATACGGACGACATGAATCGGCGACTGGCGATGTGGGTTTTGGTGGCGGGCTGCGCGCTGCTCGCCTCCTTCATCGCGCATGCCGCGTTTCTCGCGCTCGAACGCTCGCACGGCGTCGTCGTCGTGCTCGCCTACGATGCGCACAACTCGATCGCCAACGCGGCGCTCCTCGCCCTCGCACTAGCGGCGGCGTTCGTCGTCCGCCAGCTCATCGCCGGCTTGCGCGCGGGCGGCAGCGCCGAGCTGTTGCTGCCGGCCTTGTGGGGCGTGGTCCGGCTCGGCCTCGCGCGCTTGATCGGCGTGCTCGTCGGCCTGCAGCTCGCTTCTGGATTTTTCGGCCTGCTCTTCGCGCAGGCTGTCTCGCTCCACGGACGCGTGAGCCACATCTTCGGCCCGTCCGATCCCGTGGCGTTGACCGTGCAGGTTATCGTCGGCGCCGCAGTCGCGCTGGCGTTGTGGTCCTTCGCAAAGGCGGCGTGCAGCCACGTCCGCGCCGTCGCGCAGGCGGCGCTCGCATTCATCGACTGGATGGCTCGCCCGGCGCGGCCGAGCGTTGCGCATCAACTCTGCGAAATCACGCTGGGATCTTCCGTTCCGCCGCCGCCCGTCTTGGCGCGCGGCATCGCGAACCGGCCGCCTCCGGCCTTCTCAGCCTCTCCGGCATAAGCGCGTTGTAGCGGCGCATTGCGTGCCGCGCTGACGCGCCTCGATGAGAGCGTGAAGGCCGTTTTATATCATTTCGTCCGACGCGCCTCGACTCGAGGCCGGAGACTGCTTGACAAGTGTCGGCGGCGCTCCGGTCACTGACTGCCCGCCCGCGCCGGAGCGCCGCGACAGACCGCGCGTCTCGTTCGTGCAGAAATGGGCTGCACGAGCGCGACGCGCGGCTCATTTTGGCCGAGGACTGTAGCCCGCCGGGGGCGCGTCGCTCGTGCCGGCCGGTGGAGGCACCGGCGCGATGCCGATCTTCGCGCAATTCCACGGCGACGGTATCGACATCACCACGCTTTCGGGTATGAGCGCAGCCGAAGCCGGCAGCGGCTGCCGTTTGCCTTGCAGCCGTCCGAGATCGAACGCCCCCGACAGGTCGCCGATGCGAGGGTCGCCATCGCGCGGTCCTCGCGGCAGATACGGCTTCTCATCAGGTAGCGAGGCCATCGCGGGCAGACCGAAAACGGTCTCGACGAATTTCGGCACGGACGCCGTGTCGTCCATCTCGTGCACGATCGCACCCGATTTCGCGAACGGCGAGATCACGATCGCCGGAACGCGCGGGCCGTCGCCGCATGGCGCCGCATCCGGGCACTGCTCGAAGACGGGTGGCGGCACGTGATCCCAGTAGCCTTCGGAATCATCCCAGGTGATGATGATGGCGGAATCCTTCCAGTAACGGCTGCGCGCGATCGCGTTGACCATGTGGGCGACGAGCGCCTCGGAGATCTGCTGGTCGGAGTATGCGGGGTGATCGTCATCGCCGCGGAAGGCGCCGAGCGCGCGCAGCTGCGGATTCGCGGGTTCCAGTCCCAAGATATTCTTGAAGCCGCCCTTGACGAAGAACAACCCGCGATCCGGCAGCCTGCCCTCTTGAAGGTCGGTCTCGAACTGCCTGAGGTCGGCCAAATGGCGCAGCATCGTCCGGTTGGTCATGACGTAGCCGAAATATTGCGGCGCGTTGTGGTGCGTGATGTAGGTGAGATGCTTAGGATCGTTCGGGTCGGCATAACCCTCCTGGTACCAGGCCCACCCCACCGGGTCAGCTTGCGCTTTCGCGATCGCGCTCTCGTCTTGGCGCACGTCGTAGTTGTCGTTGACGACGGCGAGCGCGTCGCGCTGCTCGAGCTCGAGCAGCACGTTGACGAACGTCAGGTCCACCTGGCGATGCGCGTATGGCCTGCTCACGTTGAACGGCCCATAGTTCGGGAATAGATCGTTGACGACCGGCACGCCGGGGCCGCGGTCATCCGGGTCGGCCACTTGCTCGGGATGGCGGGCCGCTTGCGTGAGGCCGGTTTGGCCCGCGATGATCTCGATATTGCCCGGCGTCGATGGGCCGGTCATCCCTTGGAAGAAGCGATCGAACAGCGTGAAGCGATGCGCGTAGGTCCACAAGTACGGTATGGCGTCGCAGTCGATATGGAGCATGGTGGAGTCGCCCATCCCAGCCGCCATCGCCGGTGACGCACCCCTGCCCTGGTAGATGGCGGCCTCGGTCTCAACGAACCGGTCCATGCGCCCGCCGCTCATCTTCTTGACCAGCGTCTGGCGGGTATGGTCGACGTCCGCGACGTCGGGATCGGTTATCCGAAACGGCGTGACGTCCGTGCCGTCGACCGGATTCTTCTGCGTGAAGCCGTGCGCGCGCGCAGCGTCTGAGTAGACGCCGTCAGCGCCCGGATACGTGCCGAACTCGGAGTCGAACGAGTGGTTCTCTTGGTAGATGACGAAGACGTACTTGATCTTCGAGTGAAGCAGCGCTTGTATGGTCGCGTTTGGCATCGCTCCGGTGTGTAGTGCCGGGGCTTTAGCCCCGGTCTTCGAAGAAGCGCCCGTCAGCGCGAACGCCAGCCCGCCCATCACGAGCGCAGCGGCCAGCATCCTGCGCGCGCCGCTCATTGATTGAGATTAGCGGCGTTGTGCAGGTAGGCGTTGATGAACCCTTCGATTTTCGATTTGTCGACGCGGTCAAGCGTCGCCAAGCGCGTCCACGCGGTGAGCGCGATCTTATGTTTCATCCCGGAATACGGCGCCACGATCACTGCGAGACCTCCTTCTTCGGCGGCTTGAACGTCCGCGGGCAGGGGCTGCAGATGGTTTGACGGGACCTGCTGCGCATCGTATTCGTACGCGATCTGCGCCAACGCGGCCGCGACGTCCGGACATTCGCAATTGTATTGCAGCAGCACGTTGCCGTGCTCGAGCAGATGAACCTGCAGGAACTTCGGCAGCGGCGTCGGGCTCACGAACGTGTCGTTGAACAATTCTTTATGCGATCCCGAAGTCGGAGGGTCGGAGTTATAATGGAACGCGGTGGACTCCCCTTCGGCGAAATGCTTGTGTCCTTGCGCCGGGTAGTGCGTCCCCGGTACCACAGCGGGGGCGGCTTGCGCCGCCGAACCGGTCGCGCTCGCCGTGGCGGCCGGTGTTGCAGTTGACGAATCGGCGCCGCCTTTCGAACAACCCGTCAGTAACGCCGCCGATGCGACGATCGCGCATGAGAGGAACTGGAAGCGCATGGGCACGCCTTTCGTCACCCGGTGACGGGATTGTGCAAGTACGCGTTGATGAAGCGCATGATCTGCGCGCGATCCACCTTGTCCAGCGTCAGCAGATGCGTCCACGCGGTGACCGCGATCTTCGATTTCATCGCTGGGTAGGGCGCCAGGATCACGCCCGTGCCTTGCTCTTCGATGACGTGGACGTCGTCGGGCGTCGGCAGGTTGGCTTTTGAGGGCAGCAGCCGGTAGTCGTACGCTCCGGCGATATCCTTGAGCGCGGCCGCGACCTCCGGGCACGCGCAGTTATATTGCAGCAGCACGTTGCCGTGTTCGAGCAAATGGACTTGGATGTACTTGGGCAGCGGGCTGTCCGCGAAGAGCTGATCGGAGAAGCGCTCCAGGTGCATGCCGGAGGTCGGAGGATCGGAGTTATATTGGAAGCCGGCGACTTCGCTCGGGTCCTTTTTGTCGTGACCCGGATTGCCTTGGGATTTGACGAGAACGCCGATCACGACGCTCGAGTGCGGAACAGGCATCGCCATGGACTGCATGGGCGACGGTGTCGCCGGCGCCGGGGTCGCGCTTCGGTTTTGGGCTGCGACCGTGAGGTAGATGAGGACGCCCAGCGTGATCACGACCGCGGCGGCGAGCAGCAAGCCGATGAGGCGCCCGGCAGCGGGCGTCCCCGATCCGGGCTTTTTGGGCCGATTCTTTGACATGGCTGCGCACCATTCTGCCTCTCTTGCCGATAATACTGTTAACGTATTGGAGGTAGCGGTGGCATGCGTTATGCCGGCATTCTTCTCACGCTGTTAATCATCTCGATTTGGGCGGTGTGGACATTCGCGCATCTCGGCACCAGCGATTCCCACGACGTCGATTGGTGGTACGGTCATCCGGCCGAGCGCGCCGAGCGGCTCAAATGGTGCAACGAACACCCGCAGCAGCAGGATACCAGTGACTGCACCGTGCCTATCGCCGCGCAAACGCGGGCCGACATCGAGGGCCCGAAGTGAAGCTTAAGAACAGCGCGCGCACAGGCCGAAAAATTCCAGCTTGTGCTGCGTGAGACGAAAGCGCAGATTGCCGGCCAGCGAGCGCGCGAAGCCCGCCACCGAGCGGCAGGGAACGTCGTCGACCCGTCCGCAGCGGACGCAGACCGCGTGATGGTGATGTGAGATCGCGCAGAAGAGGTATGCGGTCTCGCCGTGCGCTTGCGGCGCGGCGCTGGCGGCCCCGATCCGCCGCAGGACCTCAAGCGTCCGGTACACCGTGGCGAGCCCGATGCGCACCTTTGCAGATCGCAGATGGTCGTGCAGTTCTTTGGGTGTGACGTAGCGCCGCAAATGCGCGAAGGCGGTGACGATGGCCTTGCGCGGCCCGGTGACGCGGCACGAGGCGCGCGTCAGTTCGCGGTAGACGTCGTCGAACTCAGGTCTGCCGCGCGCTCGGAGGGTCACGAGCGATTCCTTTGCGACGTGCGTCGCGCTTCGAGCACCGCGGTCAACAGCGAGCGCCGCTTGGGCGAGAAGACGAGCGCGAGGAAAAAGCAGGCGGTCGCGGTGAGCACGATGGTAGAGCCGGACGCCGCGTTGAGGTAGTACGATGCGTACAGACCGACGACCGCGGACACCACGCCGACGATTGCGGAAGCCGCCATCATCGGGCCGAAGCGGTCGGTCAGCTGGTAGGCGGTCGCGGCAGGCGTGACGAGCAGCGCCGCGACGAGCACGATGCCCGCTGCCTGCAGCGATACGATGATGGTCACGGCGAGCATCCCGAGCAGCAGGTAGTAAAGAAATCCCGTCGGCAGACCGCTCGCGCGCGCCATGGCCGGATCGAAGGACGCGAACAGCAGCTCCTTGTACAGCAGCGCCACGATCAGCAGCACGGCGCCAGTCAGCGTCGCCACCAAGATGATGTCGAGACGATCGACTCCCAACACGTTCCCGAATAGAAAATCCTGCAGATCGACCACGTAGTTGCGCACGCGCGACATGAGCAGCACGCCCAGCGCAAAGGCGGCGGTGAAGAGCACGCCGATGGCCGTGTCGACCGACACGCCTGCGCGCCGGCTGACGACGCCGATGCCGAGCGCGGTCAGCACGGCGAACACCAAGCCGCCCAGATAGAGGTTGATCTTGAGCAGATACGCGATGACGATCCCCGCGAACGATGCGTGAGCGAGGCCGTCACCGATGAACGAAAGGTTGCGCAGCACGACGTAGACCCCGACCACCGAACAGGTCAGACCGATAAGCGTGGACGCGATGAGCGCCCGCACCATGAAGTCCTGCTGCAGCGGCGCGAGCAGCCAATCCATTTAGTCTCTGCGGCCGGTGATCGCGCCGGCTTCGGGGATCAGGAGCACGTGGCTGCCGAACGTCGCGGAAAGCGTGGCGTCGTTGAGCACCTCGGCGGGCGGACCGAAGGCGATGATGTGGTGGTTCAAGCACAGCACTTTGTCGAACCATGTGGTCACGCACGAAAGATCGTGCGTGGTGGCGATGATCGTCATGCCGCGGCGTTGACGCTCCTCGAGCAGTGTGAAGATCGCGTGCTGGCTGGTCGCGTCCACGCCCGCGATCGGCTCGTCCAGCAGCATCAAGTCCGGGTCCTGCACGAGCGCGCGCGCCACGAACACCCTCTGCTGCTGACCGCCCGACAGTTGGCCGATCTGCGAATCCGCGCGATCCGCCATGCCGACTTCTTCGAGCGCGGCCAATGTGCGCTGCCGATCCGCTTCGTTTGGGCGTCTGAAGAGCCCGAGCCGTCCATACCGACCCATGAGCACGACGTCGAAAACCGTCACGGGAAACGCCCAGTTCACCGACTCGATCTGCGGCACGTAGCCGATGCGGCGATGATCCGGCGGCGGAGGCGCCCCGAAAACCGTCACGCTGCCGCATTGCGCCGGGTGCAAGCCGGCGATCACGTTGAGCAGCGTGGTCTTGCCCGAGCCGTTCGGACCGATGATCCCGATGAATTCTCCAGCGCTGACGGAGAACGTCACCGCGTCGAGCACGTCGCGCCCAAAGTAGCCGGCGCACACGTCTTCGAGCGCGACGACGACGCCGGGCGCGGCGACACTCGAATGGAATGCCTGGTGATCGCCATGGCGGTGCAAGTGGGGAGCGACCGGCGCGATCGCGTGGCTGTGATCCGCCGGCGCCTTGATGTCGGCAGGCGCGACGTGCGTGTGGTCGTGCGGATGCTCGGGTGTTTTGCTCATGTGCTCAATGCCTTGACGATTTGGGCGACGTCATAACGCAGCATGCCGTCATAGGACGACAGCTCCGGCGTCGTGCCCAGGGTGTCATCGTAGAGGTCCGTCACCGTGCGGATGCCCGCGCTCGTCGCCAACTCGTTCGCAAGTTTCGGCGAGAATTGCGGCTCGGCGAACACCGCGTTCACGTGATTCTCCTTCGCCGTCGCGATGAGTTTCGCTAGGTAGCTCGCGGAGGGTTCTTGTCCGGGCGATAGCTCGATGACCCCGACGTCGCGCAAGCCGTAACGGCGATCGAAATACAGCCAGGCGTCGTGGAAGGTGATCATGCTGCGTTTTTGCGGCGGGATGGTGCTGATCTGCTTGCGCACCCAGGCATCGAGTTGGCGCAGCCGCGCCATTTCGGCCCGGGCGTTGCGCGCGTAGTACGGCGCGCCTTTAGGGTCCGCGGCAGTCAATGCGGCATTGATCTTTCGGACGTACGCCTGCGCGTAGACCGGGTCCATCCAGAGATGCGGGTTGCCGCCCAAGCCGTCCGGAGTTCGCCCGGCCACCGGAAGTCCGGCAGACAACTCGACCCGGGTCACATGCTCGCCCGCCGCGCCTTTGAGGATCTTGGCGAGCCAGATCTCGAGGCCGGCGCCGTTCAGGAACAGCACCTGCGCAGCAGAGAGCTTGACCATGTCTTGGGGTGAGGGCTCGTAGGTCTCCGGCGACGCTCCGACCGGAACGAGGCTGTACACCAGGACGCGATCGCCCCCCACCGCTTCTACTAGCGACGCGAGCGTGGAGATGCTCGCGATGACCGTGAGCGCGTGCGAATCCTTTGGTCCGGTTGCTCGCTGCGCCGGCGCGCACCCCGCCGCGAAGATGAGCGCGCCGAGGAGCGCCGGCACAGCGCAATGCCGGGCCTTATCGAGAATCATTCTCGATAGGTTTGCTCCTTAGCCGACGAGAGCCTTTGCCCGGTAGTCGGCGAGGACGTCGCGCACGTACGCCCGCGTTTCCTGATATGGCGGGACACCCCCATAGCGCTGGACTGCGCCAGGGCCGGCGTTGTAGGCGGCCAGCGCGAGATCGAGCCGGCCGCCGAACTGATCGATGAGCCCGCGCAGCAGCTTGGCGCCGCCCTCGACGTTCTGCGCTGGATCAAACGCGTCCGAGACGCCCAGCGATTTTGCCGTGTCGGGCATCAATTGCATCAGCCCTTGTGCGCCGGCCTTGGAAACGGCCGTCGGGTCGAAAGCGGATTCGCGCCGCGCGACGGCGGCGAGCAGCGCCGGATCGAGCGCGTGGCGCTCGGCGGCGGCTCGGATAAGCCCGTCGTACGGACTGACGGTCGATTGCGCCTGACGCGCCGCCGTGCTTTCGAGCGCGCGCGGCGGCGGCGCCGCAAACCTGGCGCTCAAACGCTGCAACGTTTTAGCCAGCTGTTGCGAGAGGCTTTCAAAGCGCTTCTCCAGGTCGGCGATGAGCGTCGCGAACCCGCCGCTGACGCTGCGTGGTGTACCTTGAAGTCCTGCTTCTTCCAGCGTATCCGCTATTTCGCTTGAGTGGGATAGGTCGAGTTGCGCCGCGACCGGCGCCCTCCAGCCTGGTTGCGAGCTTCGCAGCGTGCTCGCGAGATCGGTCGGCGCGATGCCCATATGCGTCTCCTAGAAGCGGCGTTGTTCGCCTTTATATCACGCAGCAGTGCGCGATGGTCCAGTGGCGGCCTGGAGGCGGCCGGCGATATCCGCAAGCTCGGCGACCGGGTCGGGTGAGCTCTCGGTGCCTGCGCCGTCGAAGATCAGCCTTTCGATGTCGGGGCGCGCCGCAACGCACGCGTCCAGCCAAGGATCCGCACCTGGACGAAACGCCCCGATCGCGAAGAGATCTTCCGCTTGTTCCAGAGCGGCCAGCGCGTGGCGCACGACCGTCGCGGCCTGTTGATGCGCCGGCGTCGCGATGTCGGGCATCGAGCGACTGATGCTGCGCAGCACATCGATCGCCGGAAAGAGTCCGGCATCCGCCAATTTTCGGGAGAGCGCGACGTGTCCGTCCAGCAACGCGCGCAGCGTGTCCGTGACGGGTTCGAATGGGTCGTCCGCTTCGACGAGCACGGAGAAGACCGCGGTGATGGAACCGCCCGAAGCGCGCGCACCCGCTCTTTCGACGAGCCGCGCCAGCGCGCCGACGAGCGACGGAGGGTGGCCGCGTTGCGCGGGCGGCTCGCCGGCGGCCAGCGCCATCTCGCGCCACGCGGATGCGACGCGCGTCAGCGAATCCAACACGAGCAGCACGCGACGACCCCGCGCGCACAGCCACTCGGCTTGCGCAGCTGCGCTTTGCGCTGCGCCATAACGCTCCATCGGGCCCGAGTCGGAGGTCGCGCTGTAGATGCTGGTCGTGGACCACCGGCTGGAGCGCTCGAGGCGTCCGATCGTCTCCGCGGCTTCGCGAGCGCGTTCCCCTACGAGCGCCACGACGCGAGCGTCCACCTCCGCGCGCTCCACGATCCGGCGCAGCAAGCTCGTCTTGCCGACGCCTGCGCCCGCGGTGAGCGCGATGCGCTGGCCGTAGCCCAGCGGCGCGAACGCGTCCATAGCCGCTATCCCGGTTCGCAGCATGGCCTTGATGGGAGCGCGCTCATGCAGCGGCAGCGGCGGCGGCTCGATCGAGGCGACGAGTTTGGTCCCCGGCGCGTTGCTGCGACCCCACGCGTCGGCGGCGCGGCCGAGAAGCGACGGTCCGACGTACGCGCCGAGTCTTGCAAGCTGCGAGGTCGCGCGGGCGCCCGCGCTGACTCTGTCGGCGCGTTCGAGCGGCGTGCAGTGGGCGCCGCGCATGTCGATAGAATGCACGCGCGCGAGCAGCGGCCGGCCGGCGTCGCGGGCGACGAGAACTATCGTGCCCGGCTGGAGCGCCGGCACGCGCACAACGAGATGATCTGCCGCCACCGACTCGACGACGCCGGTGCGTACCCAACCGTCCGCCGCGTCGAAGCGCAGCGGTACGTCACGCATGTTCGCTCGCGGCCATTGCCAGACAAGCGGCGCGTTGCTCGATCGAGGCGCCGACCTTGCCTTCAGCGACGTCGACCTCGCATGCCCCGGGCTGCAGCGCGTCGTCCGCGACGATGTCCACGCCGGGGCGAGCAGATGCGTGCTTCGCGTCCTTGGGATGGAGTCGCACTACGGCGCTGCGCGGGCGGCCGCACGCTCGCAGAGCATCGTCCACGAATTGATCGATGAGGCGCGGATAGTGCGCGAGCGAACGACGCATTGCGCGGGCGCAAGCGATACCCGCAAAGCGCGCGGCTTCAAGCCGGAGCGTTGCGATGTCTTCGAGTTCGGCGAGCTCAACCGGCGGCGGGTCTGGATCCGCAGGCGGCGGATCTGGCGTAGCCTGCGCTGGAGCGTTCGGACCGGGATCGTCCTGAGCCGGTGTTTCGGCCCGCGCGTGCTCGATCTCGATGCGTGCGGCGACGAGTTTGCGCGGGCAAAGCGGTTCGAAACGCGCATCACGCACGTCGATCGCGTCTCAGCCACGTTTCGATCGTCGCGCGCCGCGCAGGGCTCGCCGATTGCAGCACGCGTTCGCGCGTCGTGCGCGGCACGTTTGACAGGACGTATGCCGCGGCATGCGGTGACTCCCGATCCAGCATGGCCCGCAAACGCGCCGTTTCCCCGTCCACGGGCGGCGTGCGGCGTGCAGCGGCGACGTGGGGCCAAGCAAAAAGACCAAGCAACGTCAACGCCACGGCGGCGGTCGCGGGCAGGATAGCGCGGACGAGCACGGGCCGCGGCGCCGCCGGTGTCAGCGTCACCGCAGCATGTGGCGCGAAAGGGACCGATTCCACGACCACGTCGTCGCCGGCCTGGAGGTCTGCTCCAGCGGCCGCTCGCACGAGCGCGGCGATCGTCTGCGTCTTGCCCGAGTCGACACGAGCGGCGTCAAGGAACACGGCGACCGACAGCGTCCCGATGGCATCGGGAGGCGACGTGCGACGCTCGACGACCGTATCGTAAGCGTAGTGCCGAGTGGTGCGCTCCTTATCCAACTTGCGACCGTTCTCGGTGCCGCGCTCGCGCCCCGTATCGGCGTCAAGAAGCCCATGCGGTGTCACCCGCGTGGTCTGCACGCTGTGCTCTCCGGGCGCCGCGCGTACGCTGACGCGCACGACTGCGACGCCGGAACCGAGCACGGCATCGAGCGCGCTTTGAACCGCGCCTTGCACGCGCAACTCTTTTGACGCGGAGCGATCTGCCACGACGTTCAGCACCGCGCCGGCGCCATCCACCACGGTGACGCGCTCCTCCGTGAGACCGGGGTACGCCGCGGCGACAAAGCGCCGGACGCCGGCTACGGTACTCGCGGACAAGTTCGCGCCCGGCTGAACGATCAACTGAACGCTCGCGCTCGGCGGCGTCCGCTGCGCTTGATCCGCGAACAAATCGCCCGCCGCCGGCGCGATGACGACGGATGCGTCCGCGACTCCGTCAACGCGACGCAAGCTTTCAACCAAGTCGCCCTCGATGCCCGAGCGGCGGCGATCGTCTACAACCGTTTGCGGAGTGAGCGGCCCGTCCGGGGTCTGGAGAACGTCGGCCGTAGTGGGCACGTAGCGGTGGGGCAAACCGGCCATGACGAGCTTCAAGAGAACATCCTTGCGCCGACCCGCGGCCACGTACACTTGCGTCCCCTGCGAACCCGTTTGAAACGGTTCGTTCCACAGCGTCAGCGCCTGGGCGACCTCACCTGCCTGCGTTGCGTGCAGCGGCGCGTCGAAGAGCGGCACGAATGCCGTGCCGCGCGCTATCGCGATGATGGCGGCGGCACACGCCGCGGCGGCCACGACTCCAGCACCGACCGGAGTCTTGCGCCGTCGGACCCATACCACGCATCGTTCCAGCACGCGCGGCAACGACGGCGGCAGGCGCGCCAGCATCGCTCTACACCTGGGTTTGCAGCAGCGTTGTGACGGCCGCGCTCACGCGCGATGCAGTCACGGCCGCTATTTCGAGCAACACGTCAGCCTTCGCACGCGCGACGGAGGCATCGGCGACGCTGCCGCGACCGAGCGCCACCGCGCCGGCCTGCGCATCGGCCGCGTCGAGCGCTCCGGCAACCGCGTCCAGCGCAGCGGCGAAACTTTGCGCGCCGCTACGCCCTTCCGGGAACCCCCCAGCGCTCGCTTGGAACATCGCATCCGGTGCGATACCCGAAGTCAGCATCCAGCCTCACGCCCTCTCGATGTCGACCGCCTCGATCTCCATTTGTTTGGCGGCTTGCAGCACGGCGATGTCCGCGTCGTATGCGCGCCCCGATGCGACGAGCCCAACCATCTGCGATACCGGATCGACCGCCTGCTCGCTGGCATCGACGAGGCCGGCGAGTCGCACGCCCGCGACTTGCGGCTCGTCGTCGAGCGAAACCGCAAATGCGTCAAGCGATGCGGAGTCGAGGGCTTGTGCGAACGGCGAGGCGGTCTCGAACACGGCCGCGCGCGCGTGGAACGGCGCTCCGATGCGCGCGGTGTTCGCGTTGGCAAGATTGTCGGCGATCAAATCCATTTGCATGCGCTGCGCGGCCATGCCGCTTGCCGCGATGTCGAATGCGGACTCCGGTCCGATCATCGGCGCGACTCTTCGGCGACGGTGCGCAATTCTCGCAGCATCGCGCGTTCTTGATCCGCAAGCGCGCGATAGGTCACGGAATTTTTCGCGGTCGCGGCCATCGCGTATTCGAGGCCGGCAGCCGGTCCGCCCGAAGCCAGTTCTTGCGTCACGGCGGCAAAACGCAAGCCCCCGGACTCAAGACCCGGTTCGATTGCCGGCGTCAGATCGCGCGGCACGAACCCCGGCGTGGCCGAGTTTGCGACGTCCGCCGCGAGCAAGCCGGCGCGCGCTTGCGCGAAACGCATACCTTGTTCGACCAGCGAGATCGCCGACGTGCTCATGCGGCTTAAGGTACGCGCCGCGCATGAGCGGATTTTGAACGCTGGATGACCAACTTCTTCAGAACCGTGCATCGATCGAACTTCTTCCGCTTCGCGACGCCTGCGCTGATCGCGCTGGCCATCGCCGTCGGCGCCGTGCCGGCGTCGAGCGCCGACGGCGTTGACGCCTCCACCCCGGTCCAGGTCGCGCTCCCCAGCGGATTCAGCTCGACCACCACGAGCGTCGAACCCGTTCCAGGGGGCAAGACGAAATTCGTCATCATCAATATGCTGCGCGTGCGCAACGCCAGCCGAACGGTCCCGCTGGACGTTCTCTACCGCAGGTTCTCGCTCGTCACCGACCAGGGCGACCGCTTCGACGTCAGCGCGCGGACCAAGTCGCTGCCGTTCTCGCTCTCCGAGGGGTCCCTGGGGCCGGGTCAAGGCGAAGTCGGCTCGCTTGCTTTTGAGGTGCCGGCGGGGGTCTTGCGTGCCGCCCTCATGTTCGATGCCGAGCAATTCGGGGTCAGTTACCCGACCCTTTACTAGGGTCCCCACACCCGGAAATGCCGATTATCCCATATAGATGGAACACGACCGGCGCGAGAATCCCTGGGAGAAGATCGCGGCCCGGCTCGATGAGGCGTTGGACGAGACGCGCAGCCTCACCGAACCGGCTCCTTCGACGCGCACCTCGTCGACCGCCACGAAGCTGCTCGACCTGCTCGCGCGCGCCCGCCGCGAGGTGCACGCCCGCGAATTGGAAGCCAGTGTAGCCTCGACCCGCGCGCAACGGCTGCAGGACGAACTCGAGCACCAGCAGCGGCGCGCAGACGTGTTGGCGCGCATCGGCAAGACCCTCAATGCCGTGCGCGACCTGCCGGTACTGGTGCAGTTGATCAGCGATCTCGCGGTTGAAGCGACGGGCGCGGAACGCGCTATCGTCCTGCTCCCCTCACGTCCGGACCAGCGCCCCGAAGGACGGCCTGAGCGACCAGAGCTCAGCGCAGGCACGAACCTCGATCCGCACATCATGACGAGGCCGGAATTCGCGGTGAGCCGCTGGATCATCGAGCACGTGTGCCACGACGGCATCCCGATCGTGACGACCGATGCGCAGAACGATCCGGTCGTGCGCGACGCGCCCAGTGTCCGCTCCCTGCATATCCGCTCGATCGTGTGCGTGCCCATCAATAACGGGAACATCGTGCTCGGGGCGATCTACGTCGACTCGCGCATCGGCGCCGACAATCCGCTCAATCACGATCCCGAACTGCTTGGGGCCATCGCCGAACAAGCCGCGATCACCATCGAGAACGCGCGCTCGTTTGAAGACCTGTCGCATGGTTTGGACGAGCTCTTCGCGCTCAAGTCGCAGAACGACGAGATCCTCGAGTCGATCGCGTCGGGCGTCGTGGTGCTTGACAAGCAGGACGTGGTGCGTCGATTCAACCGTGGCGCAGAGATGACGTTCGGCCTGTCGGCATCAAGCGTTGAGGGCCGGCATGCGCGGGCGCTCAACACGTGGCTGCCCGGATTCACCACGTTGCTGGAACAATTCCGGTCGACCACTGACGCGCGGACCAGAGTCGAGCTCACCGGGTCGCATGCCGAGCGCGGCCCGATCGTGCTCCAGTTGACCTTCTTCAGCATCCGCTCGCAGGCCGGCACGAGCGGCACTGCGATCGTGTTCAACGACCTCACCGCGAGTCGCGCGCTTGAATCCGCCAATCGCGCCCAACTCGAGAAGAGCGAGCGCATCGCGCGCTCCTTCGAGCGCTACTTGGCGCCGCACGTCGTCAACAGTCTGATGATGGACCCCGATGCCGTGCCGCTCGGCGGCACGCGCCTGATCTGTACGATGCTTTTCGCCGACATCCGCGGTTTCACCGAACTTTCCGAACGGCTGATGCCTGAGGAGGTGGTCGAAATCCTCAACCGCTACCTCGCGGCGACCGCGAACGTCGTCTTTGCGAACCTGGGCCTGCTCGACAAGTATTACGGTGACGGCCTGATGGCGGTCTTCGGGGCGCCGAGGCCTGCGGCCGACGACGCCCAACGCGCGGTCACGGCGGCTCGCCAGATCATGCAGCAAATCGAGCGCCTCAACGCCGCGCGCGGCGCCAACTGGCCGCTCGCCGTCAGCATCGGTCTGGCCACCGGCGACGTCGTGGCCGGCAACATCGGCTCCGAACAGCGCCTCGAGTACACCGTCGTCGGCAACGCGGTCAACCTGGCGTTTCGGCTGCAAGCCATCGCGGAACCTAGCCAGATCCTCGCCGATGCCGCGACCTACGAAAAGGTGCAAGGGCAGGTGACGGCAACGCGTCGTCAAGCCCGCATCAAAGGCAAGGTCGGGCCAACTCCGGTATACGTCCTGCACGGCTGATGAACGAAGCGCTCGCCCCGAAACCTTCCATCTCCAGCTTTAATTCGGCGCTCGACGAAATGCGCTGGTTCGAAAGCAGTTTGCTCAAAGCGCGCTTCGTCGGCATCCTCATCGGCGCCACCGTGTTCTTGCTCTTGCCGCTGCCTCAAGGCCGCTGGCTGCAGCTTGTCGGCGTTGTGGCGTGGTTCGCCGCAGGCCTCGTCGCCGCAGCCATCGTGCGGCGGGCGACGAGCGACGCCGTCGTAATTTGGACCGGTAGGTCACTCCTCGCGCTGGACTTCCTCATCGCATCGGGCATCATCGTGCTGTACATGGCGACGCTGCCCGATGTGTGGGGAGGTTTCTTGGTCTTCATCGTGATCGCCGCGGCCCGCGCACGCGTCAGCGGCGCCATTTTCATGGCGTCCCTTACCACGGTGCTGTTGACCGTCATGCGCGTGGTGCCCAACCTGCCTGAAACCGGGCACTGGGCGTCGCTGCTGGTCCAGCTCAGCGTGGCGTGGATCGTGGTCTTGACGCTCGGCGTCATTCTGCAAGCCGCGCGGCTCCAGCGCGACGCGATCGCGGAACAACGCGCGGCGCACGACCTCAATCTGGAGGAGTACGCGGCGATGAGCGAGGCGGCTCAGGCGCAAGCGCGCATGTTGCAACAGGTCATGGATCTGGCGGTCGTGCTGCTGCGCGAGCGCAACCTGCCCTCGCTGCTCGCGCGCATCTTGGAATCGACGCTACAAGTCTTCCGCTTCGAGTGCGGCGCGGTGTACGTGGCGCAACGCGACACCGAAACATACGTCTGCACGGCGACGATCGGCTATCCGCCGCAGATCGCCGAGCGGCTGCACGGACGCCAAGTCTCTTTTGCGCAGATGGGTCTGCGCATCGACCGGCGCTTTGCGATCCGCCCGGACGTCTACTATGCGCCGGTCGAGCGGCAGACGTGGCACACCGACCCGGAGTTCTGCCGCAATCCCGAAGCGCTCTACGAAGCGCGCCGCGAGACCGGCCGCTGGCACGAGGCCGACTTGCTGCTCTTCACGCTGCAGTCTTCCAGCGGCGAGATCATCGGCGTGCTGGCGGCGGACTCGCCGGCCGACGGGCGCGTGCCGTCGCAGCAGACGCTTGACGCCAGCGCAGTGTTCGTGCGGCTCGCCGCAGCTGCGATCGAGACCGTGCACTTGGTATCGGCCGAGCAGCGGCGCGCAGAAGATCTGAGCGAACAGAACGTGGCGATCCGGCGCATGCACGCCGACGCCCAGGCGATCGCGGAGCAACGGCGCGCTTACGCCCACCGCCTCGAGCGCATCCTCGACGTCTCTACTGCCATTTTCAGCGAGCACGACCTCGACACGCTGCTCAAACGCATCCTCAGACTGACGCTCGACATGTTCGGGTTTTCCGGCGGAACCATTTTGCTGCGCGACCCGATGAGCCACAAGTTCGTGCGCCGCGCAGCGGTCGGCTACTCGACCAACGTCGTCGGCGAGGAGATCCAGCCCCGCGAGGTCGAGGACAGCATGAACGAGCGCACGCGCGTGCGTGACACCTTCTACTATGCGCCGAAGGAGCTCGGCATCACGGGCGGCGTGACCCGCCATCCCGATCGCGCGTCATTGCCCCGAACCGCGGCCGGCGCTTGGCACGAAGATGACATGCTCATCTTCCCGATCTTCAATTCATCGGGGCGCACGATCGGCTTGCTCTCGCCGGACGACCCGAAAGATGGGCGCGTGCCCGGTGAAGAAACGGTGCGCACGATCGAGGTGTTCGCGCAGCTCGCCGGCATCGCGGTGGAAACGGCGCGCCTCAGAGCGGCCGCCCGCCAGCCCGTCTAACCGGGCTAAAGCCCCGGCACTACAAATCTATCTCTTGCTGAACTGGAAGCGTTTGCGAGCGCGTTTGCGCCCGTATTTTTTCGACTCTTTTTCGCGCGGATCGCGCGTCAGCAGGCCCGCCTTGCGCAGGATCGGGCGGAGGCTCTCGTCGGCTTGCACCAGCGCTCGCGCGATGCCGTGGCGGATCGCGCCGGCCTGACCGCTCAACCCGCCGCCGAACGCGTTGACGATGACGTTGAAACGCCCGACGCTGTTGGTCGCCTCAAACGGCTGACGCACGATCTGCATGAGCGTGGCACGCCCGAGATATTGATCCGCGGGTTTCGAGTTGACGGTGATCTCGCCGGTGCCGGGCAGGAGCCTCACGCGCACCACGGCGCGTTTGCGGCGGCCGGTGCCGCGCGGCACAGAGGATGGGGCGTTGACTGCCATTATATTCCTTTTAGCTGTTGCGGCTGCTGCGACATGTGGTCATGCTCCGCACCGGCGAAAACGCGCAGTCGTTTCATGCGAGGCGCGCGCAGTTTGTTGAGCGGGAGCATGCCGCGCACCGCCCACTCGATGAGGCGTTCCGGCCTGTCGTTCTTGATCTCACCTGCCGTGCGCGTGTACAAGCCGCCCGGGAATTGCGAATGCTGCCGGTAGAGCTTCGTCGTCAGTTTCTTGCCGGTCAGGTGGACCTTCCCGGCGTTGACGACGACCACGCAGTCACCGGTGTCGGCGTGAGGCGTGAAATCGGGCTTGTGCTTGCCGATCAGTACGCTCGCCACGCGCGTGGCTAGGCGGCCGAGGGTTTTATCCCTTGCGTCGACGAGGAACCAGGTCCGCTGGGCGGAGTTCTTGGACATCAAACGGGTGCGCATGTGAACCTCAGAAAATAACCTCCCGGCTGGGAGGGACACCTCATGATAAGCGAGCCGCGCGGTAGCCGTCAAGCAGTGCAGCGCTGTCCCTCATAGCGGTTCCCAGGCGTTTTGTATCCCGCACCAAAAAATGCCGGTGCATGGAAGACTTGACCCGCACCATCCGCGTGTTCCGCTCGAACTGGCAGATCCTGGTGCCGGTCATCATCGTCATCGTTTTCCTCATCGTCGAACACGCTATGAACCGGCACGAAAACCCGCACTGGCTGTGGGTCATCTTCGGCACGCTCGCGATCGGGCTCATCGCGGGCGGCGCGTATTTTCGGCGCCATGGCGTCATCGTCGTCGGTGCTGGGCTCGGCGTCGTCGCCGCCGTGCTTCTCTTCAACGTAGGCGGCGCCGCATTTTGGCTGTGGACGCTGGTCGCCTTCGTCATCGTGATCGCCGGCATTCTCCTCGCGCGGGAATGACGGCATGCTAGCCGCGCGTGATGTGCACCGCGCCTGCCGCGACGTGCCACATGACGAAAAGCGCCAGCCCCAGTCCGACATATTGCGCCCCGATCAGCCAGCGATCGAGCGTGGTGACCGGCGATGACCGGGAGAACAGCGGAGCCACCACCCAGCCGCCGTCAAGCGGCGGAATCGGCAGCATGTTGAACAGATTCAAGAAAAACGTGATTGAGGCGAGAGCGAACCAGAACGGCTGCCCTGTTTGGATCCCGGCGACGTAGCAGCCGAAGGCTCCCAACGCGCCCGCGGCTGGACCCGCCAGCGAGATCAGCGATGACATCTTGGTATTGCGCTCGAGGCCTTGCAGCGCGACGAATGCGCCCATGAACGGGATGAACACCGGGGCGCTCGGGTGCAATCCGTAGGCGCGGGCGGCGACATAGTGGCCCATCTCGTGCAGCAGGATGAGCAGCACGAAGCCGACCGCGAACGGCAATCCGAAAAACGGGATCCACAGCAGGATGGTGGCGAGCAGCGAGCCGGACGACAGCAGCAGCTTGCCCAGAATCGCGATCCACTTGAAGTTCAACAGCACGAGCAGCACGGTCTTGAATTTGACGGCGATCGCGATCAGCACCGCGCCGATGCCGACCAAACCGGCCCCCGTCTGCGAGCGCGTGCGCGGCTGCAGTTGAAATGACTGGGTTTGGTAGCCGGGGGGCAGCAGGTGCGAGTAGTCGGGCTGCGGTTGCGGGGCCTGAGGGTCGGAGTCGTTCACGTTCTTGCTATTCCGTGCGCGCGTGGGGCCGGACCTTTAGATCCGGCTAACTCCTCACGTGACGCGCGACCTTTAGGTCGCGCCGGAGCTAAAGCTCCGGCACTACACCGGGATCAGCAGGACCTCAAGGTCCTGCTCCACACAAGCAATGTTTCCGGCTGCTAAACCGGCGGATCGTACAACACGTATTCGAGGTAAAGCCCGTGCGCCGGCGCCGTGTGCCCGGCTTGCGTCCGGTCGCGCGATGCGAGGATGCGCGACATGTCGTCGGGCGAGCGCTTGCCGCGGCCGATTTCGACGAGCGTTCCGACGATGATGCGCATCATCTGATGAAGGAACGAATCCGACTCGATCAGCACGTCGATGAAATCACCGGATCGCTGCGCTTCGGCACGCTTGACGTCGCGCTTGGTTATGCCGCTCGCCGGCTTCTCGGCGCCGCAGAAAGCGGCGAAGTCATGCTCGCCCAACAACGCCTGCGCGGCGTGCCGCATGACGTCGGCGTCGAGTCTCGAGCGCACGTAGAACGCGCGGCGCTGATGCAGCGGCGAAGGCGCCAGCCGATTCAAAATGCGGTAGCGATACGTCCGCGAGAGCGCGTTGCGGCGCGCCGAGAATCCGTGCTCGCGTTCGACCGCGCGCAGCACGGCGATGTTCGAAGAACGCAACATGCCGGAAAGCGCTATCGGCATCCTTGCGATAGCCGCACTGGTCTCGAAGCTCACCACCTGCCCGGTGGCGTGGACGCCCGCGTCCGTTCTGCCGGCGCCGACGACGTCGACGCGATGACCGCAGAAGATCTCTAGCGCGCGCTCCACCTCGCCCGCGACGGTCGGCAATGCCTCCTGGCGCTGGAAGCCGTGCAAGTCGGTGCCATCGTATTCAAGGACGAGCGCGACTGTCCGCATCGCTGACCAATCGGATCTGCGTGACCACTGCCTGGGCCGCGGCATACAGTGGCGACAATGCGTGCGCGGCCGCTTGTATCGCCCGCTCATCGATCGCTTCCGATGCGCGCACGCTGTTTCGCGCGATGACGAAGAAGCGGACCTGACCCGGATTTGGAAGCGGGTAGCTTGTGGCTTCAGAGAAGCCGGCCGCACAATGCTTTGCCGCCGACAAGAACGCCTGTGCCGCCGCTCGGACCGCCGGCCGTCCTCCCATACCGAGAAAGCCGCCGCCGCTGCTGACGTACATGCTGACGGTGCCGTCCGCCATGGCTGCGAGCGTCGCGCTGCCGTTCGGATATGCCAGATCCATCAGGGCGCCCTCGACGCCGGCGGTGAGCGCGTTGTTCCGCAACTTCTCGTACGGATTCGGTGGAGGCATCTACTCCGGTCTTTGCAGCGGGAATAAAAGCACGTCGCGGATCGATTCCTGACCGGTGAGGACCATGATAAGACGATCCATGCCGAGCCCCAAGCCGCCGGTGGGCGGCATGCCGTATTCCAGCGCCTGCACGTAGTCCCAGTCAGGCTCCGGCGCTTCGGGGTCGCCTTTCGCACGATCCGCCGCTTGGGCGAGGAAGCGTTTGCGCTGATCGTCCGGATCGTTCAACTCGGAAAATGCGTTGACCATCTCCGAGTGTGCGATGAACAGCTCGAAGCGCTCGACCAGCTCCGGGTCGCGCGGACTGCGTTTCGCCAGGGGCGAGAGAATGACGGGCGTGTCGGTGACGAAGGTCGGATCGATCAAGTGGGGCTCGACCACGCGCTCGAAGAGCTTGTCGATGACGTGCGCGTGACTATCCGTCCGCGCGACCTCGACCTTAAGGCGCGTCGCTGCGGCACGCGCCCGCGCTTCGTCCAACAACTCCTCGCGCGGCAGACCGTGCTGCGCCGCCGCGTCCAGATATGCCACCCGGGCGAACGGTTTCGCGAAATTGATCGTCTCGCCGCGAAACGTCGTCTGGCCTTTGATGCCGGCCACGTCCGCGAGGTGGCGGATCAGGTCTTCGGACAGATGCGCCATCCCCTCCATGTCGGTGTAGGCCTCGTACAGCTCCAACATGGTGAACTCGGGGTTGTGCGTCCGGTCGATGCCTTCGTTGCGGAAGATGCGGCCGAGCTCGTAGACCTTTTCGATGCCGCCGACGATGCAGCGCTTGAGGTTCAATTCCGTGGCGATGCGCAATTGCAGCGGAATATCCAGGGCGTGCGAGTGCGTGACGAACGGGCGCGCATTGGCCCCGCCCGCCAGGCTGAGCAAAGCCGGCGTTTCGACCTCGACGTAGCCGCGCTCGTCCAAGAAACGCCGCGCGGCTGCGACGATGCGGCTGCGCGCGAGCATCGTGTCGAGCGATAGCCGGTTGACGATGAGATCCACATAGCGCCGGCGATAACGCGCTTCTTGATCGGTCAGACCATGCCACTTCTCGGGCAACGGTCGCAAAGACTTGGCCAGCACGGTAAGCTGCTTGACCGCGATGGTGAGCTCGCCGGTCTTGGTCGCGAACGGCTCTCCCTTCACGCCGACGATGTCGCCCCGATCGAGCTGGTCGGTGAGCTCGAACTGCGCGCCGAGCGATTCGGCGTTCAGGTAGATCTGGACGCGCCCGCTTTCGTCCGCGAGATCCGAGAACACCGATTTTTTGCCCATGCGGCGCAACGGTCCGAGCCGTCCGGCGAGCGCCGCGCTCGCACCGCTGTGCTTGCCCGCCTCGAGTTCGCCGTGCGCCGCGCGAAGCGCGGCCGCCGTGTGCGTGCGCTCGAACTTCGTATGCAAGAACGGATCGTGCCCGGATGAACGCAGCGCGTCGAGCTTGGCTCGACGCGCCTTGATGAGCTCCGCTTCGGCTGCGCCGACCTCCAGCTCGTCGCTCACTTCACCTTGGCGCGGCCGGATTTCCGGTTGGCCTTGATCGACACGACGCGCAGCTGCACATCGCCGCTCGGCGTGGTGGCGCTGACGGTTTGGCCGGGCTTGGCGCCCACGAGCGCTTGGCCGATCGGCGAATCATTGGAGATCTTCGAACGCATCGGGTCGCTTTCGGCGCTGCCGACGATGGTGTATTCGTGCTCCGTGCCGGCGGTCAGATTCTTCACCTTGACCGTGCTCGCAAGGTGGACTTCGTCGGCGCCGCCCTCGCCCTCGGTGATGATCTTCGCGCCGCGGATCATCGCTTCGAGCTTCATGATGCGGCCCTCGATGAACGCCTGCTCCTGCTTGGCGTCCTCGTATTCCGCATTTTCGGAGATGTCGCCGAACTCTTTGGCTTGGCGGATGCGGTCGTTCACCTCTTTGCGGTGGACGGTCTTGAGCTCGTCGAGCTCGGCCTCCAGTTTCTTCAGCCCTTCGGCGGTGACGACGGTCTCTTTTTCTTGCATGGTATTCCTTATTTGACGGTCGATGGAATGGCGAGTTCTTCGATGCGCGGTTTGAAATCGAGCTGTTGGAGCAAGCCGAGGTAATCAGCTTCGGTCACCTCGTCCCAGCGTTTGCCGAGCAGCGCCAAGAGCGCGGCTTCCATCACGTTGGTGCCGAACGAGCGGCCGCCGATATTCGGCGTGCTTGTGATCAGCCGCGCGACTCCGCGAGCGCGCAACTCCTCGATGTCCGCCGGCGTCACGGTGTTGGTGAGCACGGTCTTGCCGCCCAAGTCGGCGGGCATGTGCTGGCGGATGAAGTGGAAGTCGCCCGCGATGACGCTCGCCGCGGCGTAGTAATGCGGGAACTTCGGTTCGGGCGGCTTCTCCTGTTTCTTGCCGGTCGGATAGAAGAATTGAAACGGCAGCTTGCAGGCGTCGGGCAGATATCGCTCGGCGAGCGCTTCGAATTCGACGAGCGATGTGACCGGCTTGTCGACGCCGAGCGCGAAGATGAAGTCTCCGAACGTCACTTTGGCGCCGGCGGCCACCAGCGCTTGCGCCATGCCGAAACGATCGAGCGCGCTGACCATGAGCACCGGGAGATCGCGGAAGTCGATGACGCCGTGCTCCTGCAGATACTTGACCGTTTCGCGTTCCAAGGTGTTCTTGAGTCCGCTGCCGTCCACGACCGGCGTCTTCTTCACCGAGTCAAGCATCCGAAGCCCGTCGCGCAGCGCGTAGCGCTTGCTGCCGGCGTAAAGATACACGTCGATGCCGCCCAGTCCGATGGCATCCACGCGCCCGTCGAGGCGGCGTAATTCTTCGATCGCCCGGTCGAGCGAACCGTCGAAGCCCACGCGCGAGATGTCGAAGTCCTCGCCGAGCCACCGCACCGTTGCCCGGTGATCGCGCGTCGATGATCCCAGGCTCACCGAAACGACGCGCTTCACGTGCCTTGGACCACGATGCCGCCCGGGGATCTGCGCCGAGCGGCGAGCGCGCGCGCGGCGCGGGCTCGCTTGCGTATGCGGGCGATCTGTTCTTCAGTGACGGCCTTGTCGAACGCGCGCATGCCGGCGAGCTTGAAGCCGTGCTTTTCCGCGAGCCGCTCGATCTCGAGCACCTTGTCGAGGTTGATGCCTCGGCCGAGCGAGTAGTTCACGAAGCGCTCTTCGAGCGTGAGGATCATGGTCTCGGCCATGCACGCCAGCGCAGTGCGCGGGGGCAGTCCGAAATCGAAGTTGAAGTTGAGCTTCTTGCCCGGCACGAGTATGTTACCGCCCTCGGTGACGAGCACATCGTCGCGCTCGGAGGCGACGCGTCGCGAGACGTCGTGCGGCAGCGACACCTCGCACACCACCGCGCCCGGGCGCAGATCTTCGGGCTCGACCACGCTGGACGTAGAAGCGGTGGCGGTGAGTATGAGGTCCGCGCTGCGCACCGCGGCGCGGATGTCGACGGTCCAGTCGAGCTGCGCGCTCACGTGGGGCTGCATTGCATGCGTCAAATTTTTCAGCCGCGTCGCGTTGCGCGCCACCAGCGTCACCTTCGCGACCCGGTTGCCGAGGATCTGCGAGCATGCCGAACCGATGCTGCCGGTCGCGCCGATCACCACGGCATGCGCGGAAGAAACGCGGATCTTCAACTCTTTTGCGCCGCGGAAAAGGCTCTGCATCGCAGCCGCGATCGTATACGAGTTGCCGGTGGTGACCGCGATCGAGGGGCATTCCTCCGCCACGGTCACGCCGCCATCGCCCACCACCGCGGTGAACCCGCCCAGGCCCACGATGTCGCAACCTAGTTCGATCGCGACCTTGGCGCCGTTGATCACGCGCTGCACGGCTTCCGCGCGCGGGAGTTCCAGCCACTGGTCGGGCAGCAGCGGCACGGCGATGAAATGTCCGCTGACCTCCTTGCCGGTAATGCTGCGCACGCCCACGATGTCGGATACCCTGTAGGCAGGCATCCATTCGAGGATCTTCCTTATCAGCGGCTTGCCCTTGCCCACCGCGCCGGGCTCGTACCGGATGACGTCCTCGTACGAAAGGGGGTGGACCAGGAATCCGAACTTACGCAAGTTCAAGAGTTTCTACGTTCCCTCGCTTTTCGCCTTGAGCGCCTTGAGCATCATGACCGAGTTCTCTTCGACCTTTTTGTGCAGGAGCGGGCCGATGAGTTCGGCGAGCGTCGGCACGCCGAAGTCGTAGTCCACGCCGAGAACGACGTGCGTCTTTCCGTCGCGCTCTTCGAACGTCCAGCTGCCCTCGAATTTGTCCAGGTCGCCCTCGATGAGCCGGTAGTCGATGCGCGTGCGGGCGTCGTCGAAGATGTCCTCTTCGGTCCATTCGATCGGCGCTTCTTCGACCAGCGTCTTCCAACGCGTGATGGTGACGTTGCCCTCACGTTTGAGCACCTTCACGGATTCGACATCGGGCATGAAATCAGGATAGCGCTCCATCTCCTTGGCCAATGCATAGATGGCTTCGGCGCGGGCCGCGATATCGATTGAAGTTTCTACGTAGGGCATTCGCTCATCACAAAAGGCGCCTGAGAGAATCTCGCAGCGCCTAGCTTCGGTGGCTCAAATCCCCGAGTTGTGCTTTGGCTTTGGCCACTCCTTGTTCGAGCAGCGCCATCGCTTCGTCGATCTCCGTTTCCGTCACGACGAGCGGCGGCTCGAGCCGGATGACGCGCTGCTGGTTCAACGTGTAGGCGACCATCAAGCCGAGCTTGAGACATTCGGGGATGATGGCGCCGCCGTAGCCTTCATCGGTGAGTTCGAGTCCGACGACCAGTCCGCGGCCGCGCGTCTGCGCGATCACGTCCGGATGGCGCGTCATGAGCTTGGTGCTCGCGACGAGCAGCCGCTCGCCGAGAACCCGCGAGCGCTCCGCCAGCCGTTCCTCGAGCAGCACTTCCAGCGCCGCCAGACCGGCGGTGCACGCGAGCGGATTGCCGCCGAACGTGGAGGTATGGATGAGCGGGGATTTGCCGAACGCGTTCATCCACACGTCCGGCTTGGAGATCGTGGCGCCGATGGGGATGACACCCCCCGACAGGCCCTTTGCCGCGGCGATGACATCAGGAACCACCTTTTCGTAATCCACGCCCCATAGGTAGCCCGTTCGCCCGAGCCCGGTCTGCACTTCATCCGCGATGAACAGCGCGCCGTGCTTGTCGCACAGATCGCGCACGCCGCGCAGGTAGCCGTCAGGCGGCACGATCACGCCGCCCTCGCATTGGATCGGCTCGACGATGAACGCGGCGGCGCCGGGCAACGCCGCATCGAGCGCGTCGAGGTCGCCGAAATCCACGTGCTCGAACTGGGGCACGAGCGGCTTGAACGAATCCTTGAACAGATCGCGGCCCGTGGCGGTGAGGCTGCCCATCGTCTTGCCGTGATAGGCGTTGTGCGTCGCGACGAGTTTCGTGCGCTTGGTGGACAGGCGCGCGAGTTTGAGCGCCGCTTCGACCGCCTCGGTGCCGCTATTCGAGAAAAAACTGATCTTGAGGTCGCCCGGCGCGAGATCCGCGAGCGCTTTCGCGAGCGCGGCCTGCTTGGCGTTGAAGAACACGCGCGAGGAGAGCGCCATGTCCTCCAATTGCGCTTTCACCGCCGCGACGACTCTCGGATGCATGTAGCCGAGCGTGAACACGCCGTAGCCGCCGCAGAAATCCAGGTACGATTTGCCGGTGTGGTCCCAAACCCGGCAACCGCGCGCGCGCACTTCGACCGGCGCGCCCGCCATCTTCATGAAGCGCGCGAGCGGCGGGTTGATGAACTCCTTGTACGCGGTATAAACCGTGTCGAACAATGCTCCGGGATCGCCGTCGGCAC
The DNA here is from genome assembly GCA_035601835.1 of Candidatus Tumulicola sp. NCBI lineage: Bacteria > Bacillati > Vulcanimicrobiota > Vulcanimicrobiia > Vulcanimicrobiales > Vulcanimicrobiaceae > Candidatus Tumulicola > Candidatus Tumulicola sp. The sequence continues at coordinate 379,407 of DATNNM010000011.1, read as the reverse complement.
TCATACGAAAGTTAGCCTTCGGCGGCTCCGCGCGCGCCCACCTTTCCGTTGGCGCACTAGGGAACACCGCGCCCGTTTTCGCGCTGATCGTATTGGAAGCCGTGAGGGACGACAGTCAAGTACCTGTCCAAGTATCGACTAAAAATCAAATTTGAGTCAGGTTGAACGCGGCCATCGAAGTACAAAACGAGATGCCCCTCGAGGGGCAGAGGCCCAGCGCCGGCCGCGCCTGCGACATACTCGACGACGAGCCCGTGATTTGGAAGCCGCTCATAACCTTCGCGTCCCGGATGCACGCGAAACCAGAGGATGTTCGCGCGCTTGGCGGCGGGCAACATGGTCATCACCTTTCCGAATCACGACGTGGTCGACCCAGGTCACGCCCGCAGGGATGTGCGCGTCGATTCGATCGTCTGCAATCGACCTTGCGGGGATCGGCCAACCAACGTCCGCCACCGGCGGTAATGTGCTAACCACAAAGCCCGGTGCAAGACTCGGCGTCGCTGACGAAACGCTACGCGAGGATCGGCTGCAGCCGCAGCACACGAGAAGACTAGCCACTATGGCTAGACACGCTGGAATGGTGCGAATGCTGCTCGAGGCGCTAACGCCTATGCCAGCTTTGCGCCGCAGTTGCCGCAGAACTTCGCGCCGGGCGCGGTCGGCTGGTGACATTGCGGACACTGCGCCGCGGCCGTCGACTTGCCGCACTCGGGGCAGAATTTCGCGCCCGCGGCGATTTGCGCATGACAATTGGGGCACGCCATCGTGGCCGCAGCAGCTCCGGCCGCGGCCGCAGCGTTGGATGCCGCTCCTTGCTGCATGGCTTGATTGATCATGCCGGGCACCATGAAGCCGAGCCCCGCGCCCATGCCGATGCCGGCAGCCGTGCCCGCGCCGCCGCTCGGGTTTTGCGCCGCGTCTTCCAGCGAGCGCGCCGCCTTGTATTGCATGTACTGGCCCATGTTGCCGACCACGCCCATGCCGGTGCGCTCGTCGATGACTTTTTGCACTTCATCGGGCGGCGTGATCGCGTTGATCAAGAAGTCGACCAGCTCCACGCCGTATTGCGCGAAGTCGTCTTTCACGCGCGCTTTGGCGGCGGCGTCGAGCGCGTCGTAGTACTTGGGCAGGTCGAGCACGCTCTTCACGGTCTCGCCGAGCAGGTTGTTCAGCCGCGACACGATGATGTTGCGGAAGAAATCCTGCAGCGAATCCGACGTGTAGACGTTCTGCGTGCCGACGATCTTGTTCACGAAGAGCTGCGCATCGGTGACGCGCACGCTGAAAATGCCATACGCGCGCAAGCGCACCATCGCGAATTCGGTATCGCGGAACAAAATGGGCTCAGCCGTGCCCCAATGCAAGTTCGTGAAGACTTTAAGCGCGACGAAGTACACCTCGGATTGGAACGGCGAGGTGCCGCCGAACGGGATCGAAAGCAGCCCGGTGATGAGCGGCAGGTTCTGGGTCGAGAGCGCGTAACGGCCGGGCCCAAAGGTGTCGAGCGCCTTGCCGTCGCGGAAGAACACCGCTGACTGGCTCTCCTGGACGATGAGCTGGCTGCCCCACTTGATGTCGGTGGAGCCCTCCTCCGGCCAGCGGTGGACGATCTGCTGCCCGGTGTTGTCGAAAAACTCGATGACGGAAAGTCCGAGTGCCATTGCTTCTGCTTTCTTAACCTCGAAGGGCGCCTAAAGAGCGAAGTGGTCCGCGCCTACATACCTATAGGTTCGGCAGAGGTTTCAAGGCTCTTGACGTCGTGTCCCGCAACACCTCGCGCTCCGCAGGGGTTGGGCGGACGCTCCCGGTACGGACCCATGCTACTATTGGTCGCATAGGAGGACCGTCATGAGAGCTTTCTTTCGCTTCGCTGTGTACTTCATCGCCGCGGGCGTCGTTCTGGTGGCGTGCGCCAAGCAGGGTGGATCGCAAGGCGGCGGCCTTTTCGGCGGCAACAGCGCGCCGCAGAGCACGTTTCCGATGATCTCACCGAACACGGTCGTGACGGTCGGCAAGTACGACGACAGCCCCGAGATCGAGAAACTGGGTTCGAATATGTTCGGCGAGGGCCAAGACCAGTATAAGCCCTACATCGGCTCGCAGGAGTTGATCAAGACCAGCGCATCGCTTGAGGACCTTCGCAAGTGGCTGCATCAAGTCGTAGCGTCGCCGCCGCCGGATCTGATTCCGACTGACGCTACCACGTTCCGCGACAACGAGGTGAATGGCGCGAGTGCGATCGCCTCTCCGGCCGCGGGTGCGACCGCGCAGCCCTCATCGGCACCGGTTGATCCTTTCGTCAACACATTCCAGACGTTCGGCCTGGTGCCGGCAGGCTTCTTCACCAAAGACCGCGGACGCGTCGTGCTGGTCATGATCATGGATCCCAAAGCGGTAGCGGACCACCTCGGACCGACCATGGACCTGATGGACCAGTACGACAAGTTGCCCGCCATGATGCGCGGCGGGATCGACGAGGTGGCCAAGAAGAACACCGGCATGTCGATCTCCGACCTCATGAACACGAATACGCCGATGGGCATGATCGTCTACGCCGCGCGCAATTACAAGACAGAAGACACGCGCGCGATCATCCTGATCGACGCGGTGCGCCAGCCGAACCCGTTGCCGACCCCGCAAGCGACCCATACCTAAGCGGGCATGTCGCTGGAAGTCTGGAGCATCGCGGCCTCCGTTGGGACCTTCGTCGTCATCACCGTGACGGCCATAGCCGCGTTCGTCCAGCTCCGCCATTTGCGTACCAGCAACCAGCAAGAATCGCTGCTCACGCTCGGGCAACGGCTCAATGACAACATACCTTTGATCAGCTTCGTCTATTTCGAACTGCCGGAGCTGATGAACTCCGAGGAGTTCCGTCGCGATATCGGGCTCGTGATCAATCGCGACCATCACCCCGAACTGATCGTTGCCGGTTTTTTCGACGAACTCGGAGCGTTGGTGAAGAATCGGATGATGGACGAATCGCTGCTCATGGAGTTCGGCGGGGGAGCCGACTCGATTCTGTGGTGTTGGAAAAATCTCGCCGGCGTCATCGCGATCCGCCGCCGCAATGCCCCCGCCGCCTACGAGAACTTCGAGTTCATCGCATCGAGGGCCAAACGCTGGAAGGAGCGCTTTCCCAAGGGGACGTACCCGGCACGCGAACCACGCATGCCGCTCCCGCCGGAAAAGCCCGGTTGATGCTTAGACGGTCGGCAGGCCGTCGAAGAGGTGCTTGCGCGCTTCGAAGCGGCGGTCGAATTCGGCGGTCAGCGCGTCGAGCTTGTTCAGCGCCGCGCCGAGTTTCGCGGAGTCCGAAGCGCTAGATTCTATTTCGGACGCGGCGGCGTCAAACGAGCCCAAATCCTGCATGATGCCCAAGTCGTACTGATACAGCCGATCGAGCTCAGGCTCGCCCAGTTGAACGCGATCGAACACGGCTGAATAGCCGTAGTCGGCGAAGCGCATGCGATCGATGAGCCGTTCCAAGCGCCGGCCCGATTGATCGATGAGCGCGAGCGCGTCGAGATCGCCCTGCCGAGTCAGTGCGTCGACGACGCCGCTCAGGCGGCCATTGATCGCGGTCAATCGCTCGCCGATCGTGGCTCGCAATTGTTTGTCGGAATTGCGTCGATCCTCGATCGCTTTGTATCCCGCAAATCCCGGGATGATGCTCGCCAAATTGCTGAGCAGGTGGCCGATGCCTTGCGTCGGGCCAGCTTGCTGCGGCGGCGCGGGCGTGTGTTGCGGCGCACCCGGCTCGGGGGTTGGTACCGGCACCGGGGCCCGGATGGCGGGCGTCGGGGTTTGCGATTGGTCTGACATCGGTGTCTCCTACTCCGGGGCTAAAGCCCCGGCACTACACCCGAGCTTCGCTCGGGTCGCTACATTTTATATCGCCCGGCGTGGGCGGAAGTTCCATTTGGTTTTGTCCCGCTGGACTTAGCTCGCGAGGGCCTCCATGGGGGTCCCCACGCTTTCGGGTTCGCGCGTGCGCGCGATGTCGAGTAGTTCCCGAACGGCGTCCACACCCGGTGTGTTATTGATCTGCTCGCGCAGCGTTGAAGCATCGCGGATGCCCTTGATGTACCAACCGAGATGTTTGCGCATCTGCAGCACGCCCGATTTCTCGCCGTAGCGATCCACCATGGCGTCCAGATGCAAGCGCGCGAAATCGATGCGTTCGCCGACGCTCGGCTGGGCCGGCGCGGGCTCGCCCCGCATCGCTGCCGCGATCTCTCGGATGAGCCACGGATTTCCCAGCGAGGCCCGGCCGACCATGATGGCGTCGACGCCGGTCTCGCGCAGCCGCCGCACCGCGTCAGCCGCCGAACTGACGTCGCCGTTGCCGATCACCGGCACGGTCAGCACTTCCTTGAGCCGCGCGATGTGCGCCCAATCCGCGCTTCCTTTATAGAACTGTTTTCCGTAGCGGCCGTGCAGCGTGAAGGCTTCGATGCCCACCGCTTCTGCGCGCCTGGCGATCTCCACGAACGTGAAGTTATCGGATTCCCAACCCAGCCGCATCTTCACGGTGACCGGCACTCGCGTGACCGCCTTGCGCACCGCCTCGCAGATCTTCACGGCGAGGTCGGGGTCGCGCAAGATCGCGGCGCCGTCTCCGCCCTTGACGATCTTGGGCGCCGGACACCCGAAATTGATGTCGACGATATCAGCCCCGCATTCTTCGACGAATGCGGCGGCTTGCGCCATGACTTCAGGATCGCTGCCGTGGAGCTGGACCGCCGTCGGCCGCTCCTCGGCGTAAACGTCGATCATCTCGAGCGTGCGCCGGTGCATGCGCACGAGCGATTGCGCCGACACGAATTCGCTCACCGTCAAACCGAGACCGAACGGTTTGAACAAGCGTCGGAACAGGGCGTTGGTCACGCCCGCCATCGGCGCGAGCGCCAGCGGCGGGAACATTTCGAGCTTGCCGATGCGAAGCGGTTTGATGTCGTGCATGGAACGAAGCAACTGTTCGACTAATGACCGGGATGCGCCTCGCTGGCAGGCGTGTCACGGCCTGCGACGAAGCTCGGCCGATACGGAGGAGTGCCATGCACAAATATCTTCTTTTGACGATCGCGAGCGCCGGCGCGCTCGCCTTCACGTTCAGCGTCGCACCATGCGCGGCTGCGAATCTGCGCGCGATCGCTTTCGTCAATACCAGCACGGGCTGGGCTGCCGGCGACGGCACGATCGTCGCGACGACCGACGGCGGGCGCACCTGGCACTCGCAATACACCGGACGCGTTCAGTTCACGTCGTTGAGTTTCACCCCCGGCGGCAGCGGGTGGGCCGCGGGCGTCGATCCGATCCGCGGCAACGGCATTCTCATGGGCACCAATGACGGCGGACGCAATTGGAAAAAACTTCCGGAGCCGCGAAACTCGCTGCGCACCATCAGTTTCTCCGAGCCGAGTTTTGGACTCGGGGTCGCCGGCGGCTCTCCGATGGCGCCCAGCGAGGCCACTGAACGCTCCACGCCGTTCTTCGGCGGCCGTCTTGCCGTCGCATCGAATCAGGGCTACACCTGGCGCCTGGAGGATCAGCCGCTGCTGATCGATTCGGCCTGCAGCGCGGGCGCGTATGCATCGTTCGTCGCGTATCAGGCGGCCGTGCTCGTCAGCAAAAATTTCGGCACCGACTGGCAGCACGCGTACTCGGCGCCGGTGGACACGCATATCACGTGGTACGCGACCGTGCGCTGCAACGGCGGCTCCGTGTGGGTGCTCTTCGCCACCGGCGCGCGCGGAATGCAGCAGCGTTCCTATCTGCTCGTGCGCGGCGACCAGACGGGCAACAACTGGAATCCGGTGCTGCAGAACAAGAGAACTCCCGATGCCTATCCGCAGGTGAACGTCGCCGATGGACCTGCTGAGGCGCCCGGCGACTACTCGGTGCCCGACGCGAACACCGCGTTCGTGCTCGGCATCTGTCTGCCGTGCCAGGACGCCGGCGCGGTGACGATCATCAGCACCACGGACGCCGGCGCGCACTGGACGTCGGTTTCGACGATCCTAGGGATCACGGCCGCGAGTCCGCCGGCGATCTCGTTTGTCGATTCAAGCCATGGCTGGGTAGCAGGCGTGAACGGCAGCAAGGGCGTGGTCCTCGCGACCGGCGACGGCGGGCGTTCGTGGAAGCAGGTCTATTCGAAATGACCGGCGCGCTCCTCGATGTCTCGCCCGCGATCTTCCGCGACGTCGTTTCGGTGCGCCGCGATCTGCACGCGCACCCGGAACTCGGTTTTGAAGAGCATCGCACCGCCGGCATCGTCGCGGAACGCCTCCGCGCATTGGGATACGAGGTCAAGACCGGCGTCGGCGTGACCGGCGTCGTTGGCGTCCTGCGGACGAAAAAACCCGGTTGCACGATCTTGCTGCGCGCGGACATGGACGGACTCCCGATCACAGAAGAGAGCGGCGTCGATTTCTCGTCGACGAATTCCGGCACGATGCACGCCTGCGGCCACGACGGACACGTGGCGATTCTGCTCGGCGCGGCTCAGATGATCATGGAGCGCCGCGATCTGCTGTGCGGCACAATCGTCCTGTGCTTCCAGCCGGCGGAGGAGGGCAAAGGCGGCGCAAAGGCGATGATCGAGGATCGCTTGTTGGACGACCCGCACGTGGAGCGGGTCTACGGTCTGCACCTCGCTTCGCTGTATGCCTGCGGTCAGGTGCTCGTGCGCCCGGGGCCAGTCATGGCATCGAGCGATTCGATCGAAGTGACGATCCGCGGCCGCGGCGGGCATGGCGCGGCGCCGCATCAGACGATCGACCCGATTTGGACTGCCGCGCAGTTCGTCAACCAGGTCCAGTCGGTCGTGAGCCGGCGCGTCGACCCGATCGAGCCCGCGGTCGTCACGATCGGCGCCATTCACGGCGGCACGATTCACAACGTGATCCCCGACGAGGTCAAGCTGCTCGGAACGGTGCGCGCCTTTTCGGCGCTAGAGCGCGCGCAGATGAAGCCTCGCATCGAAATGGTCCTCTCGGGCTGCTGCGGGGCGTCGGGCGCATCCTACGACTACCAGTATCTCGAGCGCTATCCCGTCACGGTCAACGACGCCAAGGAGGCGGCCTACGTGCGCGAACTCGCGGCGCGCACGGTCGGCGCCGAGCGCGCGGTGGATTTCACGCCGACCATGGGCGCTGAAGACTTCTCGTTCATGCTGCAAAAGCGCCCGGGCTGCTTCTTCTTCATCGGATCGCAAAGCGACGAGCGCACCGCGGTGCCGCATCACAACGCGCGCTTCGCGATCGACGAGCGCGCGCTGGAGACCGGCGTGCAGATGATGACCGCGCTGGCGCTTGACGCCCCGAAAAACCGGGGCTAAAGCCCCGGCACTACATTCCGGCTGCCGCTAGGTATTTGCCGAACCAGGCCAAGGTGCGCGCCCACGCGTCCTGCGCCGCCGCCGCGTTGTATGATTTTCGCTGGTCGTCGAAAAACGCGTGGCCGGTGTCGGCATAGATCTTGAAGTCGTGCGGCGTTTTGAGCCGCTGATCCAGCGCGCGCACGTCGTCCGGCAAGATGCTCGTGTCTCGACCACCCCAGCTGCCGATGACCGGCATGCGGATCTCATCTGAATATGCCAGCGCCATGTCGGTGATCGGCCCGGTGTCGCTCGTCCCGTATCGCACTTTGCCGTAGAAAATGGCCGCGGCGTCGAACGTCGGCGTGTCGACGGCCGCGCGCAGCGCTATGCTGCCGCCCATGCAGAACCCGAGCACGCCGACTTTGGGCGGACGTTGGGTAGGCTGCGCGTGCGCGCGCGTGCGGATCCACGCCGCACCGGCGGCGATATCTTTGTCTACTTGGTCGTCGGAGAGCTTCGAAGCGATCTCCGAGAACGGTTTGTAATCGGTTGCGCCGTCACCGCTCGGCGGATTCCAGCGCGCGAACAGATTCGGCGCGATGGCGACGTAGCCGGCCTTCGCGAAACGGCGCACGACGTCGCGGATCGAGGTGTCCACGCCCCAGATGTGCTGCACGATCACCACGCCGGGCGTTTTTTGGTTCGCGTTCTTCGGATGCGCGGCGTAGGCGTCGATGTTGCCGTCGTCGCGCGCCAGCGTCGGCCGCTCGACCCGGATGTCCGGATCGTTTTCCGGCACGATCGGCGCGTGCGGCTTGCCATAGTCCTCACCGGCGGCGAGCGCCGCTCCCATTGAACTTGCCGCGCCCGCCGCGACGGCCGTTACGCCGATGAAGGTCCGGCGGCTCAGGTCCGGATTCGTGGAATGCAACGGGTCGATGTGCTCGCGCATGCGATTGCCTCCATTTCCGGGGCTAAAGCCCCGGCACTACACTTTTAGGCGGCGGGTCCAAGCGGCCAGCGCTACGAGCAGTTCGCGCAATTCTTGGGCGACATCTTCGTCGGTCAACGCGCCCGCGTCGTCGAATTTCTGCCACGCGCGTGCGACGCGCATTTCCGGCTCGTTGAGGATCCACATGTTCGTCTCGACCGCGACGTGACGCAGGTGCAGCTGCGCGCGCACCGTACCGAAGCCGCCGGCCGAGGCGCCCGCGATGGCGGTGGGCTTGTCGTTGAGGCACGAATCGTCCGGCGGGCGCGAGGCCCAGTCGATCACGTTTTTGGTGACGCCGGAAAACGAATAGTTGTATTCCGGCGTGACGATGAGCAGCGCGTCCGCCGCCCGGATCGCCTCGCGCATCGCGCGCACCGAAGGTGGTGTGTTCGCCGGCTCCAGGTCCGCGTTGTACAGGGGTATCTGGCTGATGTCGATCGTTTCGATGCGCATGCCGGGTGGCGCCAGTTTGCCGGCCGCCCGAAGCAGCATTTTGTTGTAGGATTTTTCGCGCAGGCTGCCCGCGAAGGCAGCCACGGTCAGCGGGGCGTCGCTCATACGGCTGGCGCCGGGCCTTCCAACTGGTCGCCGCTTCCTCCTCGCCGTGCCATGATTTTTATGCGGCCGGAACGGCCAGCCGCACGGCGTCGGCCAGCGTGAACTCGCCGTCGCGAGCGGCCGGCAAACCCGGCTGCCATGAAGGGTCTGCGCTTCGATAAGAGGTCGGATCGGCATCGATGATGCCGATCAACGTCTCGGCGACGATGCGGCCGCCGACTTCGCCCAAGCGCTCGCCGTTGTGCCTCGCTTCGGCTTCGCGCAGGATGTAGTACCAGAGCGGCGTCTCGCCTTTCCACCCGTATTCCCCGAGGCCGGCTTCGGCGGCGTCCAGCGGTTCGGCGCCGATGTGCCGCGCCACCGATTCGCCGGACGGGAGATTCAACGCGTTCGCGCGCAGCAGATCGCGGCACGCCAACGAGTGGTACTCGGGCAAGGCGGTCGCGCCCACGACCGATTCCGGCAAGTCGATGAGCGAGTGAGCCATGCGCGCGCGGATGCGCGCGCTCGCTTGAGGACGCGTCTTCGGGTCGAGCTCGAGAAAATAACGCCACTCGACGACTCGTTCCGGGGGCACGAACCTGCCGCCGGCCAGGTCGGGGAATATCTCGGCGAAGGTTTTCGCATTAAGCCGGTACTTCACGCGGATCTGCGCGTGGCCGAACCGATACGCGGCGTCGGCGAACTCGACCGGGATGAACGGCCGGCTCCCGGTCTGATAATAGCGAAGACCTCGCTCCAGCAGCTCGCTCATGAGGTCTTCGCCCACGGTGAGCGGCAGAAATTCGTGCAGCACGATCCACTGCAGATGCCAGCGCACGTTGCGTTGCGCCTGCGAGAAGGCCTCACTCGGCGCCGCCCCGTCTTTGCGCACGTGGTCGACGACTTTGTTGTGGAACTTCAGCATCGTCAGATGCAGCTGGGAGATGATCCCGTGCACGTCGTTGCGCGGATCGCCAAGCAATGCGCGTCCTTGCCGATTGCGAGGCAGGTCGTTCTGATCCGTTGCAGCGTTATTGCCCAAGAGGAATTTATCCGGGTCATCCGCGTCGTAGAGGTAAGGCGCCCCGCCGGGGCCTGCGCCGTATAGGGACTCGAAGTCGAGCGCCGGCGTCCGGAAATTGCGGATCTCACGCAGCCGCGCATGATGCTGCAGCAGGCTGCGGTCGGCCGTGACGTCGTGAGCTAGCATGTGGCCGAATATCGTGTGGCCCGCCGCGATGCGCGGATTGTCCGCCTCGGGGACATCGCTCACGACGTCCATCGCGGCGCCGGTCCGCCCCAGCGCGAGCAAGAGAGGCTCGTCCACCTTCAAGCCCTCGAGATCGGGAAACATCCGGCGATATTTGCCGCCGGCGCCGCCCGACAGTCCCTCTTTGAGATCCAAGTGGAGAACACAACTATGAATAGCCATCGGTTAGGCTTGGGTTCGCCAAGCCGAGTTCCTCCTGGACTAATGTCGGGCTATTTCGCTCGGCTGCGCGCTGCGGCGCCGGCGGGCTTGGCCTCGTTCGGGCGCGAGCGCGCGGCCCAGTGGTAGATGCCATCGAGCACGAGGCGTTCGTCTTTCGCCTGGAAGATCTCCATGTGCGGCGCGATCAAGTCGGCGAGACCGCCCGTCGCGAGCACGGTAGGCCGCGGGCCGCCCATTTCGAGCGCGATCTTCGCGACGAGATACTCCACCTGTCCCATGAAGCCGAAGATGATGCCGGATTGCAGCGAGGTCGGCGTGTCGGTGCCGATCGCGGACTCGGGCTTGACGAGCGGCACGCTCATCAGCTTCGCCGCGCGTCCGATCAGCGCGTCCACGGAGACCTCGATGCCAGGCGCGATCGAAGTGCCGATGTACTCGCCGCGCGCGTTGACCGCCGCGAAGGTCGTGGCGGTTCCGAACTGGACCACGATGAGCGGCGCGCCGTATTTGACCACGCCGCCGATCGCGCCGCCGATGAGGTCCGCGCCGAGCTCCGCGGCGCGCCGAGTCTTGACCGGCACGATGGTCTGGCGCGCCGCCGACAAGAACTCCGGCCTGCAGTTGAAATAGCGCTGCGCCATGCCGGTGAGCGCGCGATACAGCGCCGGCACGACGCTTGCCACCGCCACGCGGGTGACCGCGCTGCGCTTCACGCCGTTCAAGCGGAGCATGCCGTCTATCGAGGCGGCGAGATCGTCGCCGGTCTGTTGGCGGTCGGTGGCCGAGCGCCACGTATGCACGAGCGTGCCCGCTGCGGCGCCTTCGGTCTCGAAGAGCCCAAATTTGATATTGGTATTGCCGACTTCGATCGCGAGCAGCACGTCAGCGTTCGGCTCGCAACGTCGCGACACGATCGAGAATCGCCGCCGCGACCGCGCTCTTCGATCCGCGCGGCACCTCTTGGCGGCCGTCGCGTCCCCACAAAATGGTCACCGCATTTTCGCGGGCGCCGAACGCGCCGTCGGGGCCGCCGACGCGGTTGGCGATCACGCAATCAAGCCCTTTGCTTTCGAGTTTCGCGCGCGCGTTCGTCTCGATATCATCCGTTTCGGCGGCGAACCCCACCACGAAACAGCCTTTGGGTCCGTGCGCGGCGACGTCGGCCACGATGTCGGGATTGCGCGCGAGGGTCATGGTCAGTTCGGCCGATTCTTTTTTCACCTTGTGCGCAGCGACAAGCTCGGGCCGAAAGTCCGCCACCGCGGCGGCGCCGATGAAGATCTGCGCACCCGGTAGATGTTCCAGCACGGCGGCGTGCATCTCACGCGCGCTCGTCACCGCGACCGTCTCGGCGATTGCCGGCGGTCGCAATTCGGTTGGGCCATAGACCACCGTGACGTCAGCCCCGCGCGCCGTGGCTTCGGCAGCAAGCGCGAAGCCCATCCGGCCGGTGGCGGGATTGGACAAAAAACGCGCCGGGTCTGCGAACTCGCGCGTCGGCCCCGCCGTGATGAGCATGCGCACGCCTTCGAACTGATGCGTGCGGGCGATGACGCGGCGCACCGCCGCGACGATCTCGGCCTCATCCGCCAGACGGCCGCTGCCGACTTCGCCGCACGCCAAGAAACCGACGCCCGGCTCGATGAACTCAAAACCGCGCGCTTGGAGACTGGCGATGTTCTCTTGGGTCGGCGCGGCTTCGAGCATCGCGGTGTTCATGGCCGGCGCCACCAGCACCGGCCGGCGCGTCGCGAGCACGCTCGTGGTCAGCAGATTGTCGGCGATGCCGTGCGCGAGTTTCGCAAGCGTGTTGGCGGTGGCGTTGAGCACCAACATCAGCTCGCTCTTGCGCACGAGACCGATGTGCGCGATGTCCCATGTCGAGTCGGTCGCGAACATATCGGTGTGGACGTCGTTGTTCGACACCGCCTGGAACGTGAGCGGCGTGATGAATTTCTGTGCCGACTCGGTCAGGATGACGTGCACGTCTGCACCGGCCTGACGCAACGCGCTCACGACCCCCGCACACTTGTACGCAGCGATGCCGCCGCACACGCCCACGAGCAGCGTCTTGCGGTTCAGATCGGCCAGGGGTTGGTCGTTCGGCATGCTTATGGTGTTTTGAATTCCAGGTTGTCGATGAGCCGGGTGGCTCCCGCGAACGCGGCGCCCACCGCCAGCAGCGCGGCTCCGGCCGGCGCCTCCGTGAGGGGTTCGAAGCGCGCTGGGTCCACGACAGCGAGGTAGTCTAGTTTCAATGGAGGCAAGACGGCTTCCGCCTCCCGCAGGGCTGCGGAGACGTCGCGCTGACCCCTGCTCAGGCGCTGGGCCACGAGCTGGAGTGCGCGAAAAAGGCGCCCCGCTTCGCTTCGCTCCTGCGGCTTGAGGTATGCGTTGCGCGACGACAGCGCTAGGCCGTCGTCTTCTCTGACGGTCGCGCAAGCCACGATTTCGATGGGCAAATCCAGATCGATCACCATGCGTCTCACGACAGCGAGTTGCTGCGCGTCTTTTTGTCCGAAGTAGGCGCGCTCCGGCCGGATGATGTTGAACAGCTTGAGCACGACGGTCGCGACGCCGCCGAAGAAATGCGGGCGCCGCTGCCCCTCAAGACTCGCCGCGACCGCCCCCGGAACGACTGCGAACTGCGCGTTTGGGGGGAACATCTCGCTCTTGCCGGGCGCGAACAGGATGTCGGCGCCGTGGCGCTCGAGCCTTGCGCTGTCGGCTTCTGGCGTGCGGGGATAGCGCTCGAAATCTTCGCTTGGCGCGAACTGCAGCGGGTTCACGAAGAGCGACACCACCACCGACGCGCATTCGGCGCGCGCGCGCGCCACGAGCGACTCGTGACCCGCGTGCAACGCTCCCATCGTCGGCACAAATCCAACCGGCGCGGAAAGCTTATCGCGCGCCGATCGCAGCTCGGCTATGCTGTCTATGCGCCTCAAGGAATTTCGAGGACGCGCAGCAGCGTGCGACCGACCACGAACGGCGTGCCTGTCGCAATGGCCGTGCGGTCTTTCACGGGTCGCCCGTCGAGAAATGTGCCGTTGCTGCTTTCCAGATCGCTCAAGAAAAGCGCGCCGTTTTCAACGTTCACGCTGGCGTGGCGGCGCGAAACGCTGCGGTCGGTCGAGAGCACCGCCTGCGCATTTTCATGATCTCGTCCGATCGTGATGGCCTCGTCAAACGGCCAGCGTTTGCCGTCAAGCGGGCCGTTCATCGCTTCGATACAGTACATCGGCGAGCGGCTGTTCGAGGGTCGAAAAAGGGGTTCCCGCGCTACGTCTTGCGGGACCGAGCGGCTGCAAAGTGTGATTCAAAGTGTGACGGCTTTGGCGGGAAATACCGCTCATCTTTGCGGCCCCGGTGGCCGATGAGAAGCATAGAGGGAAGTCCCAATCTTGAAAAATCTCCATGAATCCGAAATGATGGACATCGACCCCGTGGCGCTGCGCGAGGCGGAGCGAGAGTTTGCCCAAGGCATCCTGGACACCATGCCGGGCAAAAGCGTCGCCAGCGCGACCTACGAAGAAACGCGCGTGGTTGTGACCATGACTGACGGGTCGGAATACTACTTCTACGGGTTCCTAGGAGAGTCCAGGCCCCGCTAGCTCCGCGTTTGCCGGCGCGTGTCTTGCGCGTCCACGAATTCCAAAACAGCAGTTCGATCATCGGGATCCATCGACGTGAAAGCGACCCCGTGATGAAACTTTTTTTCGCCGCCTAAGAAGGCGCTGGCCACCGCGCGCCCGCGCGCGCGAATCGAACGTTCCGATCCGGGCAGCCGGAACTTGATCTCGAGGACGGCGTGAGCCGGGAGATCGTACGAGGCGACCAGGCGCATGCCGCCTGCGCCGAGGTCAAGCGCCGAACCCGCTCGACCGGCAGCTTCGCCTTCGAGCGTGAATTCAACGGGCAGCGACACCGACACACGCACGTAGTGACGCCTATGAAGATCCCCCATCACCGGAGAGTATTCTCTCGCCGCCGACGTGGGCCTTCAGGATTGGGCCATGACGGCGGCCGCCGCGCTCATCGTCGCGAGCATGCCGTGGCCCGCATCCATGCCGCCCTGCAAATACATTTCGAACGGCTCGCGCAGCGGCGCGTCGCACGAAAGCTCGAGCGTCGAACCAGAAACGAAGGCGCCTCCCGCCATGATGACGGGCTCGGCGTAACCCGGTACCGGTCCAGGTTCGGGCGCTGCCCTTGCGTTGATGGGCAGCAGTTTTTGCAGGCCGCGCGCAAATGCGACGATGTTGGTCACGCTCTTCAACCGTATCGCCTGGATGATATCCGTGCGCTGCTCGCCCGTCTTGGGAGACACGACAAAACCGAGCCGCGCGAACAGCGCCGCCGCGAAGTCCAAGACTTTTAGACTTTCCGCCACCGCGCGCGGGGCTCGGTGCAGACCGGCGAGCATCCAGCGTTGACCTTCGAGCGTCGGTCCAACGGCGCCGCCCAAGCCGGGCGCGAAGACGCGGTCGGCCACGCGGGCCACGAGCTCCGGCGTGCCCGCGACGTAGGCGCCCGTCGCCGCCATGCCGCCGCCTGGATTCTTGATCAACGAGCCTACTGCGACGTCGGCGCCGACGGCGCCCGGCTCGCGCGCTTCGACGAGTTCGCCGTAACAGTTGTCCACCACGATGATCGCGCGCGGCGCATGCGCGCGCTTCAGCTCCACCAGCTTGGCGATGTCGGCGATGTTGAGCGAACGGCGCGGCGCGTAACCGCGGGAGCGTTGGATGAAGACGACATCGGGGCCGACTCGAAGCGACGCGATGACGTCCTCATCGTGCAGCTCTTCGTCGGCTTTCCACGGCGTCTCGGAATAACGCACGCCTGTTTTGGCCAAGGCGTTGGGCGCGTCCGCCAGGGCCATGCGAAGCGTATCGTAGGGCCGGCCGGTCAGCATGCACAAGCGGCCGCCCGGAGGCGTCAAGGCTGCGATGGTGGCCACGATCGCTTGGGTGCCGCTGGTCAGCTGCGCGCGCGCAAGGACAGCCGGCGCGTCGAGGATCTCCGCGAGCAACGCTTCGTATGCTTCGCGGCCGCGATCGTGGTAAGCGTACCCCGTGCTGCCCGCGAGATGAGCGTCGTCAAGGCCGGCGCGCGCAAAAGCGGCCACCACCTTGCTCGTGACCTCGAGCGCGGTGACCTCGCGCCCTGCCCATGCCGAGGCGCAATCGTCGATGGCGCCTTCAGCCGCTGCCACGACGGATGCCGGAAACGAAAAGCGCTGCGCCGCGCCGCGCAAGACCGCTTTCATCGCAAGGGCTCGTCCGGCGGGATCTCGTGCGGCTGCCGTTCCGGGTGGCGTTCGACCTCGAGCTCGTGCTCGCGGATCGCCTCGGCGGTCTTGACCAATTGCTCTTCGGTGGCCGGCGCTTGGCGCACCGCTTCCTCAAAAGTCCGGTAAAAAGGAAGATAGCAGACAAACGTGATCGCGAAGTTGACGAACACGAGCACCACCGCTCGCCAGTCCCCGTGCAGCAGCACCGCTCGCCAGTCGCCGTGGCCCGTCGAGGTGGTCAGCCATGCGGCGATCGGCGCGGGCAGCGCACCCGGCAAGAACACGGTGGTCTTGTTGACCAGCCCGAACCACATCGCGCCATACGTCACCGACGCGAGGAGCAGGGGCACGACGACGAACGGGATCGTCAACGACGGATTCATCACCAGCGGAATCCCGAAGATCAGCGGTTCGTTGATGTTCAGGAAGCTCGGCAGCAGCGAGGCCATGCCGAGCTTGCGCAATCGCGGGATCTTCGAGCCCAGCATCATCAGGTTGAGCGAGATCGTGGCGCCCGAGCCGCCGAGGAAAATGAACACGAACAGCGTGATGGTCACGATGTGCTCGGGTTGTTGATGGTGGATGATGGCCTGGCCGTTTTGATCGATCGCAGCGAGGAATACCGGGGTGGTGATCGCAGCAAGGAATGCCGGGCCGTGCACCCCTGCGCTCCACAGGAGCACTTGGAGGAACACGACCAGCAGCAGCGCCGGCAGCGTGTCCCCGACGCCGACCAGCGGCTTGATGATGCCAAGCGCGACGTCGGCGATGCTCAGGTGTGAAGGCGAGAGCGCCGCCGCGATGCCGCCGAAGAAGATGCTGGCGGCGATCGCGGCCGCGGCGATCGCCAGCGAGCGGTTGCGGATCAGGCGGTGCGACCAGCGCAGAAATTCGCCCGTCGCCAGACTCACGATGAGCGCCAGGAAAAGGCTGCTGGCCGATAGGTTGCCCAGCAAGACCAGCGGGTCGTGGGGTATCGGGCGCGGCAGGGAGATGCCGAATGCGGCGAAGCTGAGCAAGATCGCGGCGGCCTGATTGTAGCCGAAACGCAAAGCGAGATGGTTGGCCAGCAAGATCGTCAGCGCGACGCCCATTGCGCCGAAGCCGACGTGGTACGCATCGAGGAATTGCGCGAAAACGTCCTCGCGCGGCAGCATGAAGAAAGCGATCACGGTGCCGGCGATGAGGACGTAGAACGTGGGCTGGATGGCCGCGCGGATCGCGGCTAGGTGCGGTTCGTCCGCGGCCCGCTGAAGGGGCGGAAGCAGGCGCACTTCGAGCGCGCCAACCGCGGCTTCGAGTCCGCGCATCGCCGACCGCTTCAACGGCCTTGCGCCCTAGCCCGCGCCGGAAGTCGCTTTGCGGCTGCGCGCCCGCTCCGCGGCCTTGGCCACCAGCGTGGCGAACAGCGAACGGCTCGGGCCGTCCTGCCCGACCATCTCTTCGGGGTGCCATTGCACGCCGGCGAAGAACGGGTGCTCGTCGCGCGATTCCACGGCTTCGACGATGCCGTCGCGCGTTTTGCCGACGGTGGCCAGATCGTAAGCCACCGTGCGCAACGCCTGGTGATGCAGCGAGTTTGTCGACACGGTGGTCGAGCCAAGCGCAGTCGCCAATCGCGAGCCTGCGCTCAAGTCTACGGGATGCGTCGGCTCGCTGCGCGCCGCTCCCGGCGTCTGCTGGTGACGCACGATGAAGCCGGCCGGCGCGTCGTACTGATCGTCGATGTCCTCGAAGAGGGTGCCGCCCAGTGCCACGTTCATCAGTTGGATGCCGCGGCAGATGCCAAGCGTCGGCAGTCCCGATGCCTTGGCGCTGCGCGCCGCATCGATTTCGAAATCGTCGAGTTCCTTTGGGCTTGGTTCCACGAGCGGATGCGGCTTGCTCCCGTAGCTTTCAGGCGCGATGTCCTTGCCGCCCGGGATCAGCAACCCATCGAAAGCCTCCAGCGCGGATGCCACTGCGTCGGCGCCGCCCGAGACGAACAGCAGCACCGGCTCGCCGCCGGCCTGTTCCACGGCGGCGCGATACTTCGCGCGCGCGCCGGGTTTGCCGGCATCGTCAGGTCCGACGGTGATGGCGATTCTTGGGCGCATTCTACGTCCGGGTTACCCCCTAATAGAAAAGAGGCCTGCCACCTGGCTAGACCCCTTCCGCAACGTTTGTAGTGCCGGGGCTTTAGCCCCGGATTAGAGTTTCCTTATAACCGCGGAAACCTTGCCCACGATCTGCACATCCGTCGCGTAGATCGGCTCCATGAATTTGTTCTCGGGCTGCAACCGGATGCGATTGGCTTCCTTATAAAAGGTCTTGACGGTCGCCTCGGTTTCAACGCCTTCGACTTGCGCCACCACGATCTCGCCATTTTCGGCGACCTGCGTCGGCTGCACCACGATGAGGTCGCCATCGAGGATGGCCGCGTCCATCATGGAGTCGCCCTTCACGCGCAGCATGAACGAGCCGGATTTCGCTACCAAGTTGGACGGCAGCGCGATCTCTTCTTCGATGTTTTCGGAGGCGGTGATGGGGATGCCGGCGGCGACGCGGCCGAGTAGCGGCAGCGTGACGACTTCGCGGGCATGGTCGGTGCCTGAAACGAGCGCGCGTGGCTTGGTCGGGTCGCGGTGGATCAGTCCTTTGCGCTGCAACGTGCGGAGGTGGCTTTGGACGGTCGAGCTGCTCGACAGTCCGACGCGCTCGCCGATCTCTCGCACCGACGGCGGGTAACCGTGCTCGCGCCGATAGTCGTTGATGGTATCGAGAATGGCCTGCTGCCGCGGCGTCGTCTTGCGATCCACAGAACTATACCGCCTTCCCAACTGCGCCGCTATGCGGGACGAAGAGCGACGCCTCTAAACCGTCGATTACGCTAAGCGACGGGGCAATACGGATTCTATCATGGCCCGCGTCCCAAATGCAAACGTTTGTTCGAAAAAACCTTGACACTCGTGCTCAGCCGGCGGTAAGATTAATCTGAACTAGAACACATGTTCGAGCCGAAGCTCGGAGGAAAGTCCTATGTACTCCTACCGCCGCCGATCGCGGGTGACCCTGATTCCCCTCATCCAATTGCTCTCCCTCGTGCTGGTGTTCGCCATGCCGGTGGTGTGGGCGTCCCAAGTCTTCACGTCCAGCCCCGCGCGCTTTGACAGGGTCGTCGTCACTCGCGGTGACACGGTTTGGAGCCTCGTGGCACGCAGATCGGAGCCGGGCACAGACGTCAACGAAGCCGCCTATAACGTGATGGCGGCGAACCACCTCAAGGCTGACGCCAGCCTCCAGCCGGGCCAGGTCTTGCTGATCCCCAGATAACCAGAAACTCCCCCCACAAGAAACACCCAATTGTAGTGCCGGGGCTTTAGCCCCGGTCTTTTTTTTGGTTTCCCGACACTCGCGGTCGCACTGTCCCGATTGACGGGTGTTTTCAGCATGTGCTATTCTGGGCGTTGTATGGCATTAACGAAAGATCACAAAACGACAGTCATCGGCAAGCATAAGCGAGCCGACAACGATACCGGGTCGCCCGAAGTCCAAATCGCACTTTTGACCGAAGCGATCAACGAGCTCACCGGCCACCTTCAAACACATAAGAAGGACCACGCCAGCCGGCGCGGTCTTCTCATGAAGGTGGGCAAACGGCGGCGCTTGCTGCGCTACTTGGAGAGCTCGGATCTCGAGCGCTATCGCAAGATCGTGGGCGAACTCGGCCTGCGACACTAGTCACAGCTGCGCTCGATTCCAGGGATGCTTTGCCTACATTAAGAACACTGTATTCGTCTATTTAACGATATTGTTAGCATAGGCGCGATTGTGGTCGCGCCGCATTAGGAGGTCCCCCCTTGCCAGAGTCCGTCAGCATGGAGCTGGGCGGGCGCACGCTCACTATCGAAACGGGTGAGCTTGCACGCCAAGCCAGCGGCTCCGCATTTGTCCGATACGGCGAAACCTGCATCTTGGCAGCCGCCACCGCCAGCGCCAACCCGCGCGAAGGCATCGATTTTTTCCCGCTCACCTGCGATTACGAAGAGCGCATGTACGCCGCAGGCAAGATCCCCGGCGGCTTCATCAAGCGCGAGGGCAGGCCCTCAGAAAAGGCGACGCTCACCGCGCGCCTGATCGACCGGCCCATCCGCCCGCTTTTCCCCGACGGTTTCCGCCACGACATCCACGTCATCTGCACGGTGCTTTCGGTCGACCCTGAAGTCGATCCGGATGTCGTAGCGCTAGTCGGCGCGGGTGCCGCTCTGGCGGTGTCAGCTATCCCGATCGAGGGCACCGTCGCCGGCGTGCGCGTCGGCATGGTGGAGGGCGAGTACGTCGTCAATCCCACGCCCGCGCAGCTCGAGAAGAGCATTGTCGACGTCATCATCGCCGGAACCGAAAAGGCCGTGATGATGGTCGAGGGCGGTGGCAAAGAGGTCTCGGAAGAGACGTTTTTGGGCGCCGTCGAGTTCGGGCATCAGCGCCTGAGAGAAATTCTGAAGATCGTAGGCGAGTTGGCGCGCAGGGCGGGCAAGCCGAAGCGCGAGTTCCCGCTCTTCCTGCCGTCGCCTGCGATGCGCCAGTTCGTCGACCAAGCCTTTGGCGACGACATCAAGCACGCCATGCGCGTCACCGGCAAGCAGGAACGTGAGCGCGCGTTCGACGCCGTCACTCGCACAGAGGCGCTGCGGCGCATCGTCGGTCTTCCGTTAGAACACGAGTTGCGCCCGTTGCTCGAGGACCCGCGCAACCACGACTTCGACAAGTGCGTGAAGGGCCGCCAAGAGGACGAGTTGCGGACGATGGTCGTCGACGAGGGGCTGCGCCCCGACGGCCGCAGGCTCGACGAAGTGCGCCCGATTTCGGCGCGCGTCAGCGTCGTGCCGCGCACGCACGGTTCCGGACTGTTCACGCGCGGTGAGACACAGATCTTCACCGCCGCGACGTTGGGCTCGATCTCGGACGAGCAGCGCATCGATGGCCTCGGCCCGATGACGTTCAAGCGCTTCATGCATCACTACAACTTCCCGCCGTACTCGGTGGGCGAGACCCGGCCGATGCGCGGTCCGGGCCGCCGCGAGATCGGACACGGCCTTCTGGCGGAGCGCGCCATCGCGCCGATGCTGCCGCCCCAAGATGCGTTCCCCTATACGCTGCGGTTGGTCTCTGAGACATTCGAAAGCAACGGCTCGTCCTCGATGGGCTCGGTGTGCGCGAGCACCCTTGCGCTCATGGATGCCGGCGTGCCGCTGCCCAAACACATCGGCGGCGTCGCCATGGGTCTGATCCTCAAAGACGGCCGAGCCGGCATCCTCACCGACATCCAAGGTTTGGAAGACGCGCTCGGCGAGATGGATTTCAAAGTCGCAGGCACGGTGGACGGCATCACCGCGGTGCAGATGGACATCAAGGTGCAGGGCATCACGATCGACATCATGCGCCGCGCCATGGAGCAAGCGCGCGAAAGCCGCATGCACATCATCGGCAAGCTGCGCGACGCCATCGCCGCGCCGCGCAAAGGTCTTTCGAAGTACGCGCCGCGGATGTTCGTGCTGGAGATCCATCCGGACAAGATCAAAGACGTCATCGGCCCAGGCGGCAAGGTCATCAACAAGATCGTGGCCGAGACCGGCGCCAAGATCGACATCGAAGACGACGGACGCGTGTTCTTGGCCTCGCCGGATGCGGCATCGGCCGAAAAGGCGCGCCGCATGGTGGAGGACATCGTCAAGGACGTCGAGGTCGGCGAGGTCTATACGGGCGTCGTCAAGCGCATCATGAACTTCGGTGCGTTCGTGCAGATCTTGCCGGGCAAGGAAGGCTTGATCCACATCTCGCAGCTGGCGGCGCATCGCGTGAATCGGGTCGAGGACGAAGTGAACATCGGCGACGAGGTGATCGTCCAGGTGCGCGAGATCGATCACCAAGGGCGGATCAACCTGACGCGCAAGGGCGCGGGCGCCCCCGAACCCGCCCCCCGCTAAACGGTCTTTCTATCCCTAATGTAGTGCCGGGGCTTTAGCCCCGGTCTTTTTTATTGCTGCAACAACCCCGCCGCGGCTTGCAGCGTCACGAGTGCGATGCGCAGGTTGGCGAGCGCCGCGACGAACTGCGTCTCCGCCTGCGTATTGCTCAGCTGCGCGTCGGCGAGTTCGATCGCCGTTCCCGCACCCGCCCGATAGCGGAGCTGCGTGACGCGCAGACTCTCTGCTGCAGAATCTTGCGCTGACTTCGCGGCCGCCACTTGCGACTGCGCGGCCCTGTAGTTGAGGAAAGCCTTGCGCGCCTCCAGGTCCACGGCGTTGCGCTGCTGCTGCAATTGCACTTTCGCCTTGTCGACGTTGGCTTGAGCCTCGACGACCTTTCCCTTGGTCAGCCCGCCGTCGAAGAGACGCCACGTCGCGGCCAGTGTTTCCGAGAGCTGGGGTTGCGGCACGTTTTGAAAATTGGGCTTCGAGCTTGCGTCTTGGACTTGCAGTGAGATGGTCGGCAGCGCCCCTGCCCGCGCGCTTTGCACGGCGTGCTCGGCGATCGAGACGGCGTCCTGGGCCGCAGCGACCTCCGGCCGCTTGACTTGCGCATCTTGCAAGACTTCGTCCATCGTGAAGGTCGGGGTCGGACCTTCAAGTGGTTCGGCCGGCGAGACCGTGCTGTTGAGGTTGATGTTCAGGAGGTTGGCGAGCACCGCGTTCGCGATCGCCACCGCGCTGTTGGCTTGCACGTCCTGCACCTGCGCGTTGGAGAGCACGACCTGCTGCTTGAGCACGTCGGCGCGCGCGGCGGTGCCTGCGTGAAATAGTTGATTCGATATGTCCAAGCTTTTTTGCGCGACGCTCACCGCCTCATCGGCGATCAGCGCGGTCCGCTGCGCCTGGACCAGCTGGAAGTACGCGCTGGTCGTGTCGCGCACGATGTTGCCTTTGACCGCCGACACCTCGCTCTCCGCAGCTGAAAGTCCGGCTGCAGCGCTGCCGATCGCCGCTTGCGTTGCGCCGCCGTTATAAAGCGCCCACTGCAGCGTGGCGTTCACATTGTTGAGGTCGGTGGCGGACAGTTGGATTGTTTGAAACGTTGTCGGCCCGGTCGGGATTTTGAACACGGCGGCGTTGGCCGTGTGAAAATAGGAATAGCCGGCGCTCAAACTCGGAAGCGCGCTGCCGCGTGCCTGGACGATGCGCCCGATCGCGATTTTCACGTCGGCGATGGCGCTCTTGAAGGTGAGATTGTTCGCGAGTGCGAGCTGCAGCGCGTCCGCCAGGGTCAGCGACACGCGGGGCGGCACCGCGCTATTGAGCGCCGGAACCGGAGTGGCGACTTGGGCGATTTTGGATGAGCCCGCGGCATCAGCCGCAGAAGTTTGCCAGGCAGTGACGGCGGACGCGAGACACAGCGCCGCAAGCAGCGATCTGACGCGCATGCGAACTCCTTCGAACGAGCGGTTTCTTAGGCTGCCGGTGCGGCTTGCGTGGTGTGTGCCGCTTGAGGCTGCAGCCGGAAGACGCGCGATAGGCCGGTTAGCTCCAAGATACGGCGGATGGGTTCCTTGGCCGCTTCAATGGTCACGTTGCCGCCGGCGTCGCGTGCCAAACGCAAGGTGGCGATGAGGGCCGCGAGGCCGGACGAGCTCAAGTCGCCGACGCCGTCGAGATCGATCGTGAGGTCGGTTCGGCCAGACTTCACGACGCGGGCTAGCTGTCGGCGTGCCTGTTTGCCGCCGGCCGAATCAAGATCCCCGGCGAGCGAAATGCGCGTAGAACCGGGCTGGGACGTTTCTTTGATTTTCAGTTGCAGGGCCATGAAAGAGCTCCAAAATGGGTGCTTTTAGGGGGAACTAGTTTCCCGCCTAATCGTTAACTACCTAATTATATACCCATTAACGCTATCCCTGCAAGCCCTTTAGGAACGGGGGTAGTACTTATTGCCTCGAAAGTGCGGCACTTTTGGGAACACCTCGATCTCGATCCAACGGTGCCCGCTACAGCGGCGCCGGGTGATACTGGGGTTGCACTAAGAGACCTGCGGTAATCCCGATCATGAGCGCACAGGCCAGAATCAGCAGAAAAATCGACCGATCAAACACCCACCAGTTTCTGGACAAACCTAGCACGGCGGAGAGAAAGATCACCGCTACCGCGCCTATTGCCAGATACCAGAACGCCAGGTACTCGGGCCAGTCAGCGGACGTGGGGTCGAATCGAACTTGCCGATACGTGCTAATTCCGACCGCTGATGCGAACCCACCGTAAATAATCGCAAACCACTGCATCGTTGATTTGATAGCTTCATTCATGGGCTCCGTCCTTCTCAAGAAAAAACCGCGCCCCTACTTATAGGTCTCCAAAATGCGGCACTTTTGGGAACACCCTCTAAGGGGTGAGGTGGCCGGTGCTTTCACCTTCGGGAATATAAAATCGAATTTTTTTCAAGAAGGCGTGACCGACTTGCGTTAAACTCTGGCCAGGCAGGTAGGCCTCGACACGCGATTTATTCCTGTTGGCGCCATATCTTGGATCGACCATAAAAGACGAAGGGTCGAGATTGGCGGCACGGATGACGTACACCATGGCGGCCGTCGAGTAGGACGACCCACTCCCTGATGCCCTTCTGCGAAAGCGAAGCAGACTGAGTGTCCACCTCCAAAATCGCGCTAACCACCACGGGTGCTGCACTTCAACAGAATCTGTTATCGGCGGGAGCGTCTCGAAGATGTTGATCATCCAGTGCCGATTCCGGATAATTGTGCCGTCATGGATGTCGGCGTTTCGCAATCCGATGATGGTAGCGATGTCTAGGTCGTCCTCTTTCGCAGTCCACCAGGCTGCGGCTGCCCCGCCTCGGCTCGCAGCATCTTTTCGTACGTACTCAGCCGCTGCCCGCGCGTTCGCTAAGAACGTGCTAAAATGGTACTCAAAATCGTCGTCCTGTTGAGCAGTCTGGGCAACCTCCATTTCAGCGATCGCCCGTTCGGCCAACGAGAGTTTCTTTTGAACTCTTGCTAAAGCCATGGCGGTGCTCAGCTGCTCTTGCCGATCGCCCGTTGCGACATCCTAAGGGGTGTATGCCCAAAAGTCCGATATAGCTTTAGCCTCAGCGGCAACGGCGAGTAATACTCGCGGCCTAGGACATCGAGGACGAACGCGGTGTTGAAGCGCTGGCCGGTCTTGTTTTTTTCTTCCATTTCAATGAGAGCATCATCATCTATTAGAATGTCGGTCGAATCACCTTCGGTTAGAAGTTTTGGCTGACCCTCCCAGGCCATGTATGAACCACCATCACGCCCCAACAGCAGTCCCGCCTTATCCATCTTGATTGGCCGTCGCCCATTGTTGATTACGGTGATATACGCCCAGCTCTTAGAAGGATCAAGTTTCACCATGTCTTTTTCGAGCGCGGCTAGATGCTCGGCCATCAGTTTCTGGATGTTCTCGGGAATTGAATCGCGCATTGCTTTGAATTTCTCATACCGCTCGGCAGTATTCACCGAACGTAGCCCTCTCACGAACCTAACCGCGAGACTGCCTCGGTCCCTTCGATAGTTGAGTATCGAGATGAGTAGGCCCAGAGGACCCGTGAGCGACCCGAAGATCGCCAAAGCTCCAACCCACCAAATACTGCTATTCATCTCGATGCCCTTTGCCCTTCAAAGAAACCCGAAGTGAGAACGTTTGGGAAGAGGTAGCCTATGTGGTAGATGCCTACAGTCTGGGAAACAGGTTATTGATCTTCTCCTCAGTAGTCATGACTTCTTCGACCTGCCGCTCCTCATTACGAGATAGAATGTAGTCATCGCTGCGGTTTCGTATTGCACTCGAAACGGCTTCCAAAAGGTCGCCTATGGAGTGTTGGTATCCTCGAAGTTGCTGATACCGACTTGTCCCTAGCTGCTTGAAACCTTCTGGGTGCTTGACACCGCTAGCGGCGAGTCTCATCGAGCGCTTGCGTACGCGTTCAATAATTGTGCGGGCTTCGCTTGCAGACATCATTTTGGTTCGAACCTCGACCAATCGTTGAGGAGACTCACTAGCGCAATAAAATCGGGTGGAACATGCGACCCTAGTTCTCTGTCGCTTGCTCTGTCGTTATAGGAAGACTTAGTCCGGCCAATCGAAGAATTAGAAGTACCACTGCATCGAGGTCTAGGTCTCTGTACTGAACGGCGTGTAAGATCGCGTGACCTACTTTGTCTCGCAGGCCCTCCGGTTTGCGGTCGAGCGTGTGCTTTGCGAACGCTATCAGATCTTCGCCGCATAGCGCTTGTATCTTCGGATGGTCGAGCAGTTCGAGTCCCGCCACATTTGCGATCGCCCGCCCGTGCCGATCATCTGCAGGACGAGTGTCCGGAACATCCAGCAAACGGGCGAGTTTACGAAGCATCGCCTCAACGCGCAAAGTTAAAGTGTCAAGAGTGGGAATCAACGAGTCACGGTGGACCTTATCGGTCTTAATCAAGAAGTAGAGCCTCAACCCGGCCATCAGCAGCCGCACAAGATCGTTCGGCATTGTTGCATCCCCGCCATAGGAGATGTTCTCCTCGCGACCGATCCACGATTCGGTTAGGAAGCGCTCCAAGTGATTGAGGTCGATGTCGCCATTTGGCACGAGCTCCTCGATGAAGACAGAGAATTTTAGGACTGAGTCAAACATCCAAGCAATATCATAGGTCTCAGCTAATGCAGGGTCCGAACCTTGAGCCCCCGACTCACCATGACTAACGATGCGCTCGCCAACTGAGTCGATTTGCGTAGCGAGCTTCCTAAAGGTGCCGATGCCTCGAGATTCCATGTCCGCCACCAGGTCTCGTACGGCCGAGACTCGCGGGATTAGCTCAGGGTCCGCCGCTAGCCAGTGGAGCACGCCGATTCCGCCCTTGTCGCGCACCATCGTACGAGCCAAACCTTGCATCGTGAGCACTTGCTCCGGCCAATCATCGGGCTGCCCGGAGAACACCGTATATCCAATCTTGGATCGCGCCTCGCGCATACGTTTGATAGTAATCTGACGTTGTGCGTCATTTCTTAGTAGTTGGTAAAGACGCATGAGCCGCGTGCCAACAATTTCTACAAGCATAGGATGCGCCCCAAGTTCGAGTCGATCTTCGAGCGCGGCCGCTTCGGCCTCGAGCCAGGGGACATGAGATTCCTGAATGCGATCAGCCAGCCGCCGGCCTATACGTGCGGCCTCCATAATCTCCTCATGGTAGCCTCCCCGTAGCTGCAATGGCAAATCGAGCGAGAAGCCGCGGAGGCGAATCATATCCTCTCGCATGAATCGGCGCGAATCCTCAACTGCGAGTTCGAGCAATTGAGACTTGACGCGGACAAACCACTCAGGGCCGTCGAGCAAAAAGGTAAGCGCTTCCTCCTTGAATCTGTCGAACACGCCGTGTCTTCGAGCCATGACCATTGCCACGGGGAACATGCGCTGAAGTGCGTGGAATGCGTCGAAATTATCGCGCGGTTCTTGTTGTCTGTAGTGATGAATAGCATCTAGGTATGCTTCGGCCGCAACGCGGCCGTCATCTTCCCGCCTCGTCAGGGCGGCAACAGCGTGCAGGTACCTCGCTTTGGCTCGAGGATTCGGGGTCTCGGCTGCACGCAACCGGAGGTACTGGATATCGCTTTGAAACAACGTTTCGGGAATCACACCAGATAGGCGGTCAATGCTTGCCTGATCGTCAAATATCAGGAACACGTTACCTTCGCAACGTACGACACTATCTAGAGCCTGATCTTGGGTATTTGAGGCTAACTGTTTGAGTTCTCCGAGCCTAAATGGGATTCTCGTTTCCTCCGTAATCGGCGTGGTATCAATCAGCGAACTCACGCGGGTGTCGGATTGCGGTGCGATTTGATTACCTGGCTTATTCATTTCACTGCCGCAGACTCCGAAGCAGTCTTCGAAGCCGAGCGTTTAGAGCACGTTTGCCACATAACACTTCCGTCAAACGCCCAGCATGCGTGCCTATTCGCTCCGCAAACTTGCGAAGCCCCTCTTTGCATGCCTGTTCTCGAGCGCTCATAGCAAGAACGAGGTCCTCGCTGGATTGTAGGTCGCATTCTTCAATAAACCGGCGTACTCGGTCAGACAATGCACCCGGGAGGGCTTGATCCCCGTTCACAATTCTTCGAATGGTGTAATCCGACTTTCCAACCGCTCTCGCAACAGCGCCGATCCCAAAGCGTCGGACAACCGATCGCAATAACTCGGCCGATCCGGCTGAGGAGAACTGCGCCGGTTCGTACCCGACAAAATGATCCTGGCGCGAATACCGAATCGTCTCCTTGCCGATAATATCGATTCTTGACGGCGCAACGCTCCGCCGCTCGGTTTCGCCCTGCGCCTCGTCGTGCGCGTTCGAGTTACTAGTGACGACCAGTGGTTACGGGAAGGCTACATATACGTTTGCCGACAACAAACCGCTTCAGGCAATAACCGGTAGTGAGTTGCTCTATTTGTTGAAAGAGCACAGGGGAGTCGATGCAAGAATAGAATTTCCAGATAATTGGACCGATCCTGTTGACGATAGCGCGACGGAAGAGGGCGTTGACCCGGTGCAGAGACTGAACGAACGCCCGGAAGGGGAGCCGTCTCGGCACGAGTGAGGAGTCTCGTTCATCCGAGGATTGTGTATTTGAGCGCGCTGCCGGTGCTGGATACTTACGACTACATTTTCACCGTTTCAGGCATTGCTCTAATCGTGTTCGGCACCTGGCTCCTCATAAACCCGAAGCCCTTCAATGAATACACTACGCGCATGTACGAAAACAGCCCGGTTTTTCAAAAGATCGGAGTCCTGAGAGAATACCTACGCTCCCCCTCAAGAGGGCGAGTGTATGGGGCAACCATGATGGCCGTTGGAATCTTGTTCCTTTGCTTTGAGTGGCTGTCTTTGCCAATGAAGCGCTAAGAAGAATCGATAAGGGATTGCGCTCCCTTGTACCTGGCTGAAAGTCTGCCTCGGCCGTAATCCCACGGCCGCGTCGCACACCAAAGACCGGACGTTTGGCACGGCGGCGGTTGCCTCGCTAGGGCACAGCACGGCTACGTCGAAGCCAGTATTTTATGGGGATCATCAATATCGAGGTGCTGCTCGACGTCATGAAAGGCAGCCGCGCTGCATTTGTGAGGCTGGCTGCGACGGCAGTTGCAATCGCTTTGATCATGTTGGCGGTCCTTTTCAGCACCACGCACCTCGCTTCGTTTCCCCTGATGTTCAGCGGGGAAGTCATCGCCGACTTTTTCCGGTACCTGCCTCGGACGATCGAGCTTATTGCCATTTCTTTCGTGGTTGCATCGATCGCGGGGCTCTTGTCCGCTCTTCCGCCCGCTCGAGCGGTGAAGCCGTTGATCACGAGCATCGCAGTGGGATTGCAATGCATTCCGTTCTTTTTGCTTGCCATCGTCGTGGGACTCGCGTTTGCCTTCTCCGGTATGCATCCAATTGCAGGGATGACCCGCCCCGGCTTTGCGGACAGCCTCTCGGGCTTGCTCGCGCCGGTCGGTGTCCTCGCAATGTTTCAGTTTCCGCTCATCCTGGAGCACTTCGACAAACGGCTTACGCTAGGGCCGAACCTCCGAGCAGCTGCCTCCTCAATTCTTGGTGGGCTTGCCCAGCAGTTCGCCAGAAATCTTCCCGATTTGCTAACCGCAACGATAATCACAGAAATCGTCCTCGGACGGCCAGGGGAGGGCAGACTATTCTGGCATTCACTTTCGACACCCGCCGGTTCAGAGGCCGCGGGGTTATTGTTGTTCATGGCGTTGTCAGTTCTTGTGACGCGCTTCTTGGCCGAGACGCTCACACGACATACTACGGCAGCAACGGACAGCCATGCCTAGGTGGATTGCGGTAGTCACGGCGTTGGCGATAGCTGCATTATTTTTCGCGCTTCTGGTCCTCGCGCAGATGCAATTTAACCCAAACGACATTGATCCGCACTGGACTGGAACGCCGCTGCCGCCATGCTTTTTGGATGCCAAGGCATGCTTTGGTCACGTGCTCGGCACGGATGAGGTCGGTCGGGATGTCCTGGCTCGATTAGGTCGCGGGGGAGAAATAAGTCTCGGACTCAGTCTCATCACGGTATTCTTCGAGATCGCGTTTGGCGCCGGTTTCGGCATCCTCTCACGTTACGGCGGAGCGGTTTTGAAGTTCACTATTCTTCGGGTAGCTGACGCTCTCTCATGCTTTCCGGCGTGGCCGTTTCTCATGCTCATAGTGATTCTCGCTACGCCTCCCGATCATGCTACGTTGAAGGCGATCTTCATCGCTGCGATCATCGCAATACTTCTCTCGCCCCAGATCCTGCGCCCCATAGCTATCGGCAACCTGCGTGATGTTGTCCACGCTGTCTCCGACCACGCTGCGCGGGACTTAACTCGCATCATCGTGCTCTTCGCGACGATCGACTTCTTCGGCTGGGGTGTGCAGCCGCCGACGCCCACGTGGGGTGCGATGCTGGCAGACTGGCCGGAGAACGTTATGCTTGCTTGGTGGTCTGTCGTGTTCCCCGCCGTCTGCCTATTCGGCGCGATACTCACGATTGAGATCATGAGGCGGCGATTGCTCCGATTCGTCGAGCCGACTAATGAGGCAGCGCCTATCTAGGCGGTCTGCGCCGCACGCTGAGAAGGTGGCCGACCACAGGTGTTATGACCCATTTAAGCGCTGGATCCGGACGTATTGGTGGCGACACGATGGCCGGGCGCTGACTGGAGACGGAGGCTGGCCAGATGGCCGCCACACTGCGGACGTTTGCGGCTGCCGCAGCGACCGGACGTTGCCGACCTGGCGTCAGCAAGGCGCTCGAATAGCCTTGAGTAGCGAAGAACGAATATTGCGTCGAGTTGTACTCGGGCCAAGGCATCGGCCAACGGGAATCGTTAGACATTACCGTGGCCTCCCACCCTCGCTTGGCGAGGGTGATCGAGTGTTGCTGCCGCCGCCGACATCTCTAGCCATCATGAAATATGACGACGACACAGGGTACTATCTTCTTTACTACGATTCGCGCGGAGAACGGCAGAACGACACATATCACGACTCGCTCGAGTTAGCCCTCAACCAGGCGTTTCTTGAATTCAAAGCCAGGCCCGAGGATTGGGAGGTTCTTGAATAACCTCCGTGCTTGCGTAGGGCCAACGGACGTTTCCCAGGCTTTGGAACCGTGGTGCAACTTGGTTGCACCACGCGTCGCACCTTGCATTAACCGGACGTTCGCACGGCTGCCACGTACCGCGAACAACGCACCGTAGCAGCCGGCAAGACAACCGTAGATAGCCAACAGACCGCGGCCAATCACCGCTTACGCCGGACGTTTACCACGACACGTCGCGCGGTGGAGATCCACATGGTCACCATGTCACCGGACGTTTGCCGGTCAATCGAGGCGTTTTCTCGCACGGGCCGAAGTCTGAAGCGGAGAGGTATCCATTCAATGACGAAAGAGATTTGCTCCGACCGTGGTCACGAGCGGAAGCCGTGGCACGAAAACGCCTCAACCAAGTGCATTAAGCTCGTGGACAAAGATAAGGAGACACCTGCCGGAGTTTTCAACCAGCAGGTTCAATGTGGTTGTCCAGCTTTCAAATGAAGAAGCGTTGACCCGACGTTCATGCCAGTACCCACCCAAGTTGATGCCTCCACAGCGGCGGAAAAGATAACCACCTTGGACCGGACGTTCCACCGTCTAACTACGCGGCTCCGCTACAACGGACAATGGCCGGTAGATAGACCGCAGAGTGAATTCCTGGCATACTTCGGACGTTTGCAATGGTTATTGGGGCAACCGTCGGATCGGCTAGGAACTCGATGCCGCGGACGTTCCGCGGCTGCCGGGGACTGCAAAGGCATACTCCACAGGCGCATTGCGCCAGAACCGGACGTTTGGCTGTGGTCCGACCTAGCGTGTCGCTAAGAAACCTAACTGCTGCCGCCTTGGTCGCGATTACATGTTCGTCCATGGGATGCGCGTCGCGATTCGCGCCCTCCCAAGTGGGAACCAGCCCTACGCGAGCTGATGCGCCGCTCTGCAACTCGACATATGACTCTCAAGCAGTCCTCCAGGTTGAGCTGTCTGATGCGCAGCGTGCATACGCTCCTTTTTACCCGATCGTGCCAAGCGTGTTTGATGGCTGGGACTTTCTGGATCTTTACGAGTACAAGTACCCCGGCGGTCACGTCAGCAATATTCTGATCGTGCGCGTCAACCGGCAGGAGTGGGATCGCGCTTACGACCACGGCGGCCAACAATTCGCGAATCAAATCGGCGCCGTTTGGTTTCGAATCTATCGCGAGCATCACACGAAGTGCGTGCCGGCGTTCACTATGGTCAAGATTTTCGATAGTGAGGGCGTCAAAGTTGCCGAATCGACGAAGTCGCCGGGGGACCGGACGTTCACCGCGGCGCCGACTCCCACGCCATTTGGACTGCCGCCTGCAACTCCAACTGGACAACCAGTAAGCGCCACGTGCCTTGGCGCGGTGAGAAGACACGTGTTCGAACTCACGCGTGCGACTGGGAGCTTCCCCGTGCGAACGCTGGACGGTTTCGGGACCCTCGTGTGGCTCCCGCCCGGTCCGCTCGAGATCGACATGCCTTCGTGTGACCCAAGCGCCTCCGTCGGCGCAAGTTTTGACTGGTACCATCACGAGAGACCGATCGACCTGTACGCTTCGAGCGGCTCGATACGACACTTGAGGCTGAAGTTGGACGGCGGCCGAGCGGTACTTTCCGCGTGGGATGCTGGGGGAAGACTCTTTCAGCTGACCCTTCCCGCACAACCCTCAGGCGTAGGACTCTTGCGGAATGGTAAGCGTCCGAGTTTTCAACTTGGGTATGACTTTGGCGAAGACGGACGAGCCGTGTTCATTGGTAAGAGGGGCTTGTCATTCGCTCCCGCCTTTGAAGGCGGACCTAGCCCACCTCCTTAGCCGCACCGGACGTTCCAACGGACTGGCGTCAGAACTTGTCCGTTTTGCCGCATCCCGCTATACCCCGCCCTTAGGAACGGGGGATAGTACTTAGCTAGCTTTGATGTTCAAGGTCGCATCTTCCAAGGCTCAGACCTGAATGAAAAGTGTGAGGCTTTCAAAGCGGATGATCCGATAACCGTCTATTACCTGCCAACCGAACCAAGTGTGAGTGTAACCGAGGACCCTCGCGGTCGCCTTACTAACGAGAATATTGCCATACTTCTAGCATCTATTTTGATCCCATTAGTCGCATCGTTAGCTATAATCGAGGTTTTAAGGACCTGGAAACGCTGACCGCAGATTTGGGTGTTCCCAATAGAAGAGAGTGAGATAGTATGATTAACAAGCAGATCTGGTTCATTACTGGAGCAGGCCGCGGTATGGGCGTCGACATCGCTAAGGCCGCCCTGGCCGCCGGCCACGCAGTCGTCGCCACCGGACGCAACTCCAAGCGGGTCAGCTCCGCGCTCGGAGTCCACGACGACCTCCTGGCCGTCAAGCTCGACGTCACCAGCCTCGACGACGCCAAGGACGCCGCGCGCGCCGCCGTCGACCGGTTCGGCCGGATCGACGTCCTCGTCAACAACGCGGGCAACTTCTACGCCGGGTTCTTCGAGGAGATCACACCGGCGGACTTCCGGTCACAGGTCGAGACCACCATGTTTGGCCCGATGAACGTCACCCGCGCGGTACTTCCTGTCATGCGCGCCCAGCGCTCAGGCCTCGTCATGGCGATCTCCTCGACCGCTGGCATCGTGGGCCAGGAGTTCTGCACCGCTTATGCCGCCTCGAAGTTCGGGGTGGAGGGTTGGATCGAATCGCTGGCCCCCGAGGTCGCGCCCTTTGGCATCCACACGATGCTCGTCGAGCCCGGCTTCTTCCGCACCGAGCTGCTCACGCCGGAATCGACGAACTACGCCAAGCCCTCGATCAACGACTACGCCGAGCGCACCAAGCAGACCGTCGCTGCCTGGAACAGCATGAATGGCAAGCAGGGAGGCGACCCCGCAAAGCTCGCCAACGCGCTGGTCCAGCTCGCAAGCCAGGGCCAGCCGCCTCTGCGCTTCGCGGCCGGCGCCGACGCCGTGTCGGCCGTTGAGAAGAAAGCAAACGATCTCCTTGCCCAGGTGGACGCCCACCGTGAGCTGTCCAGCAAACTCGCCCTCCATGACGCCTGAGTCACGTCTAGCCTGAGGGCGAAATCATGTGTTCCCAAAAGTGCCGCATTTCCGGGGGCATAAGTACTAACCGCCCCTTAAGTTTGGGGGGTATAGTAGAGGCCATCCGGTAGTGGTGCACTCCGGTCAGTGTCACCCTGGCGCCCGACCGAAGTTATTCCACTCACGGATAGTGCACGTCGAAAAACTCGAGCGGTTCACTTCCGTGGCCTGGTTGATGCCGC
This sequence comes from Candidatus Tumulicola sp., assembly GCA_035601835.1. Taxonomy (NCBI): domain Bacteria; kingdom Bacillati; phylum Vulcanimicrobiota; class Vulcanimicrobiia; order Vulcanimicrobiales; family Vulcanimicrobiaceae; genus Candidatus Tumulicola; species Candidatus Tumulicola sp. The sequence continues at coordinate 345,456 of DATNNM010000011.1, read as the reverse complement.
GTGCGGGATTGCGGCGCTACTGTTTGATCGTCCCTGGTGAAACGACCGACCTGGGAAACAAGCGAGCGCAGACGTGGTTTGAGTTGGCGGACTGCGTATTGGTGGCGAGGTTGCGCGCTCTCACGATGAAGCAATCGTTCACCGCCCACTGACCGCGCAAGAGCCCTACACCCCGCAAATTGTGCGCTGGATCGTAGAGCGGAGCGTAGCGGTCCTGCGTCGTGCCCGGCCGGCGGACGATCACGAACTGGTCGGCGGTAAGGCATTCGACATGACCGCAGGCTTGCGTCCACGCCCAGAGCAGGAAAGAACCCCCGCCCTCCACCGCCTTATAGCAAGGGAACTTCGCCGGCCCAAGATTGAGACATGCGTTCGGATCGGTGAAGAGCATCAAGTCGGTGGGCGCGGCGATGCCGACGTCGACAATCACGCGGGCTGCGCTTGCGACCGGCAAGGGTGATGGATACGCACCGGCGTTGGTTTGCATCAGCCCTATGGCGGTGCACACAACAAGCAGAAACGCCGTTCCAAGATAATTCATCCGTTTCATATCTCTTGCTCCATGGCGCGTCGCAATCTGATGCTGCATCAGACACCGTATATTGCGGCTTTTCCTCTTCCGCACCCTTGAGATGCCTCTGTTGCAAGAGGAGCCCGGCGGCTTAGCGGTCCACTTGAGCCATTTGGCGCTCACTGTAGCGCGGGCCGGCCACCTTCTCAGGCGATAGAGCAGCGTCGAGTGCGGCCATGTCTTCAGACGTCAGCGTCAGGGCTGCTGCGCCGACGTTCTCCTCCAAATAGCGTCGCCGCTTCGTTCCGGGAATGGGCACGACATCCGAACCCTTGTGCAGCAGCCACGCAAGTGCGATCTGCCCGGGGGTCACGCCCTTTCGCGATGCGAGCTCACGCACGGCCGCCGCGGCGCGCATGTTCGCGTCGAAATTCGCACCTTGGTAGCGCGGGTCGTTGCGGCGGAAATCGCCCTCTGGATAGTCCTCCGCACGCTTTACAGAACCCGCAAGAAAACCACGCCCGAGTGGCGCGAAGGGGACGAGGCCGATGCCGAGTTCACGCAAGAGTGGAATGATGCGCGGTTCGAGGTTGCGCTCCCACAGGGAGTATTCGCTCTGCAGCGCGGAGATGGAGTGCACGGCGTGTGCGCGCCGGATCGTCTTCTCACCCGCCTCCGATAGGCCAAGGAAACGCACCTTGCCCTCCCGCACGAGCTCGGCCATCGCACCTACCGTTTCCTCGATGGGAACTGCCGGGTCCACACGATGCTGATACAAGAGGTCGATGCGATCGGTGGCGAGCCGCCGGAGCGAACCGTCGACTGCCTCGCGCACGCGGTCGGGCCGGCTGTCCAGGCCGGTAATGCCTTCTTCGCCGAACCGGAAGCCGAACTTCGTCGCGATAACGACCTTGTCTCGCCGGCCCTGCAGCGCGCGAGCCAACAGTTCCTCGTTTGTATACGGTCCGTATGCTTCAGCCGTGTCGAAGAACGTCACACCAAGCTCGATCGCACGGTGAATCGTCGCGATAGATTCGAGCTCATCGCGCTCTTCCGGACTACCGTAGGACTGACTCATGCCCATACAGCCAAGACCGAGAGCGGACACAGTGAGACCTTGTGTACCAAGTGTGCGGGTGCTCAACATAGGTTGCTCCGTTTGTTACAGATTCCTAGTGGTGCAGCAAGCGGGCGAGCCAAGCGACCAACAACGTTAGCGCCGCGACGGCAAGACCGAGGATGATTTCCTGCCGCGGCGTTGCAGGCGCGACCGCCCCCGGCACGCCTTCCTCCGCATCATGTCGATCCAGGGCGACCCCTTGGCGCAACAACCACGAGTTGGCAGTCTGGATGCGCTCCGGTGTGGCGCGCTCGGATGCCCACGCAAGGATTTCGTCGTCGCTTGAGTGCTGGCCGACGGCGGTGGTGAACTCGCGCGGGCTGATGCCCCAGCGTTGCATCATCGCGCGATCCATTGGGCACGGATAGATGTAGCCGTCCTGCGTGCTGTTCTGCTTTGCGCGCGCCTTGTCGAAGACGCGGGCCAGCCACAAGAAATCGCCAAGAGCCTCTCGGCCCCGCCTTGGGAAGGTCTTTCCATCTCGAAAGTCAGTCGGCACTGCTGGTTTGCCCGCTGCTGTTGCTTGCAACGGGCAGTAATCGTCGCTCAGCGCGAGGATAGTCGCCGTCCGGGTGCTGCTCAACCCACGCTTTGGCCCGGGCCGCCAAGTACTCGAAGTTCTCAAAGACGTGTGGCCGGTTGGTTCGGCTGATTGCGATGACGTCCGCCAACAATGCCCAACATAGATTGACATTGTACCAATCGGTCTGCAGGTACGTGCGTTCATCGATGAGGCCGCTGCGCACGAAGGAGCCGATGTGGTTGTACATATCGCAGAGATAAAATTCGGGGTGCTTGCGCCGGTCTATCGGGATCTCCAGCAAACTAGCGCGAAAGTCATCATCTTTCATGCGCTCTGCTAGCTCGTGGCGGACGAAATTCAGCAGTTCGCGAACACTCGGATCCTGCAACATGCCGAATACCGTGATGAGGCCGCTGAGTTGATTGCCCGTGCGCAGATGGCGCAGTTGTGCCAGCGCAGCGATAGCAGATGCCGTGATGACGACGAACGTGCCAACTGCTGCAGCGGTGTTCCAGGCTTCTAGCGTCATGCTGGACAGGACATTTGGGCTGAGTGGGGCGGTCGCCCTCTCCTATGAAATGCGCCCCAAGACGTAGATCACCCAGGGGGCGATTGCGGTTTCACGCACCCATGCATACGCCTCGCCGCGATCCCCCAAGGGTCTGTATACCTTGATCGGCTTCAGACCCGAACGCTCGTACACCTCGCGGTAACCTTCGTCCGTCCAGAGGATATCTTCCACTGGTCGCCTGTCCTCGACATCGAGCATCACGATCCGAACTTTATCGCCGCATCGAGCGGCCCGGTTCTCAGGAAAGTCTTCAGTGGAGAACGACGTCCACTCGTTCACGTAGATCTCGGGGGACGACACCACACTCACGATTCTCCCGTCCAGGCTCAGTAAACGCCTCAGGCCTTGGAAGAGCGTGGTTTTCTTTTCGATCGTGGGGATGTTGTCGAAGGTGAATGCTGACAAAACCAAGTCATAGGCCTCGGCAGCTAGGCCGGTGAGGTCACCGTCCGAGACCAAACGATAATCCCCTTGTGGGTCGCGGTCGCGGGCTCGTGCGAGCATGGGCTCCGAGATGTCGACGCTTACCACATCAAAACCCAGCGCGCGCAAGAACCGCGTGGAACGACCGGCCCCGCACCCGAAGTCAATGGCCTTCCTGCCGTGGACGTGCTCGCTGATAATCGCGGGCAGGTCCCGGTACGCCAGGTAGTAGGTGCCGGGGAAGTCAAGCTTCGCGTAGGCTTCTGCACGCGCGCTATCATCGTAGACGTTAGAGAACTTGTTAGGTTCCATGTTTTCGGTAGCGACTCAAGAAACGCTGGCCCCTGACCTTTAGCCTACTTCGCTGTGCTCAAGGTGGCGGCGCCACGCGCACAGTAAGCGGGCGTCCATGCTGGTTCTTTTAGCAGCCGCGACGCTTCTCTTCTACCCCGGACCCGTGGTGGCGACGACCTTGCGCCTTGAAGTGTCGAAGGCTATGAGTGCGCCATCGCCCATGTGGGCGAGGTACAGCATCCCGTTGGAACGTCGTGCCGATCCTGGCTGGCGGGTAGCAGCAAAGAGACCCCGGTTTAGTAGGAGTCTCTTTAACTACGGATCTACGCGGACGTGCGTCTAGTTACCGTGGCCCCCGTTGCCGTTGCCTTGGTTGCCTTTGTCCTGCTTGCCGTGACCTTGGTTGCCCTTGCCCTGATGTTGCTTCCAATATTGCTTGCAATGACCTGGCGGCCAGCACGCGGGTCGGTAGCCTTGCGGGAAATACGCGGTCAGATGCGTTGGCGCGCAGCGCGTGCCATAGCCGTTGAACGTACACGGTTGCGACCCATTATTGCTCAAGTATGTGGTGACGTTCCCGCTGTTGGGGTACACGACGCGGCCGTCACCGTAGATGACGCCGCCGTCGCGCGTGTAGCCGACGACCGTATTGGCTTGCGCCACTTTGTGTTGGTAGTTGTTGTAAATGATGATGCCTGCCGCCACGGCGGCCGCGCCAAGAATGAGGTTACGCGTGACCGCGGCGCTATCGGCTCGCGTCTGCGACATCGTCCCGGCGAGCATCGAGAAAACCAAGGCTAATACGAGAAATGCCTTGTACACGCTGCGGGAGCGAACGAATGACAATGCCATGAGATTTCTCCTTGTGCCTTGATTCTACCCAATCCGGCACCGACTCACGCCAGCATTGATGCCTTCCTAGTTCTTCGTTGTGAGTACGACGCGGAAGCGTGCCTTACCGCTCATCATGCGATCGTACGCTTCCGCCGCGCGTTCTAGCGGAAACACCTCGTTCATGGACCGAATGCCCTTCAGCACGCTGAAAGCCATTGTATCCTGCGAGTCTATTGACGATCCGGATGGCCAGCCCGCGATCGCGCGACGTCCTCCGATCAATAAGAGTGGGGGTATTTCAAGCGGATCGGGTGCGGCACCGACGATGATAAGCTTTCCATTGATCCCTAGACCACCCAGCACTGCCGTCATGGCCTTCCCACTGGTGACGGTCGCCAGGATGACTTTCGCACCGCCGAGTTTGCGCAGTTCGGCCGCAACGTCGCGTGCCTGGCTATCGATGTAAAGCTGAGCGCCCAGTTTCTTGGCCAAGGGCTCCTTATCTGGGCCCCGAGCGATAGCGACGGTGTGAAAGCCCATGTTGGCGGCGAACTGTATGCCTAAATGGCCGAGTCCGCCAACGCCGAGAATCGCGACCACATCGCCTGCGCGTGCGCCGCTGTTCCGCAATGAGTTGTACGTGGTGACGCCGGCGCACATGAGCGGCGCCGCCTCTGCGGGGGTAAGCTCGTCAGGAATGAGTGCGAGCGCACCGGCTGGAGCTATGACGTGATCCGCGTAGCCGCCATCGTAAGAAATGCCCGGCACTTGGGCGGCCACTTGGCAGGTGACAAAGTCACCGCGCCGGCAAGAATCACAATGGCCGCAGTGACCGCCGTGCCACCCAACCCCGACGCGTTGGCCTGCGCTCCACCCGATGACGCCCGGGCCTATGGCATCGATGATGCCTGCGATCTCATGTCCGGGAACCCGCGGATACTGAATGCCCGGCCAGTGGCCCTCCTTGGTGAGCGAGTCGCTATGACAGATCCCGCAGGCTTGGACCTTGATTCGCACTTGCCCGACGTTCGGCTGCGGAACATCGCGCTCCACCAATTCAAAAGGTCCACCGGGTTGTGCGACCTGAAGCGCGCGCATCTTGGCCATACGGTCCTCCACTCTGAACTAGGTTCTGCGCCTACGGAAGCCTGCCGGGTGCGTCGTACTTCACGACAGTACCTTTACGGAAGAAAACCGTGTACCTGAAGGGCGCCACCTCATCATAGCGCCACATATCGAGCTTTTGTACCTGCCCGATTGTGCCGTAGACGGAAGGGTACCCGAACATCCACGCGATCATGTCTTTGCTCATTCCGATCTCGACGTGTCGGCTTTCAATGGCATCTATGGTGGCCCGGGACCAGTCCGGGTGCGCACGCGAAATGGGGACTAGGCTAAATGATCGTTCGAAGTCCCACGCGTCTGAAAGAACCCAGTACAGTACGGCGGTGTCGGGGACCGACTGCACAAACCCACCTTGCATCGTCAAAGCCGCAGGAGTCTGAAACCTGATAACGATCGGATCGAGAGCGACAAAACCGGAGGCCCGATCCAAGCCCGACGCTGCCCAGCTACCCGGCGATCCGATCGCAAGCTCGGGCGCGTATCCGCGCGCGCGATATAGCCCGGTGATCGTCAGAGCGTCGCCCGTTCCCGCCGAACCCCCCGAATTGACTCCGCTCACGTACGGGCCGCCATAGGCCCAGACTTGTTGACCCAGATATTTGACCCGCAGCTGTCTCACCGAGTTGTCGTCAACGAGCGGGTAAAGGCCGGGTATGCTTAGCGCATCCGCGTCGCGGGCAAGGTACAGCGGCGCATCGATGCCCTCCACATGGAACTGCATGCTCTCACGGTTGATCTGCTCGAGAGTCACGATTCGCCCGAGCACGCTTCCCGCCTGGATGTGAACACCACTAGTGTCGATAAAGGGAGCCGCTCGCAGACCGCTGCGGAACGCCGGAAGCGCGATGAATTGTTGACCCTGTACGAGTTCCGGTTTCCGATCCGGCGCAGGCGGTACGTAGACTGCAAGTCGGTTATAGCCGTAACGCTGATCCATGATGAGTGCTTGGCCATTCTCTCTAGTCACGAAACCAGCATCGTAGGTTGCTGCGATGCGATACATGCCTGCGACAAGACGAGTTGGATCCAGAATGAATCCGCTCCAGGACCTGGGGAGTGGGGGTTGCGGGTAGGGACCATACGGAGACGTGATGCACGAGTCAAAACGGAATCTCTCACCGCCGGCGACAGCGTGGCCCGCGTTATCTTCCAACGTGAGATGAGCACGGTTCGGATGAAGTTCGATCTGTGCTCCGGGCTCGCCATCAACCCGAATTCCAAATTGCACGCCCTGGGGGCCGGGAAGGACAAGCGCTCTAAACGGATACCTTATGTGCAGCTGATCAATGATCGCCTGTGTCTGCGGCTGCGCTGTGGGTGTCGTTCCCGTATGTAAGCAGGGCGGTGATGGCGCGGGCGCGTTACCTAACACACTGACCGCGGTGACTACGAGGGCCGCAAGACCGATCCAGGCGCGCTCAAGATGATAACGCACAAGTGCTGATCCTCAGAAGTCTCCTCACCACAGCGCGCCCTCGGCGACCAAAATGTACAGAATCGGTCCAAGCCCCCAGATGATGCTGACGACAAACCAGACGGCCTTCTTGAAAGTGGCCATCTCCTTGCGTGCGATCAAGTTGATCCACATCAGGATCATGGCAATCGGGTGCAGGAAGATCGACAGAAGTATTTCGAGCGCGAGCTTCATGGCGTGGTCAGCGCTACCGCTCCGAGGCGAAGGACGTGGTGGTCCACGAGGACGACTTGACCTTCCAGGCGCCGTTGATCCTGACAAGCACAATCGCAAACGTGCCGCTCTCGCTGCCCAGCTTACCGTTTATCGTAAAGGAAAACGTCGCCGGCACCGTTATCCACGCGCGATCGCCCTTGGCGTCCCAGAAGCGGACCGCATCGAACGTGACATGCACGCTCTTGAGACCGCCGGCGCGCAACCAGGCGCGTAGATCCGACGCGTACTGGCGGACCGCGTTCGGGCCGCTCCATTCATAGGGTGCGAACTCGTCGACGATAATAGGGTCAGATGTGTACGCGTTCGTCAACATCTCGACCGCGCCCGTTTCGCCGATCACAGCTGCATAGACGGGCGCCATCATCGCGCTGCTGGGATCTTTGGTTTGGGCCGCGACCGGCCGCAGCGAGGAAAGCGCGATGATCGCGCCGATCGCGAATAGCGACAGCGCACGCGCCATATACTTCATCATATTCCTCCCTCCGTGAAGAGCACGCGCGGGAGTTGGCGGCCTGACCGACCTCGCCCTGTTACGGGATCGTTTTTGGGAACAGCTCAGCTCCGCGGTTCTAGAGAACGCGGAGCTTTGCTATGCAGAGTGGTGTTTAGCGGAGTACCGCTACGTGTTGAACCACTTCCGACACCAGGACGGATCCCTTGCGCATCGATACATTCGTGCGCATGTTGTACGCGTAGAGAGCGCCGCCGACGAGTCCGGCCGCGCCGCCCAAGTTCGAATGGAACAGGGTCTTCCCGATGATGTTTCCGACGATCATGCCGCCGACCGCGGTCAATGCGACGTTGCTCGTGTTGTTATGGCGCTGGGTCGCTTGAGTCTGGAGCAATGTCGAGACGGCGCCTTGCTGTCCATTGGCCAAGTGGATTCGATCGAGGGCGAATTCCAGCGCGGCATTGCGTCCCTGGCCGGCGCGCACGACATTGGTGATGTGTCCGTCCAGCTGCGCGTTCGCGAAGGACGAGCCGCCGCTATTGGGATATGGCGACAGCACCGTTAGGGTGAATTTGTCTCCCTTGTTGGCGCTGCCGGAATCAATGGTTTGATTCATGCTGGCGGTGATCATGTTGCCGGGCCTCAGGACGACGACCTGAGCGGCGGATGCAACCAAAGGCAGTGCGACGCCGACGGCGATCGCGGCGAGTGTGATGGCTCGATAGATAGTCCTCATGGTTCTCCTCAAAGCGGCGATTAGGTTGATTCTTCTTCTCTTCTACCCACCTTCGCCGCGAGGCAATTCTGGGAATCGTCACCGTATGGGACGGCACGAGGCATGAAAGTGTGATACAATGTCACTACACAGCGACTCTAGGCATTTCCGAATCACTGCCCCCGGTACCGCCGCAAAGGCGCATCACTGTCGGGCAGTTTGTTTTTGGTGAACACCCGTGATATCGACTGTTGTCCAACTATCGTTAAGGAGTCTAAATGTTTGCTCGCATTGTCAAGATCAACCTGAAGCCCAACCGCGTCAACGAGTTCAACGAGACGTTCGAGAAGCAAATCCTTCCGCTGCTGCGCAAGGAAAAGGGTTTCCAGGATGACATCACATTCGCCGGTCCGAGCGGAACCGAAATGGTTTCCATCAGCCTGTGGGATCGCAAGGAAAGCGCTGAGACATATAACAGCGTGACCTATCCCGAAGTGCTGAAGTCCTTGTCGACCGTGCTTGAGGGTAGCCCGCAAGTCAAGACGTATGAGGTTGCCAACTCAACCTTCCACAAGATCCCCGTCCACGCGACGGTCTAACAACCCACACAGCGTTCCATCCTACGGAGCGGCCGGACTAACGTCCAGCCGCTCTATTTATTTTGGAGACAACCCTCTCTAGGGTGCGTGCCAGAGGCTGCTGCCGGTAGAGCTGTATATGGTCTCCCCGAACGTGCCGTCCTTGTAGTAGCCGAGGAAGACGCGATCGGTCTTGGTGGTGTCGCGCAAGCGCAGCTGCGGATTGTCGGCACTGCTCGATCCGAGATAGGCGCGCTCGACTCCGGATCGGTCGCTCAGCGACAGGCCGTACGAGCCGTCGGTGAAGCTGCCGACGTACGTCCGCTCGGTTCCCGACGCATCGAACAGCGAGAGCAGCGCGGCGCCCGAAGAGCTGAGGCCGAAACGAGCCCGAGTCTTGCCGTTGTGATCGCGAACGTCGATCATGGAGTCGCCGTTGGGCGTCAAGCCGATCGACATGCGCGACGTGCCGGTAGAATCTTCAAAGGCGATGTAGTCGCCAAAGATGTGAATGCTGTGCCCGCCGGGACCGCGGATGATCATGGGTCCGTTCGAGGTGGTGGCGGCGGCGGTGAATCCCAGCAGCGCGAAAACAGCGAAAGCTGCCAGCACCACGGATCGCAGGCGGGTGTTCGCGGTCTCCAGCCGTTCGATGCGGCCAAGCAGCGCGCCCAGTGTCGGTTCCATATAGCCTCCTTGTTTTGGTCAGTCGAAGTTCTGTTTGACCGTCCACTCGGTCTGGGGATAGACTTTTTCGAGCTCGTGCCAGCCGTGCAGCAAAGCGTTCGCCTCGCCGGTTTTCCGATAGCCCGTTACGGCTGAGAAGTACTGAGCCTCAGGCGCCGCAAATGCCGTTGGAAAACGTTTCAAGACATCGGCGTACAAGCTCTCGGCCTTCTCGAAGCGCTGAAGGCGCAACCATGCAAGCCCGAGGCCTGCGAGCAGCCGCGCAGCGAATTCTGCCGGCGGCAAATAGCCGTTCCAGTGATAGAGTTCGACGCCTGCACCATCGAGGATGCGCAGATCCGGCGTCCAGATATGGCGGAAGCGCTCGACGAAGGCCTTGTTCGCATCAAGCGAGTTGTCCACTTGCACGGGCACGCAGAACTCCGAAACGATGTCTTGCACGAAGGCTTGGGGATACGTCACGGTATCCAGCGCTTTGCAGCCGCCTCACGTGGGCTTGAAAAAATCCAGCAGGACCAGTTTCCCGGCTGTCTTCGCTTGAGCCACGGCGTCGTCAACGGACGCCAACCACCGAATCGCCATTGCTGCCTCCACAGGGGAAGGGGAGACCCAGCCTTCCCCGCGTAGGCTTCACAGACATGTCGGAGATACAGACTTTCTTGGGCCTGATCGCGGCGATCGCCGCGCTCGCTTGGCTCGCACAGCGGATCAAGGTGGAATATCCGATCCTGCTGGTGATGGGCGGCCTGATCCTGGGATTCATCCCGGGGTTGCCGCAAGTGGCTTTGCGCCCCGACGTCGTCTTCTTGCTCTTCCTGCCGCCGCTGCTCTACTACGAGGCTTACAACTCTTCGCTGCGCGATTTCCGCGCGAACCTTCGGCCCATCACCTTGTACGCGGTCTTTTTGGTCGTCGTCACGATCGCCGCGGTTGCGTGGACCGCGCACGCGCTCATCCCAGGCATGTCGTGGGGCGCCGCTGTGGTTCTCGGCGCGATCGTCGGACCCACCGATGAGACCGCCGCGATTGCCATCGCCTCTCGCCTTCACGTGCCGCGCAAGCTGATAACGCTGATCAAGGCCGAGAGCCTATTCAACGACGCCACGTCGCTGGTGATCTACGCGGTAGCGCTCACCGCCGTGGTCACCGGCATGTTCTCGCTCGCCATGGGCATCTGGCAGCTCTTCCTCGACGCCATTGGCGGCGTGGTGGTCGGACTCGCCGTCGGCTGGTTGCTGACCGTCATCCGGCGACGCGTCGAGGATCCGTTGATCCAGAACACGCTCTCGCTGCTGAGCGGCTACGCTGCGTACCTGCCCGCCGACGCCCTGCATCTCTCGGGCGTTCTTTCGGCGATCACGGCGGGCATCTACCTCGGCCGGCAAGGCTACACGTTCACGACCGCCGAGTCGCGCATCCAAAACGCCGGCATGCGCGAGATCACGCTGTTCTTGATCAACGGCATCTTGTTCATCCTCGTCGGATTGCAGCTGCATCCCATCCTCGCCGGTTTGTCCGGCGCCACAGCACCAGCGACGCTCATCTGGCGGGCGCTGGCCATCAGCTTCGTAGTCATCGTCGTGCGAATCACGTGGATCTTCGCGACCGTATATATTCCCCGTGCTTTCTCACTGAGGAACAACAAATGGAAAGCTTCCATGCCGTGGCAGCATGCTGCGGTCGTGTCGTGGACGGGGTTGCGCGGAGGCATCTCGCTGGCGGCTGCCTTGGCGGTCCCGCTCGTCATCGGATCGGGCGCGCCGTTCCCGCATCGCCCGCTCATCCTCTTCCTGACCTTCGCCGTCATCCTGGCGACGCTCGTCATCCAAGGTCTGACGCTGCCTGCGCTGATCCGCGTGCTCGGGGTGGCGAGCGACGGCAGCGCGGAGCGCGAAGAAACGCTCGCACGTCTCAAAGCGACGCGCGCGGCGTACGATCGTCTGAAGAACCTGGCGAAAGAGCCTTGGGCCGAGAAGGCTGTCGTCGACGACCTGCGCGGGCATCTCAAGGCGACGTATGCGCACCAGAGCGGCCGGCAGCAGCGCAGCTTGACTCCCGAGGACGAGTCACGCGCTTCCGCCGTCGCCAGGATTCGCCGGGAGCTCACTGCCGCCCAAAGCAGAGAAATCGTCCGTCTTCGTGACGAGGGCGCCATCAATGACGCCGTGATGCATAAGATCCAGCGCGAACTCGACCTCGAAGACCTGCGGAACGTCTCCTCCGCGGCTACCGCGACGGATTAGGCGACTGGGGTTTTCGGGCGTCCGGCGGAGCGATAGCGGGTGACGATCTCCCGCGGCAAGGGTTCCAGACCAGCAGCGCGACGCAGGACGTCCACGAAGTAGTTCGCCGCGCCCTCTGCCGAACGCGCGATGGCCGGATCGTATAAACGCCGTACCGGCTCGGACTCGCCATTTGAGTACTCGACGTCCCATAGCTGGTTCGCGCCCCAGGTGGCCACGACAACGGAGTCTTCGTAGCGCGCGCTTTTTCCGTCGGCGCCGCGCTTGGTTCCCAGCACGTCTTTCTGGATCGTATCGAAGAAGCTTTGGATAAACTCGTCGGGTTTCAAGACAGAACTCCTTTACTTTCAGTCTTGTACGCTTCGACACAGGCGAGCCCATTACCGCTACGAATACGGCCGATTGCGGGCCATTTTTCAACGAAACGAGCACGCTCCCTCAGGGGCGTGCTCGTGAGGTCAGTGGTAGCCAGACCTAGAGCTTCGCGTTGATCACCGCGTCCACACCGACGCCGTACACGCGCTTGAATCCGCCGGCGACGACGTTGAGGTTGTTGATGGGCACGATCGCGCGGACTTGCCACACGTTGTTGTTCCATCCGCCCGCGAACTCGCCCACCGCCTGCGTCTGCGCGATCGCATAGGCGGGGCCGGTGACTTGCGCCGCACCGATGTACGTCGAGGATCCGACGGTGAGGATCGGCACGACTTTGGTCTTGTCATGATTGGCGACTCCGTTGGACAGCATCAGGCTGTTGATGAAGCCGTTCAACGGTGTGGCGATCGCTTTGACCGCCAGCACGCCGGCCCCGCCGACCAGCACCTTGTTCAGGATCGAATCTGCTCGGACCGCCGCGAGCGACGAACCTGCAAGGAGCGCCACGAGCGCCGCCGCGGTCCACGTTTTCTTGAGATTCACGATGTTTCGATAGTCCTTTCCACCGCGCCGCGCACCCGTGCGGGCGAACGCTGCGGCTTCTTACAGTACTAAAACGTCGCCCGCGTGGGCAATGTCTCGCTTGCCCTCTTACCCGCGAACCAACTCTTGCATGCACCGACGTGCGGGACATCGAGGCTTTCGTCGGCGTGCTTGAGAACGAGCGACGCCGTGTACGCGAACCTTCGGGAGTTCGTAGACGAACTGCGCCGCGACGGCGACCTCCTGGAAATCAAGGCGCCGGTCGATCCCCGGCTTGAGATCACCGAAATCGCCGACCGCTGCGTCAAGGACTCAGGCGGTTCACCGGCGCTGCTGTTCAGCAACGTCAAGGGCTCGCAATACCCGCTTCTGATCAACGCGCTTGCTTCGGCTCGGCGCATGGCGAAAGCGCTGGGAGTCGAGCGCTTGGATGATCTGGGCGCGAAGATCTCCGGCTTGATCGATCTCATCAAACCCGGCGCGCAGGGTGGTGGGCTTGCCAAACTTTTTTCGGCGCGCGATTTGCTCGGCATTTTCCCAAAGACGGTGCGCTCGGGCGCGTGCCAGGAAGTCGTCACCGAAGGCGGTGCGGTGAATCTCAACGAGCTGCCGGTGTTGACGTGCTGGCCCGAAGACGGCGGCCCGTACATCACGCTGCCGCTCGTATTCACCAAAGATCCGGGTTCGAGCGTGCAAAACACCGGCGTGTATCGCATGCAGGTCTTCGATGCGCGCACGACCGGCATGCATTGGCAGCGCCACAAGCACGGGCGCGAGCATCAAGATGCCGAAGGCCCGGGCCGGCGGATGCCGGTTGCAGTCGCGATCGGCGGAGACCCGGTGCTGACGTACTGCGCGACGGCGCCCGTGCCGTCGGGCGTCGACGAAATGCTGCTCGCCGGGTTCTTGCGCGGCCATGCGGTTCCCATGGTTGCGTGCAAGACGGTCGATCTCAAAGTGCCCGCCGACGCTGACTTCGTGCTCGAGGGTTACGTCGACAACGACGAGCTGCGGCGCGAGGGCCCGTTCGGCGATCACACCGGCGTCTATTCGCTCGCTGACGATTTCCCGGTGTTTCACGTTACCTGCATGACGCGCCGGCGCACGCCGATCTACTGGACGACCATCGTCGGGCGGCCCCCGATGGAAGATGGCTGGCTCGGGAAGGCGACCGAACGGCTCTTCTTGCCGGTCTTGCAGCAGATGCTGCCGGAGGTCGTCGACTACAACTTGCCCGTCGAGGGCGGCTTCCAGAATTTGGTGATCGTGTCGATCAAGAAACGCTATCCTGGGCAGGCCAAAAAAGTGATGTACGCGCTATGGGGTCTCGGACACATGATGATGCTCACGCGCAACATCATCGTTGTGGACGCCGACGTCGACGTGCAGAACCTTCGCACGGTGAGTTGGGTGACGCTGAACAACGTCGATGCCGGTCGCGATCTCGTCTTCGCCCCCGGTCCGGTGGACGTGCTCGACCACGCCGCGCCCCTGCCCGCCCTCGGCACGAAACTCGGCATCGACGCCACGCGCAAAGGCGCGGACGAAGGCTACATGCGCGAGTGGCCGCCCGACATCTTGATGTCGGATGATATCAAGGCGCTGGTCACGCGACGTTGGAAGGAATATGGCTTCGGCGACGGCGCCGGCACTCGATGAGTCGCATCAAGCAGTTTCTCGATGACATCAAGATCGAGCACACGTTGTTCGCGCTGCCGTTCGCCTATGTCGGCGCGCTGCTCGCGCAAGGGGGCATCCCGCCTGCCCGGGCGCTGATCTGGATCACGCTGGCGGTGATCGGCGCGCGTACCGCCGCGATGGCCGCGAACCGGCTGCTCGACGCGCGCCTCGATGCGCGCAACCCGCGGACCGCGGGAAGGGCGCTGCCTAGCGGCAAGCTTTCGCCTGCGGTGATGGTGTGGGCGGCGTTCGTCGGTCTTGTGCTGCTCACGCTGTCGGCGTACGAACTCAATCCGCTGTGCTTCGCGCTCGTGCCGATCGGCGCGCTGGCCGTTCTGATCTATCCGCTGGTCAAGCGCTTCACCTGGGGCGTGCACTTCCTGCTCGGCGCCGTGGACGCGTTGGCTCCGCTCGGCGCTTGGCTGGCCATCACCGGGCGCTTCGAACCCGGCGCCCTGCTGTTGTTCGCAGCCGTGACGCTATGGGTCGCCGGCTTCGACATCCTCTATGCGCTCATGGACTACGATTTCGACGTGCGCGAGCACGTCAGGTCGATTCCCGCGCGCTTCGGCGTGCGCAGCGGTCGGGCGCTGCCGTTGCTGCTCCACGCGCTCGTCGTCGCGACGCTGGTCTGGGTCGGCTGGGCGGTGCACGCTCGCCCGCTGTATTGGGGCGGGGTGTTCGCCGGAATCGTGCTGCTCGGTTACGAAGTATTGCTCGTTGGCCGGCAGCGCGACGTGTTCGTGCTGAACTCGGCGGTCTTCAACGCCAACATGGCTTTTTCGGTGGTGTTCTTCGCGACGACGGCGGCGTCCGTCGTCGTATGATTGACGGGAGAATGAAAATCTTGAATCGCGTTCGCTTGCTCAGTGCCGCTCTGGCCGCCGCTCTGGTGGCCGCATCCTCCAATGCCGCGGCGCTGGCGGACTTCCCGCCGTACGCGCACATCGTCGGCATCGCCTTGGTCGCACCTCTGTCCGGTGACAGCCGCGAGTACGGCCTTCAACTCTCAAACGGCCTGCAATTGGCGGTCGACGAGGCCAACGAGCGGCGCAACCTCACCGATTTCGGCTGGGTGCTTCACACCTTCGACGATCAAAACGATCCGGGCGTCGCGCAGCAGCAAGCGGAGTTCTCGTTGGTAGACGAGGGCACGTCGGTGGTCGTCGGGCATGTCGGCGCCGAAGAGACGCTTTTGGCGCTGCCGACATACGCCCAAAAAGGGGCGCCGCTCATCATTCCGACGTCGCCTCTCGGCCAGCTCACGCAGCGCGGTTACACCGATATCTTCCGGTTGTGTCCCCCCGACTCAGCCGAGGGTCAGCAGGATGCCCGCTATGCAGAGCGCACGCTGAAAGCCAAAAAAGCGGCGGTGATCTATCAGGAAAACGACATCGGTGCGAATACCGCGCAGGGTTTCCTCAATTTCGCGAACGCCGGAAAGAATCTGGCGGCGAAGGACTTCGGCGTCGATCCTGACGTGAAGAGTCCCGCCGCGCTGGTCGCATCCATCAAGACCTTCGCGCCCGACTTGCTGTACGCATCGGGCGACGGGCGCTTTCTCTCCAAAACGATTCTCGCGTTGCGCGCGGCCGGCGTCGACGCGCCGCTCTTCGGCACGCAAGGTTTTTGGAGCGATCCTGCGATGAAGGCGCTCGGCACCGGCGCCCAGGGCACGCTGGTGAGTTCGTGCGTGCCGCCGATCGAGCTCATGCCGACCGCGCAGCTGTTCATACGCCACTACCAGGCGCGTTTCGGACGGCCGACCTCCTTTGCGCTCTTCGGCTACGTCGCGGGGCAAGTGGCCATCGCCGCGGCGCAGCAGGTCCGCACCGCGGACCGGCGTCTGATCGCGCGCCAGCTGTCCATCGGTTCGTTCCAGACAATCTTGGGCACGATGACCTTCCAGCGCAACGGCGACCCCGCCCAACCGATCCTGTATCTCTATCGCTACGGCCAAGACGGCGCGTTCAAGTACGTCGACGCGACGTTCCCGAATCCGCTTATCGCCCGGTAGTCCGGCAAGTGTGCGCTGCGTCACTGCTCGACCAAATCGGCAGTTGGCTTTAATCTGCGCGCCTGGCGCGCCGATGGAGTAAGAGTAGTCCAAAGCACATTTTCGGAGGGAGTTAGACGTGGCCGTAGAGGTTAGGCCTGCGCCGCCATCGGCGCTTGAAGAGTTGATCCGGTCGGTGGCAGACACGCCTGATCGGCCCAAGCCGTGGGTCGACGTCGCGACCTACCCATGGAACGAAGAAGAGTTCTCATCGCGCTACGTGCGCCGCGCGAACTACCAATCGCTCTACGGCATGAAAGATACCGGCGACGAGGTTGAGGACATCATCACGCTGCTCAACCCGCAGCCCAAAGCGCGCCTCCTCGATTTGTGCTCCGGCAATGGACGCCACGCGATCGCGATGGCGCTGCGTGGTTACCGCGTGACGGGCATCGATATCGGTCCCGGCGCCGTCTCGCTCGCGCGCGACACGGCTCGCAATCTCGGTCTAAGCGTGGACTTCCGGCAGCTCGACGTGCTGCACATCTCGTTTGAAGACTTGTACGACGGCGCGTACCTCACATGCGGCGGCTTTTCCGACTTCAGCCCGGCCGAGGGCCAGGCGTTGCTCCAGGCGGTCGAGCGCGCGCTGTCGCCGGGCGGTCGGATCGTGGTTGAATTCGCCGACGCCGACGCGGGAAGAGCGCCAGACCTTCGAACATGGCAGTTCGTGCAAGCGGAAACGTCGCTTTATATGGACGGTTCGCATCTGCAGCTCGACGAGCGCAACTTCGATCCGGAGCCTGCGACCGAGGTCGAACGCTGCTACGTCGTGCCTTCCGATGGACGCGTGCGTGAATTCACACGCTGCCGTCAACTCTACACCGAGGCGTCGATGCGATCCGCGTTGGAGTCGGCGCGTTTCGACATGCTCTCGTTCTCACCCGGCAGCGCCCCGGGCCTGAAGAAAGCCGCCGCCAAAAAGCGCTGACAATTCTATCCTCCCTCTCCTGATGTAGTGCCGGGGCTTTAGCCCCGGTTCTTTTTTTCATAAAATCGGCATAGCGCTTGCGCCATCGCCTTCATCGTCGACTTGTCGGGCACGACATCAACTCTGATCCCCAGCTCTTTCGCTTGGCCGGCCGTTATCGGACCGATGCAGGCGATGACCTTGTCTCGCAGCAGCACGGGAGCGCCCGAGCCGAGACCTCTGACCAAGGATCGCACCGCGCTGGCAGATGCTAACACGATGGCACCGGCCGCAGCCACGCGCGCGGGCAAATCCGGCGGCGGTGTCTCGAGCGTGGAGTAGCCGGCAACCGCGGTCACGAGGAAGCCTGCTTCTTTCAAGCGAGATGCGAGAACCGGCCTCGCGTCCTGTGCCTGCACGATCAAGATGGCAGCGCCGGGCTTCGCCGCTTTCCTCAACGCCTCCGCAAGCTCTTCGCTCACGAAGCGCTCGGGCACGACATCGGGCCGCCGCTTGAACGTCTCTTGCAGCGCGTCGCTGGTCGCCGCACCAACCACCGCGGTGCGCACCTTCGCGGGGAACGCCCGGCGGCACCGTGCAAACGCCTCGACCCCGCTTGCGCTGGTGAAGACGATCCAGTCGAAGCTGTCGGCGTCTCGCACTGCTTCCTGCAGGCCTGAGTCCTTCGGGGGAGGACCGATCGCGATGACGGGCGCGACGTCTACCCTCGCACCCAACGCCTCGAACAGCGCTGCAGCGCTGAGATGCTCGCCCGCACGCGTCACCAGAACGGTGACGCCGTCGAGCGGGAGGTCCATGTGGGTTTTAGTCTAGCCGCGCCGGCGCGGACGGGGCGGACGCAGAGCTTCTGCAAGCTGCTCTTCGAGCCTGGCTCCAAGCGTTTCTAGGTCGAGCAGCCGTTCCGTCGTATCCGAGCGGAGCGCACCGCTCTCGGCCGCGCTCTCGCGCAAGCGCGTGACCGGCGCGTGCAGCAGTTTGTTGAGGATAGACACGCTCGCGCCCGCGATGAGTTCGCGCTGGTGGCTGTCGAGTTCCGGCAGACGCGCAAAAAGCTTGTCGATCTCGGCAAGCCGGATCGCTTCTGCCTTGCGCCGCAATGAAGCGATGAGCGGCACGGCCACGCGCGACTGATACCAGCGCATGTACTCACGGACGACACCGGCGATGATCGCTTCCACGGCCGGTATCTCGGCTCGCCGCGTGTCGAGGGTCGCGTCGATGACTTGCTGCAAGTCGTTCAGTTCGTAGATGGTCACGCGCTCAAGCATCGCTGCGCTCGGTTGCACGTCTCGCGGCACGGCGATGTCCACGATCAGCAGGGGCTTGGAGCGGGCGGCACACGCGGTCTGCAGCATCGATTCGGTGATGAGGAACGCGCCGCCGCCGGTGGCGCTGATGACGAGATCGGCGCTGCGCAGCAACTGCGGTAGTTCACCGATGCCGTGCGCGCTTCCATCGATCGATGCGGCCAAGCTTTGCGCGCGTGCCGGTGTCCGGTTCACGATCGCAAGCGTAGCGGCGCCACGTGCGGCGATGTGCTTTGCGACGATCGTGCCCATCTTGCCGGCGCCCACCACGACGACCTCGGCAGCAGCTAAGCCGCAGTGACGCGAAGCGAGCTCGACCGCCGCCGCTCCCAACGAGACGGCGTCCCGGCCGATGCCCGTTTCCGTGCGCGCGCGCTTGCCGCATTCGAGCGCGATGCGGAACAGCCGGTTGAGGTGCGGGCCGGTCGAATGCGCGCGCCCTGCGAGCGTCAGCGCCTCTTTCACTTGCCCGACGATCTGCGCTTCGCCGAGAAGCATCGAATCGAGGCCGCTTGCAACGCGGCAGAGTTGCTCGACCGCCTGGGCGCCGAGCAGAGTGTACAGATACTTGTCGAAGTCGTCGACCCGCATGCTGCGATAGGTGGTCAGAAAATCCTTGAGTCGATCGACGCCGATCTCGTAGTCGTCGACGTCGGCGTAGATCTCCAGGCGATTGCAGGTGGCGACGATGGCCGCTTCGCGCACCCCGGTGTAGTCGCGGAGCGCGCCCAGCGCTTCGGTGATGCGCTCGGTGGGGAACGTATGGCGGTTGCGCACCTCTGGGGGCGCGGTCTTGTGGCTCAGGCCAAGGACGACGATCGGCACGCTGGTGCTCTTGTCTTGGGCGTTCCGCGTTCCCTACCGGATGGCGCGACTTTGGTCGCTTACGACAAGTGGTGGGTCAGAATGGACAGCTCGGAAGCGAGGTCGATCGAACGCACGGATACCCGAGAGTTCACTTTCAGGGTCGTGGGGGCGAAGTTCAAGAGCGCGCTCACGCCGCATCGGACGATGCGCTCTGCGACGGCCTGTGCGGCGCCGGCCGGGACGGTGATGAGTCCGATGCTGCAGTTGAGCACCGGCAGCACTTTTTCGAGATCGTTCACGTGGCTGATGCGCACGCCATGCCAGCGCGTGCCCACGAGTTCCTTGTCGATGTCGAAGATCGCCGCGATGTGAAATTTCTCTTCGCGGTATTCCAAGAACGTGGCGAGCGCGTGGCCGAGGTAGCCGAAGCCGACGATGGCGATGCGCCAATCGCGGTCAAGCCCGAGCACGCGCGCGAGCTTCTTCACCAGCATCACGACGTTGTAGCCGCGGCCGCGGCGGCCAAGCGTGCCCAGATAGGAGAGGTCTTTGCGGATCTGGGTCGACGACACGCCGCGTCCGACGCGCTCGGCGAGTTCCTGCGACGTCAGCACGGTGGTGCCCTCACGCAACGCGTCTTCGAGACCGCGATGGTACAGGAACAATCGCGGCGGGTTGATGTCGCGTTTTGCGCTATGCGGTGACGACATCAAAGGACTCGCGGGCGGCGTTGATGGTGCGCTCGATCTCAGCCTTGCTGTGCGCGAGCGAGACAAAGCCTGCCTCGAACTGCGAGGGCGGCAGATAGATGC
Source organism: Candidatus Tumulicola sp. (assembly GCA_035601835.1). Lineage (NCBI taxonomy): Bacteria > Bacillati > Vulcanimicrobiota > Vulcanimicrobiia > Vulcanimicrobiales > Vulcanimicrobiaceae > Candidatus Tumulicola > Candidatus Tumulicola sp. Next base: position 325,180 of record DATNNM010000011.1, on the reverse strand, counting down.
CGCGCTCGAGCATCGCATGGAAGAATCGACCGAATGCTTTGGTGTCGCAGCGTTTGGCGGATGCGAGATCAGTCACCGCATCTTTGGTGAAGAACAGCGTCCACATCGAGCCTGCGCGAGCGACGTGCGCCGGTGCGCCGACGTGCGACAACACTTCATTCAGGCCGGTTTCAAGGGTCTTGCCAGCGGCTTCGAGGCGTTCGTACGCGTCGGACTCCTTGAGGGCGCGCAGCTGCGCGATGCCCGCCGCCATGGCGAGCGGGTTGCCGGAAAGCGTGCCCGCCTGGTACACGTCGCCCTCCGGGGCGAGATGACGCATGATGTCAGCGCGGCCGCCGAACGCCCCGACCGGCAGCCCTCCGCCTATGATCTTGCCGAGGCACGTCACATCGGGTCTTATATCATGGAGAGCTTGCGCGCCGCCATACGCGACGCGGAAACCCGTCATGACTTCATCCATGATGAACAGCGCGCCGTGCTCCTTGGTCAATCGGCGAACCGCTTCCAGGTAGCCCGCTTTGGGCCGCGCCACGCCCATGTTGCCGACGATCGGTTCGAGGATGACGGCGGCGATCGGGCTTGATCGCTGCGCGAAAAGTTTTTCGAGCGCGGCGACGTCGTTGTACGGCACCACGATCGTGTCCGCCGCTTGTGCCGCGGACACGCCGGGAGAATCGGGCACGCCCAGCGTGAGCGCGCCGGAGCCCGCCGCCACCAGCAACCCGTCGGCATGACCATGATAGCAGCCGGCGCACTTGACGATCTTGTCGCGCCTGGTGAAGGCGCGTGCTAAGCGCAGCGCGCTCATGCACGCCTCGGTTCCCGAGTTGACGAAGCGCACAAGCTCGATCGACGGCATCGCTTCAACGATCAATTCAGCGAGTTCCACTTCGAGCGCGGTAGAGGCGCCGAAGGAGGTCCCCATGCGCGCCGCGCGTTCGATCGCCGCGATGACGGGCGGGTACGCGTGTCCGAAGATCAGGGGTCCCCACGAGCCCACGTAGTCGACGTACTCGTGGCCATCGACGTCGAATATGAGCGGGCCCTCGCCGCGCGCGATGAAGAGCGGCGTGCCGCCGACGGCCTTGAAGGCGCGCACCGGCGAATCCACCCCGCCCGGGATGACCCGCTTCGCTTCTTCGTACAGATCCTGAGAGCGCTTGATATTCACCGCGATATCTTCACCGCTCGCTCGTAATCTTCGGGCGTATTGATGTTCGCGAGCATGCGCTCGTCCTCAGAAGTGACGTGGTATGCGGCGACCTTGAGGCCGTCCAGCGCGGCGGTCACCTTTCGGCGACCGGCTGCCAGCGCGCGTTGGGCGCCGCCGATCCAAGGCGCGGTCGCGTATAAAGCGGCGAGCGGCTCGACTTTGCCGTCCGGCCACGTCGGCAGCACGGCATCCGGAGCGTTGCCCGCGGCTTCGCGATCCTGAAACGTCTTCAAGAGCTTCGCGATGAATCCGCTGTCGATGTCGGGCAGATCGCCGGCGACGGCCACGAAGAGCGGCGTCCGCACCTTTCTCGCGCATGAAAGAACAGCTCCCAGCGGTCCGCCGTCGGAGATCTCGTCGGTGACGATCTCACACGAGATCAAGTCGGCCAGGCGCGGGTCGAGCCGGTCGCGCACGCTGAGGATGCACGGGGTGCCGTCTGCCGTGAGCCGCCGGTAGATTCCAATGAGCAGCGGCTCGCCGTTGAGCGGGAGCGCGAGCTTGCCCGGCAATCGCGTCGCCGCGCCGCCTGCGAGCAAGACGATGGTGACTTCCGCCATGCGCCTTGATTAGTGAGTCTAGCGCTTCAGCCGTGCAGCGACGGAGCGGGCGAAGTACGTCACGATGATATCCGCGCCGGCGCGTTTGCAGCTCACCAGCACTTCGTCAATCGCGCGCTGTTCGTCGATCCAACCGCGCGCCGCCGCTGCCTTGATCATCGAATACTCGCCGCTCACGTTGTAGACGGCGACCGGAACGTTGACCGCCTCGCGCACGCGATGCACGACATCGAGGTAGCTCAGCGCAGGCTTGACCATCACCGCATCCGCGCCTTCCTGCACGTCCAGCAGCGCTTCGCGCACGGCCTCGCGCGCATTCGGCGGATCCATTTGATGCGTGCGGCGATCGCCGAACTTCGGCGTCGAGGCCGCGGCTTCGCGGAACGGGCCATAGAAGGCCGATGCGTACTTCACCGCATACGAGAGAATGGCGACGTCTATGTGGCGCTTGCTGTCCAGCGCGTGGCGGATCGCCTTGACCCGACCGTCCATCATGTCGGAAGGCGCGACGATGTCGACGCCGGCTTCTGCGTACGAAAGCGCGCCTTGCGCGAGCAATTCGAGCGTGGCGTCGTTGTCGATCGCGCCGCGCTCGTCGATGAGTCCGCAGTGGCCGTGCGAGGTGTATTCACACGCGCACAGATCGGCGAGGACAAGCAGTTCGGGCGCGGCGTTTTTGATCGCCGCGATCGCGCGCTGCACCGCTCCGCCGGGATCGGCAAGACCTGAGGCGACATCGTCCTTGTGGTCTGGGATGCCGAAGAGCAGCACCGCCGGAATCCCAAGCGCTGCCGCAGCTTTCGCGTCTTCAAGCAACGTGTCGACGGACTGCCAGAAGACGCCGGGCATCGACGGGATCTCGCGTTTGACGCCCGTGCCCTCGACGACGAACAGCGGCTCGATGAGATCGTTCACGCGCACGGCGTGCTCGGCGACCATGCCGCGCAAACCGCTCGTGCGGCGCAAGCGGCGCGGCCGCTCCGTCGGTGTAGGAAGGCCGGCGATAGTTTCGCGCCTTCGTTCGATCATGCGCATCGTGGTGAGCGGTTCGCGAAGACCGGACTGAAGTCCGGCATAGCACGTGCCGCTAGGTGCGGAACTTGGCGATGATCTCACGCGCCCCGGCGGCGAGCATTTCGTCCGCCAACGCTTCCACGCGGGATCGCGCCGCCTTATCCGAACCGCGTATGCTCCGGCGCTGCGCTTGCGTGCCATCGACCTCGGCGACAAAAGCGTGGAACGTCCAGCCCTCCTCCCCCACCTGGGCGTGCCCTCCGATCGGCACGAGACAGCCTCCGCCCATGCGCTTGAGGAAAGCCCGCTCCAGGTCTACTTCGAACGCGCTTGCGGGATCGTCCAAGGGCGCGAGCATTTCGCGAAGCGCGCTGTCCGCCTCTCGATGCTGCACGTACAGCGCGCCTTGACCGACCGCCGGAACCATTTCGTCGATCGCAACGGGCAGCGCGCCGGCTTCCGCAGGCAGGCCGATGCGTTCTATGCCCGCCATCGCAAGGACCGCCGCGTCGCATGCTCCGGCGAGCATTTTCTTGATGCGCGTGTCCACGTTGCCGCGGAGATCGCGGACCCGCAGATCCGGGCGGATAACAAGCAGTTGCGCCTTGCGACGCAGCGAGCTGGTTCCGATGACGGCGCCTTGCGGCAGATCGCGGATCGTCTTGAACGCCCCGCGCGGCGAAACCAACGCGTCGCGCGCATCGGCTCGAGGCGGAACCACGCCTGCGCGCACGCCGGGAGGCAATTCTGTTGGAAGATCCTTCATGGAGTGCACGGCGATGTCGGCGCGGTTGTCCAGCAGCGCGTTTTGCAACTCCTTGACGAAGACGCCGTCACCGCCGATTACGGCAAGGCTGCCATCCTTGTCGCGGTCGCCGCGGGTCGTGATCTCCACGATCTCGCACGCGATCCCGCGCTTCGCGAGGCGCTCGACGATCGAGCGGGTTTGGATGAGCGCGAGCGCGCTGGTTCTCGTGGCGACGCGCAGCGTGCGGACAAGCGACATGCGAGCGCGCTTCCAGGCGGCGCGAAACACGTCCTTGGCGGCGCAGCAGGAGCCAATGCGCTTCCTCAACCATTGGCTCCACATGAACGAGGTTTCCGAGCTTCGCTCGGAGCGCTACATGTGGTTGTGGCTGCGCGGCGGGGTCTTCGTCTTGCTGGCGGCGCTTTATTTCGTGCGCCTGGGCTCGGGCAGTCTGTGGGATAACAGCGAACCCACCTACGGCGAGATCGTCAAGGAGATGTTCCGTACCGGCGACTGGATCACGATGCACTTCAACTTCGCGCCGTGGTACATCCACCCGCCGCTGTGGTTTTGGATCGCCGGCGGCGCGGTCAAAGCTTTCGGACTCAACGAACTCAGCCTACGCCTGCCCAGCGCGATTTTCGGATTGCTCGGCGCCGGCGCGACGTACCTCGCCGCGCGACGGCTTTACGGCGAGATCGCCGGACTCATCGCCGCGCTCGCGCTCGGCACGAGCCTCGAGTACATCGTGCTCTGCCGGCTTGCGATCCTCGATACCACGCTTGTCTTCTTCATGACGGTCACGTTCTTTTGGGGTTATTTCGCGCTGCGCGACGGCGATCGGCGCGCGTTTTGGATCGCGGTGGTGGCCGCGGCGCTTGGCACGCTGACCAAAGGCCCGGTCGCGCTCGTGTTGCCGCTGCTGTCCTTGCTGGTCTACTTGTGGTGGGCAAAGGCGTGGCAGCAAGTGCAGCGCCTGCCATGGGCGATCGGTTTTCTCGCCTACGTGTTGATCGCCGGCTCGTGGTTCGCGGCCGAAACCGGTTTGCACGGTCAGATCTTCATCATCGATTATTTCGGCGCTTCCACCTTTGGGCGCTATCTCCAGCCGTTCGAGAATCAGCCCGGACCGGTGTACTATTACATACCGCTGCTCGCCGTCGGCTTCTTCCCGTATGTCGCCTTTTTGCCCAAGGCCATCAAGGAGGCCGTCCTGCGGCGCAGCAACGACGATATCTTCTTGCTCGCTTCGGCAATCGTGCCGTTGGTGTTCTTCTCCGCCGCACAGACCAAACTGCCCAACTACATCGTGGTGATCTTTCCCATGCTGGCCGTGCTCGTCGGAGGACTGGTCTGCGAAGCCATCGCCGCCAATCAGCTGAAACCGCTGCGCGGCGCACTGTTCATGCTGCCGGTATCGCTCGTGCTGCTGACGATCGGCGTGGTCTTATATCTGAACATCCAGGTATCGCAGGATCTGTCGGCGCTGACGCCGGCGCTCGCCCTCTTGGGCTGGATCGTGGTGCCGACAGCCGCCTTGACGCTCGTCGCCACGCTTGTGACCAAGCGGGTGTGGCTGGCGCCGCTAGGCTTTGCGGCGATGATGGTCGGCCTCATCGGCGCGCTCGTGATCGCCATTTTGCCCGGCGTCGAAGCGCAGAAGCCGATGAAAGCGATGGCCGCGCACATCCAATCCCTCGTTCGACCCGGCGACAAGATCGGCATCGCCAGCGTGCGCGGCGGCTTTTCCCTCCTGTTCTATACCGACAACCACGGGATCACGTTTTTCGGCAAGGTCACGGGCGCACTGAGCCCGTGGAGCTTCTTCGGCCAGAAGGCGCGCGTGTTCGCGCCGATCACGGCAGCCGAATACTACAGCATGCAGCTCATGCGCGTCAAGAGCGTTTATGTGTGGCTGCGCACGCCGAGCATGTGGCTCGCGTCCAATCGGCCGCCCCCATGATGGCTCCGAGCTTCGCTCGGAACGCTACACTAATTCCGGGGGTAGTCCCTAACCTGCGGCCACGCTCTTATTAGCGTGGCTATGGCCAAAACCGCGAGAACCAGATAAATCTTGTCCCCGAGGGCAAACACAACCCATAGAGAAAACACAGCAAAAAGTACGGCGACAATCATCAGGGACACCCAGAACCAGTACATAGCCTCCTAGCAATACTCTATTTGTAGGAGTGGAGGCCGCTGATCCAGATGTTGACGGCGAAGTAGCTGAAGAGAATCGTCGCGAAGCCGATGATCGAGACCCACGCCGACACCGTGCCGCGTAATGAAGGCTTGGTGTGCATGTGCACGTACGCGGCGTACACGATCCATGAGATCAGCGCTGCTGTCTCCTTTGAGTCCCACTGCCAATAGCTGCCCCACGCGACGTGCGCCCACAGCGCGCCCAAGATGATGCCCGCGGTGAGGAGGATCTCGCCGATGGCGTTGGCGCGATACGCCAAAACGTCCAGGCGCGGCGAGGCCGGCAAATTTTCCAGCCACGCCAAGTAGATGGGCCGCGCCTGCGCCGCGACCGCCGCGCCAACGGATTGACCGGCGCCGGGCGGGCGATTCTCGTCGGCTTTCTTCATTAGAAAGAGGATGCTGACGGCGCAGCCGATCAGAAACGCCGCATATGCGCCCAACACGACCGGCACGTGGATGTAGATCCAGGTGCTTTGCAACGACGGAACGAGCGGTTCGAGGCCTTTGTTCCAACTTTTCGCGTAGGCGAGCAGCGCGTCGCTGAACGCGAACACCAGCGGACCCGCGAACCAGCTCTTGTAGCGCGCGCCGATGAATAGGAACAGCACCGCCACCCACAGCGAGACGACCGACAGCGAACCGTACAAATCGTTCCAGGGGACGTGCTGGCTGTAATACCAGCGCAGGCCGAGGCTTGCGACTTGCGCCGCGATGCCGAGCACTGCGAACGTGATGCCGACGCCCAGCACCATCCAGTTGCGGACGAACCAGTAGATAAGGAATCCGGCAGCGGCGAATAGGTAGAGGATGACCGCCGCCTCATACCAAGCCATGTACGCCGCAACATGCGCGTTGGCCACGGCCGCCACGTTGGTGTTGTATTGCGTGTAAGGAGTCGTGTCAGGCATAGGCGCTCACCGTTTCCTGGATCGGCGGCGGATCCGGAGCCCGAAGGCGCTTCTCCAGACCCTTCACCAGGCTTTCGAATTCGTCTTCGTACATCGCGTTGCCCTTGGTGGTCGTCGCTGCGATGTCGACCAGCGCACCCCCGCCGGCCTGCGCCTTCACCCGCGCATACAACTTCACCGGCAGGAAGAAAAGCGCCATGACGAAGCCGCCGGAGAGGATGAGGGCGCCGAGTCCGACGTACAGCTCGCCCGGGTCGTAGCGGTAGGTGATGCCCGACCACGCGATCGGCGGCAACGCGCGCACCGTGTAGCCGTCGCCGGCGTTCAGGCTTGCGCCGATCGGCAAGAAGATCGGTTTGGCGGTCGTCGGGATGCCATCATGGAACACCCACAACGCATACGTGTCGCGGATGGGCAGCGGAACGCCCATCGGCGACTGCGATGGATCGGATGGTCCCAGCATCGTGCCGTACTCGATAGCGCGGCTGGTCCCCGGCAACAGGATCGCGTCTTGGGGCATGAGCCGCCCCTGCGCAGCGGGGGAGTCGATCGGCTTGCCGTCGCGCGTGATCTGCAGGTGACCGCCGTAGCCGTATGAGGCTTGATAGAAGTACACGTTTTCCGGCGTGACGTAGGGCTGATTGACGATGATGTTGGCGGCGGCCGGCGCGCCTAATCCGCCGGCCGAGCCCACCCTGACGTCGGATTGGAAAAGCGATGCCTGATACATGGTGCCGTTGGGCGTTTGCACGGGCGTGAAGTGCGCGATGAACTTGTCGAGCGTGAGGTTGAGCCGCGCCTGAGGGACCGCGACCGTTTGGCCGCTGAAGACCTGAAGCTCGCCGCGATAGCCTTTCAGCCAGCCCAAGAAGAGTCCAAACGCGATGACCGTGAACCCGAGATGCGCCACGAGCACGCCGTAGCGCGCCCATTTCTGTTTGTCGGCGAACACCCAATGCGCGCCGTCGACCTCCTGCGTGCGGATGGCGAAGCCGCGCCGGCGCGCGTAATCGTCGATCTTCGCAGCCGTGGCCGGCACGTCTCGGCTGCATTCGCGGGCCGCGTGCAGGCCGAAGTTCTCGAGCGCGACCGGCCGGTCTTTTGGGAAACGTTTCGGGATGACGCGCCTGAACGTGCACACCGCCATCGAGATCAGCAGCAGCAAGACCAGCGAGAGATACGGCAGCGAATGGAAGATGTTCGTGAGGTGCAGGCGCAGGATCGCGTTGGCCATCGCCGCCGGGTACTCTTCGTAGTAGCGCTCGGGCGGCTGGTTTTGATCCACGATGGTGCCGACCGTGGTCAGCGTGGCCCAGATGAAGAACACGACGATCGGGAACATGACGTTGCTCAGCACGTCGAGCGTTTGATCGTAAGGCGAGCGCGTGGGGCGCGCCGAGGCGGGAGCGGCCATGTCCGCGTTGGCCTTAGGCGCCGTCGCTGGCCGTTCCCTTTTCGGCTGCGATTTTCGGCTGAACCAGCCGGACGACCAGGATGCTGAGCACGTACAAGACGATGAGCGGCAGCGCGAGCAGCAGCATGGTGAGCGGGTTGCCGTCCGGCGCACCGATGCCCGCCGCGATGATGATGATCATCGTAGCGTGACGCCACTTCTCCGCGAGCATGCGCGCGTTTACGAGCCCGACGCTTGCCAGGATCGCCAGCACGATCGGCAGTTGGAACATGACGGCGAAAATACCGAGCAGGATGATCACGAATCCGATCGTCGGATCGAGCTGATACGTGCCCACCAGCCCCGAGCTTTGCGTATACTTGAGGAGCGTTCGCATGACGAACGGTATGATGAAGAACCCGCAAAATGCGATGCCGGCGAGCGACATGAACAGCGACGGCAGCGCGAACCACGCGATGCGCGCGCGCACGCGCCGGTTGAGGGCGGGAGAGACGAAGGCGTAGATCTGATAGAGGATGAGGGGAAACGCGACGACGATGCCGACCAACACCGAGAGTTTGATCTGGACGCGGATCACCTCGGCCGGCGAGAACACGTGCAGCTGGATGCCGGGCAAGAAATACGCCTCCATGAAGTTCATGAGGCGCGGCATGAAACCGAAGGCGAGCACCGAGATCAAACAGACCGCGATGATGGAGATCAGCAGACGATTACGGAGCTCCGCGAGGTGCTCCGTAAACGTCATCTCGATGTCGTCAGACGGTTCTGACGGTGGGTGCTCCTGCAAATTCTATACTGGAGCGGAGGGGGGCGGGTCGCCGGGGGTCGGCGGCGGGGGAATGGCCTGTTGCGGCGGCGGCGGCGCATCGGCCGGTTTAGCAGAGGCCGCTTCGAACTCCCGTTTCGCCTGACCCATCGAGCGTGCGAGTTTGGGGATCCGTTCGGCGCCGAACAGAATCACCGCGATGCCGATGATGATGGCGATGATCGGCGCGTCGATGACCGCGTAAAGTGGCGTCATGTGATTCCTTGAGGCTCCTTTCGTATGAGTCTTATCGGAACGCGGCGCCCGCGCCCTGCCGGTTTCTCATGAAAACTGCTTGAGAGTTCGCGCCAAGGCGGCCAGTTCATCGCGGGCAGGCGTAGGGTGTAGGTCGTCCAGCGCGCGCTCGGCTGCATCGGCGTGCTCCGCCATCGCGGCGTTGGTCGCATCGATGGCTGGCCCGCTGCGCATGCCCTGCATCGCCTCGGCGAGCAGCGGCTTGGCTTCGGCCGAATCGAGGTCCTCAAGTTCGAAAAGCTTCTCGACCGCGCGCCGGAAGGCGTGGTCGCCGAGCTTCAAGGCGTTGATCATCGGCAGCGTCATCTTCTTCTCGCGCACGTCCGAACCCGACGGCTTGCCGAGTTCGGCCTCGCTCGCCACGACGTCGTAGATGTCGTCGCGGATCTGGAAGGCGAGCCCGAAGAGGCGTCCGTATTCGCGCAGCATGCGCACTTCCGGTGCGTTGCGCAGCGCCGGACCTGGGGCTCGCCCGGCCTGGATCAGTCCGTTGATCGCGCCCACTTCGGCGCAGGCCGCGAACAGTTCGGCCGTCTTCTTCCCGATGATCTCGTAATAGCGCGTGGCCGACAATTCGACGTCGCCCGCGGCGCGCAGCTGTTTGACTTCGCCGTTGCAGATGTCGGAGAGCATCGCGGCCAAGATGGTGGGGATCGGCGGCGCGTAGCCCTGCGTGATCTTCTTGAACACCCACGAGAACAGATAGTCGCCCGCGAGCACCGAGAAGCGGTTGCCGAACGCGCGATTTGTGGACTCGCGCCCGCGGCGCAGATCGGCGTTGTCGAGCACGTCGTCGTGGATCAGCGTCGCCACGTGGATGAGTTCCATATAGGAGGCGAGCACGGGATCTTCCGAGGCGGCCGCATTGCACGCGAGGCAGGCCAGCATCGTGATGCGCGGGCGCAGCCGTTTGCCGCCGGCATCGAGCATCGACCACACCGCACCGGCGATGTGCGCGTTCTCGTGCGACAGTTCTTCGCGCACGAACTGCTCGACGACGTTTTGAATCGTCTGCTGCGGGCTGCTTTGGATCATGCCGGCGCCGGAGCGTGCTCTTCCAGGGCGCGCACGTGCGCCTCGATCGTGTGCGGATGCTTCGGCGCTTGCGCCGTGGTGCCGACGTGCATGGTCACGGCGCCGCCCATCAGCAAGATGCACTGCACGCACGCGAAGCCGCTCGTCTTGAAGAGCTGCGACAGGGCGTCGGCATCCGGAAAATTCACGAGTGATTGCGGCAAGTAGCGATACGCGGCCTTGTCGCCGCCGACGAGACCGCCGAGCGTGGGCAGCACGTTGTAGAAGTAGAAATAAAACGTCCGCCGCCACAGCTTGTTGGCAGGTTTGCCGATCTCGAGGTTGACGAATGAAGAGCCCGGTTTGAGCACGCGCCGGACTTCGTCAAGGCACGCGCCGATGTCCACGACGTTGCGCATCGAGAATCCCATCGTGGCGCCGTCGAAGTAGGCGTCGGCGAACGGCAGCGTCAGCACGTCACCTTGCAGGTAGCGTATGTTCGAGTAGCCCTGATTGGCGCGCGCGATGTCCAGCATCTTGGGAGAAAAGTCGATGCCGACGACTTCGCCTTCCGGTACCTTGCGCGCAAGCACTTGGGCGAGCGCTCCGGTGCCGCAGCAAAGGTCGAGCAGGCGGGCATCGTTGGGGACGTCGATTAGGGCAGCGGCTTGCCGGCGCCATATGCCGTCCATGCCGCCCGTCATGACGCGATTGGCCATGTCGTAGCGGCCGGCGATGCGGTCGAACAAGTCGCGAACGACGCTTCCTTTATCCATAGAGCGGTGTACGCCGGTATTTCCCTGCCCTTCACAGCCCCACCTTGACGGTCTCGTGCTCCTGCGTGATACAAGCGCGCATGGGATATCTGCACGTCGCGCTCGGCGGAGCGGCTCGCGATGCGTTCTGTTCGGCTTTCGACGGCGCCAAACGGAGCATCGATGCCGAATTCTTCAGCATCCGCGATCCGTCACTCGTGCAGGGCCTCAACCGCGCGGCTGCGCGCGGCGTGGACGTGACCGTGCACGTCGAAGGTGACCCAGACCGCTACGGGCACCGCGGCGCGCATGAGCCTAAACCGCGGTGCGTCTTGCGGACGACAAAGCTTTACTCGAATCTATTCGACCCTCGCGTCCATGTCATCGTCGAAAGCGATGCGAAGGTGCTCGAGCACAGCAAAGCCGTCGTGATCGACGATGCACGCGCGTTGCTCGCCACCGCCAATGCGAACGATGACGGCTTCCGGTGTCCGGGTGAAGTGTGCGTGGAGGACGATGCGGCGGTGGATGTCGCTGCCGTGAAAGACGCGATCGCCGGACGGCCGGGCAACTCATCGCGGATCGTCGCGGGTCCAAGCGAGCATTCCCGCGATCGCATTGCGCGATTGCTCGGCTGCGCGCACGACCTTCGCATCGCTTCCGAAGATCTCTCCGATCCGCAGATCGTCAACGAACTTGCAGCGCGGCGCGCCGCTGGTCTGCACGATGAAGTTCTCGTGAAGCGCGAGGGTCGCGAAACGTGGCCGGAAAAGCGCGCCTTGAGCGAACTTTCTGCAGCCGGGGTTTCGGTCCGCTCGCTTGGCGAGACGTTCATGCACGACAAGTACATCGATACGGGCGACGAGATCTACGTCGGCTCCGCCAACCTCACCCGAAACGGCCTCGATGAAGCCCGCGAGATCGGCATCATCGCGCCCTCGGCCGACTTCGGCGAAGGCGCCGTCACGCTGCGTGCCGATTTCGATCGCATGTGGCCCCTCGCGCAACCGGTCTGACCACGACTCCGGGGCTAAAGCCCCGGCACTACATTAGCTTGAGAGTTTGAGGCGGGGGAAGAGGCGCAGGGCGTTTGTGGTCGTCGCTTCTGCGATCGACTCGGGGCTCGCGCCGCGCAGTTCGGCGAGCCGGGCGCAGGTGAGCGCGAGGTATGCCGGCTCGTTGCGTTTGCCACGATGCGGCGCCGGCGTCATGTACGGACAATCAGTTTCCAACACGAGCCGTTCGATCGGCAAGCGTGTCGCCGCATCGTGCAGTTCAAGCGCCTTCTTGAACGTGAGCGCGCCGCCGAGTCCCAGATAGACGTCGAACTCTTCGATGAAGCGCATGCCGGCGTCGTAGCTTCCGGTGAAGCAGTGGAGCACGCCGAGCCGGCCCTTGCTGAAGTGCCCGCGCAGTGCGGCGGCGACGTCGTCCTCGGCCTCGCGGCAGTGCATGATCACGGGCAAGCCGTGCTCGCCGGCGAGATCGAGTTGGCTATTGAAAACAGCGCGCTGCACGTCGCGCGGAGAAAAGTCGTAGTGGTAGTCGAGTCCCATCTCACCGGCCGCCACGACTCGCTCATCCATGAGCAGCGGCGGCAGCCAGCGTAGGTCGCCGGCATCTTCGGCTTCGTGCGGGTGGACGCCGACCGCCGCGGCGACGAGCGGCCGGCGCGCGGCGAGATCGAGCGTCGCGCGGCTCGTCGCTTCGTCCTGGCCGGCTGAAACCACCGCGCTCACCCCGGCGCTCGCGGCGCGCGAAATGACCTCATCGAGATCCGCCGCGAACTCGTCGCCCTCGAGATGCGCGTGCGTATCCACAAAACGGGAGGTCACGCGCTGGGGACGCCTTCTTCCACGCGTGGGAACAGCGCCGCCGGCACGGTCGTCTTGGCGCCTTTGGGCAGACCGCCCCATCGAAGCGTTTTCTCCCAAGCGGCCCCCGGCGTGCCCTCGAGCGAGAGCGCCCGCCACATCGCCTCGCCGGATGCCGGCATGAACGGATAGACGAACGCGGCGAGCCAGCGAAGGCCCTCGCACAAATCGTAGAGCACGGCATCGAGCCCGGCCTGATCGCCGCGTTTGGACAGCTCCCACGGCTTCTTCTGCTCGACAAGCAGGTTGAGCGCACCGACGCGCTCCCCGATGGACGCAAGCGCTCCCCGAAAATCGAGCCCACCCAGCGCCCCTTCGATCGCGGCGCGCGCCGTGTCAAAGGCCGTGCTCAACTCTTGGTTCTTCGTCGCAGCGGGTACGACGCCGTCGCGATATCTGGCGAGCATCGACAGCGTGCGCTGAACGAGATTGCCCAAATCGTTTGCCAGGTCGGCGTTGTGGCGCCGCAGCATCGCCTCTTCGCTGAAGCTGAAATCGGTTCCGAAGGTCGCTTGGGCGAACAGGACGTAGCGCGTCGAATCCACGCCGAAGCGATCGATGAGCTCGCGCGCGCTCACGATGTTGCCGATGCTCTTGCTCATCTTGCGGCCTTCCATCGTGATCCAGCCGTTGGCGAACACGAGCTTGGGCGCCGGCAAGCCGAGCGCGAACAAGATCGCCGGCCACAAGACCGTGTGGAAGCGAAGGATCTCTTTGCCGATGAGCTGCACGTCCGCCGGCCAGCGCCGCTCGAAGCGCGCCATGTCGTGCGGGTAGCCTGCGGCCGTGATGTAGTTGACGATCGCATCGAACCACACATAGATGGTGCCGCCGCCACCGGGGATGGGGATGCCCCAGTCGACGCTGGCGCGAGAAACGCTCACGTCTTCGAGCCCCGCCTCGAGCAGCGCCATCATCTCATTGTACGCGCTCTGCGGCCGCACCCAGTCCGGATGCTTGCGGAAGTGATCGGCGACTTTGTCGCGATATGCGGATAGTTTGAAGAACCACGAATCCTCGGAGACCCATTCGACCGGACGGCCGCATTCAGGGTTCGGACAGTGACCGTCGACCAACTTCGACTCCAACCAGAACGTCTCGTCGTTGCGGCAGTACCAACCTTCGTACTTGCCGGGGACGATGTCGCCTTTGCGGCGCAACGTTTCGAAGATCGCCTGTACCGCGGCCTCGTGTTCCGGATCGGTCGTGCGGATGAATTGATCATAGGAGATGTTCAGCTCGCGCCACTGCGCCTTCCAGCGCTCGACGATCTCGTCGCAGAACTGCTTGGGTGTTTTCCCCATGGCTCGCGCGGCATCGGCGATCTTCTGCGCGTGCTCGTCGGTGCCGGTGAGGAAGTGGGCGTGTCCGTCGCCCGTGACGCGGCGATAGCGCGCGATGATGTCGGCCGCGACGGTGCTGTACGCGTGGCCGATGTGCGGCGTGCTGTTCGTGTAGTACAGCGGGGTCGTGACGTAAAACGTATCTTTTGGCATCGTTAGCCGTAGGTGTTCAGCAAACTCCTTCGGGAGGGCCTGCCTGCAGGAACCTAGAGCCGGTTGCTAGCGGCGAAGGATCTGCCAGAGCAGGCTCGACGCGAGCACCCATGTCATCGCCAAGAAGACGTAACGGACAAACGGCGCACCGCGCAAAATCGCAAGCCGCGAACCCGTGAACCCGCCGGCGATGGCGCAGGCCGCCATCACCACTCCCACGCGATAGTCGATCGCGCCGGCCAGCGCGAAAATCACGACCGAACCAAGGTTCGAAGCGAAGTTCGCCGCCTTTGCCATGCCCGTTGCGTGAAGAAAATCAAGCCCGAGCCACGCCACGAAGAGGAACACCATGAAAAGGCCGGCGCCGGGTCCGAAGAAGCCGTCGTAGAAGCCCAACGCAAGCCCGATAGTGCCGGAGCGCCAAATCGAATGTGTGGCTGCTTGACGTGTCAGGTCTTGGCCGAGCTGTGGAAACACGGTGATCACGAGCGACACGAGCAGCACGAGGACGATCACCACGATGCGCAAGATCGTCGGGTTGGTGTTCAGCACCGCGTGAGCGCCGAGGACCGAACCGAGCAGCGCAGCGATCATCGCGCTGGCGACCAGATGCCAGCGGATGGCGCGCGCCGAGGCGAACGTCACAGTCGCGGTCGCCGTCCCCGCGATGCCGGCCAGCTTATTCGTGCCGAGCGCCATTTGCACCGGTAGGCCTGCAAGCAAGAGCGCCGGCACGTTGACCAAGCCCCCGCCGCCGGCGACCGCATCGATGGTCGCCGCCACAAACGCGACGGCGCCGAGAACGGCGATCACCCACGGATCTGTATGGGGCATCTAGTCGCGAGCCGCGCGGATGCGCTGCGCCAGCGCGTACAACTGGTTCCGCGGCGCTCCGCTGGCCGCATGCAGTGCCGCAACTGCGGTCTTGGCGCTCACGCCGTCCGCGAGCAGCTGCTCGAGCGCGACGACGACGCTGTCGGCGATCGCGACGCTCGAGCGCTGTTCCGCCGGCGCCCCCTCCAACACGAGTGCGAACTCACCGCGGGGCGGTGCCGAAAGCTCACGAAGCACTTCGGCCGCCGTGCCGAGCAGATGCTGCTCGAACTTCTTGGTGTATTCACGCAGGACGAAGACTCGGCGCTCGGGCAGGACGCCGGCGACGTCGGCGAGCAGATCCGTCACGCGGCTCGGTGCCTCGTACCACGCGACGGCGAAACGTTCATCTGAGAGCAAGCGCAAATACTTGCGACGTTCCCCAGACTTGCGAGGCGGAAACCCGTCGAAGCGAAAGCGGCTGACGTCGAACCCGCTGAGCACCAACGCGCCGACAAAAGCCGTAGGCCCCGGCAATACCTCGATCGCCGCGCCAGCGGAGCGAGCGGCTCGCACGAGCTCCACTCCGGGGTCAGAGATGCCGGGCGTGCCGGCGTCGGTGGCCAGCGCGACGGTCTTGCCGGCCGCCAACGTCTTCAACACGGCGCGGATGCGCTGCTGCTCGACGCCTTCGTGCAACGAATGGATCGGTTTGGAAATGCCGAAGTGCGTGAGCAGCGTACGCGTCACGCGCGTGTCTTCGGCGACGATGACGTCGCACTCGCGCAACGCGCGCAGCGCGCGCGCAGTGATGTCTTCAAGATTTCCCAAAGGCGTCGGACATAGCACGAGGCGGCCCGATCGCTCCTCAGTGTGACGAAGCGCCATGCGCGGCGCTTCGGCGACATCATCGGAAAATGCTTGCGCACCAGGCGCACCGAACCCGCGCCGCATGGTGTCTTCCCCGCGTCCGCCGAGCGATGCGCGGCTCGACGTCTTGGACGGTTTGCGAGGCATCGCGATCCTCATGGTGTTGTGGTACCACGTGTGGCAGCTGTCGTGGCTGAGCACCGGCGTCACCGCGCTTGGGCGGCACTTCGACGCTCAGTTCATCCCGGAAACCGGCTTTTTGGGCGTCGAACTGTTCTTCTTCATCAGCGGTTTCGTCTTATTCTATCCGTACGCGCGGCATGTGTTCGAAGGCAAGCGCTTGCAGACGGCGGGTCAATTCGCATACCGCCGTTTTATCAAGATCGTGCCCTCGTATTTGATCGTGCTGATCGTGCTCGTGCCGATCGTCGCCCGCGACTTCGGTTCGGCCGCGAATACGGCGTGGCAGGTTTTCACCCACGCGCTGTTCATCCACACGTGGTTCTACGACACGATGAGCTCGATCAACGGCGTGCTCTGGTCGCTCGGCATCGAGGTGCAGTTCTACGTCATCTTCCTGCTGCTGGCGCTGGCGTTCCGCAAGTGGCCGTTATGGACGTTTCTCGGTATGCTGGCGACGGCGCTGATCTATCGCCACCTGCTCGCAGCATGCTGCATCGCCGATTACACGAAGATGAACCAATTGCCGGCTTACATCGATCTGTTCGCCGCGGGCATGATGGCCGCGTATCTCTTCGTGTTCTTAAAGGTCAAAGTCGTAAACGTGGAGCGCTACGCGCTGGGCTTCACGGTCGTGGCGCTCGCTATGGCGGCGGTCTTCTATCTCATGCAGCATAATTTGTTCGAGGTGCGTTATCAAGATCAGGGCTTCGAGATCTGGAAAGCCGACAACCGTACCTACCTCGGGCTGGTGTTCCTCGCGTTCACCGTGGCATCGCTGCTCGCGGCTGCGTGGTGGCGGGCCGTGCTCGCCAACAAGATCCTGTTCTTTTTCTCGATCATCTCGTACAACTTGTATCTGTGGCACGCGGTGATCGCCCGCTACTTGTTCGAACACCGGATTCCGGCGCCGGGGACACCGGATCCGCACAACGATCCATACTGGGCGTGGCTGTATACGTTCACCGCGGTGGTGGCGGGCATCATCGTGGCGGCCGCGATCACGTACCTTTTCGAACGGCCGCTGCTCAACAAAGGCAACACCGGGGCTAAAGCCCCGGCACTACGATTAGGTCTTGTTGGATTAGATCCGGACGCCCCAGCCGCTGAAAAGCGAGGCATCGGCGGCTCCCAGAGCGCGAACCAGCGTGGACTGCGACCCCAGTAGTTGGGACGAGTTGGAACCTTGAATGAGTATGTTGCTGACCATGATTTTGAACCTCCGAGTGGTATCCGTTTAGTAACCTGCTATAATAGTACACTAGTTAGTATAACCTGTCAATAGATTTTGCAGGTTATCGAGCATTCCAGGAATAAGGAGCGGTCATGGCCAGCGCCAGCCTGCAATTCCGGCCCCTAACGCCCGCCAGATGGAAAGACTTGGAAGCGCTCTTCGGCCCGCGCGGCGCCTGCGCCGACTGCTGGTGCATGTGGCCTAGATTTGCACCCGCGCAGATGCGCAAGAGGAGCAACGAGGCGAATCGACGCGCGCTCCACCGCCTCGTCAACTCAGGCGTTCCGCCTGGCATCCTTGCATATCGCGACGGCCGGCCCGTGGGGTGGTGCGCCTTCGCGCCGCGCGAGGAATACCGCCGTCTGGCCACCTCGCGCGTGCTGCGGCCGGTCGACGACAAGCCGGTCTGGTCGATCATCTGCTTCTTCATAGCGAGGAGCGTGCGCCGAGCCGGCTTGACGGGCGCGCTGCTGCGGGCCGCTTTGGAGCACGTTCGCAAACGCGGCGCGCGTATCGCTGAGGCCTATCCGGTCGACGCCCGCGCGCGGAGGAGCAGCTCGGCGCTCTGGCACGGAGTCGCTTCGACCTTCTTGCGCAACGGATTCAAAGAGGTCGTGCGCCGCTCGGCAGACCGGCCGATCGTGCGTAAGCAGCTTCGAGTTGCGCCGCGATGAACGATCGACAAGCCGCGTGGGAGCTGCTGTGCCGGCATGTGCAGAACCCCGCGCTGCGGCGGCATTCGCTTGCCGTGGAGGTCGCGATGCGCGCCTGCGCGCGCAAACTCGGCGAGGACGAGGACCGCTTCGGCGTCACCGGCTTGCTGCACGACTTCGACTGGGAGATCCACCCCACCAAAGAGCAACATCCCGAACTGGGGTGCCGGATGCTGGAAGAAGCCGCCTGGCCTCCGGACATCGTGAAAGCGATCCGCGGACACGCGCCCTATCTGGGCGTGCCGCGCGACACGCCGATGGCGAAGGCCCTTTTCGCGTGTGACGAACTCACCGGTTTCATCACGGCGGTCGCCTTCGTCAGGCCCGGGAAAACCGTGCGCGAAGTCACACTCCAATCGGTCAAGAAAAAGTTGAAAGAGAAAAGCTTCGCCGCGAACGTGAATCGCGACGAGATCTTTCAAGCGGCCGAGGAGTGGGGCGTTCCGTTAGACGAGCACATCGAGTTCCTGATCGCGGCGCTTTCGGAGCGCTCAGACGAGCTTGGCCTCTAGCAGGCAACCGAGCGGCCGCCTGGAAGAAACACCCGTCTGGATGGGTACGTTAGAGATACGGAGGGAGTACATCTAATGACACATGTCTTGAATTCAATGGCGCATACCTGGCGGACGCTCGTCGCATCGTTCGTCGCGGTGGCGCTGCTCGCGTCCATCGCAATCCCCGCGTTGGCCGAGACCGCTGGCCAGCGCTCGACGCGCAACATCCTTTTGGGCGCAGCTGCAGCGACGGTGGGCATAATCCTGTACAACAACTACCAGCACAAGAAAGCCGCTGCGAACACGGTTGTCGGTTACACCCGCGATGGCGGCGTGATCTACGCTGACGGTCGCATCGTGTACCCGAACGGCGGGGTCATGTATCCGAGCAACAACGGCCAGCAGATCTGCGACTGGGATGACGACAACGACGCCCAGCGTTGCGGACCGAACGTGACCGCCTACGCGCCGCGCGGCCACGCGTACGGCTATTGGAAGCATCACAAGAACAAAGGTGAGGGCAACGAGAACCGCGGTGGGAACGAAAATCACGGCGGCGACAACTAGCGCCTGACCTTCGACGAACGAACGCGCTGCGCGGGATCACTCCCGCGCAGTTTTGTTATTCCACGAGGGGGGCGGCCTGGGGTATGAGCGGCTTGTGCTCGCGACGCTTCCAAACCAGGAAGTAGTACGCCGACTGCAGCGAGAGCGCGACGATAAAGCCGGCTGGATAGCCTATCCATATCCCGTTGAGCCCGAGGTGCTGCATCAGCACGTAGGCGACCGGAACCTCGACCGCCCAAATCGCCAGGATGCCGTTGATGGTGGGGACGATCACCGTGCCGCTCGCGCGCATGATGCCCGAAAGGACGGCTGAGTTGCCGAATATCAGGTAGCTCCACAGGGTGATCATCAACAGCGAGTGGGCGATGTCGATCGTGCTCGGATCCGTGATGAACAGCGAGACCAGCTCGCGCGAGAAGAGGTAGCACAGGCTGATGAGCACCGCGCCGATCGCGTAGTTGAGGCCGATGCCGGCGTGGATGACGCGGCTCAGCAGATCGGGGCGCCCCGCGCCGATCGCCTGTGCGCCGAAGATCGAGGCGGTGATCGAGACGCTCACCGCAGGGAACTGCACGTAGCTCACGATCTGGTTGACGGCGCCGTACGCCGCGGTCGCCTTCGAACCGAAGTGGTTCACGAAGGAGATGACGGCGATCTCCGCCAGCGAGACCATGACGACTTGGAGACCTGTGGGTACGCCGATGCGCACGACAGCCGAGAGCACCGGCCACCGGATGCGAAAGTTGTGGAGGGTCTCCGCATCGAGCGCAAGGGGATGCTTCACGGCGCGCAGGTAGATGATCAGCACGACCAGCGACACGACGCTCGAGCACAGCAGCCCCGCCGCGGCGCTCGAGACGCCAAGGTGCGGCAGGCCCAGCCAACCCAAGATGAACGCCGGGGTCGTGATCAGCCCGACGACCGTGAAGAGCACCAGAAACCAGAACGGCGTCGCCGCGTCGCCGATGCCGCGCAAGATCGACGTGTACATCAAGAACACGAATGCGACGGGCAGCGAGAAGAACACGAAGCGCGCGTAGGCGATCGAGTCCGGAAGGATATTGGCAGGCGTGCCGAGCGCGACGAGGGTCCTGTCCGTGAAGAGCGCGCCGAAAATCGCAAGCGCGATGCCCAACAACAGCATGAACGAGATCGTCGTGCCGGATACCTGCTTGAGGCGATGCTCGTCGCGCGCGCCGTACGCCTGGCCGATCAGCACGCTCGCGCCGCTGCTCAACCCGATGAGGAATGAGATCAGGAAGAAGAATATGGGGAAAAAGGCCGAGATGGCGGCAAGGCCGTTGACGCCGATGAGCCGGCCGATGAAGATGCTCGTGAGCGTGCCCGACGCCGACTGCAATAAGTTGCCGAGCATGAACGGCAGCACGAAGATCAGCATCACCCGCCATAGCGGCCGCGATTCATCGAAGATGCCGCGCCTCGCGCCGGCAGGACCTGCGTTTCGTTGCATCGCTCACCTACTATCGACGCGGACCGCTCGCTCCCCTGGATGATTTTCTTTCCGGACGGGACTTGACAACTTCGAAATGGTATGCTTCACGCATGCTGGTGATGGAGAAATTGCTGTTATGAAATGGGTGACACGAGAGCACGCCAAGGTCGACCGCATCGCCTGCCCGTGGCTCATACGCCGATTCATCGATAAGCAGGCCGAATTCTTGTACGTCCCTGCCGACAAGGTGATGGAAGTCGCGAAGCGCGAGGGGGCTTTGGCCTTTGATGTGCCTGACGTCGAGCTCGGGCATCATGGACCGCTTTGCTCCTTCGACGCGATTCTCGACAAGCACGGTCTCGACGATCCGGCGCTGCGCGAACTTGCCAAGGTCGTGCGCGGGGCCGATACGAGCGACATCGGCTTGACCGAGCAGTCCGCGGGACTCAGAGCGATCGCATCAGGCTTTTCCAAACTCTTCCCGGACGATCACAAGAACTTAGAGCATCAGTCGTTCGTCTACGATGCGCTGTATGAGTACTGCCGCGGCGTTGCCGGCGGGTAAGACCTACTGACGCGCACGCTGACGGTTCTCTTCGGCACCCGGTTCTTGCGCGCGGCGGCGTTCGGCGTCGCCACGGTGCTCGTCGCGATCCATTTGGAGCGCTTGGGCGTCGATCCAAGGCTCATCGGTCTGACGCTCACGCTGGGCGTGTTGTCCGCTTCCCTTTTTGGCCTCGGCGCGGCTTGGCTTGCCGCCCGGGTTGGCCGGCGTCTTTCCTTGGCGGTCAGCGGAGCGTTGATGGCCTTGTGCGGGCTGGATTTGGCGTTTGCCACGCAGTCGTGGATCCTCGTGCTCGCCGGCGCAACGGGCATGTTGGGCATCGCCGGCGCGGATGTCGGTGCGTTCAGCTCGGTGGAGCAGGCGGCTTTGGCCCAAGTCATTCCGCAACAGCATCATGCCATTGTTTTCGGACGCTATGCCTTGGCCGGTGGCTTGGGCTTCGCGGCGGGCTCCTTTGCCGCACTCGTGGGCGTGACGCTGCCCGCGACACATTGGCTCTTCATCGGGTATGCGGTGGTCGGCGTCTTGTCAGCGGGTGCCGCGCTGCTCCTCGATGACATCGAAAGCCCGGCGCCTGGACGGTCTGCGAAACGGGCTGCGCTGCCGAGGAGCATCTACGAACTCGCTGCGCTCTTCGCGCTGGATTCGTTCGCCGGAGGGCTCGTCGTGCAAGGCTTCATCGTGTACTGGCTGCACGTCCGTTTCGGCGTCGATGCGCAGACGCTCGGACCCGCGGTGGCCTTCATGTCGTTGGCGCAAGCAGCGTCATTCGAAGTATCGGGCAGGCTCGCTCAACGCTTCGGTTCCATCCGGACGATGGTGTTCACGCATCTGCCCAGCAACGTGCTCCTCATCGCCGTGCCGCTATGTCCGACGTTGACGGCGGCGCTCACCGTGCTCGTCATGCGCTTCGCCATCGCGCAGATGGATGTGCCCGCGCGGCAAGCGCTGATCGCCTCGCTTGCGCCGCCTGAAGCGCGCGACAGAGCCGCCGCGCTTGCGGCGGGAGCACGGGGTATCGCGCAGACGCCGGGTCCCACCTTGGCCGGCGCCGCCGTGCAGGTCGGCGCCCTCGCCGCGCCGTTCTTCCTTGCGGGTATCCTCAAGATCGTCTACGATGTCGTCCTCTACGTCCGGCATCGCGACCTACGGTGAGCATGCTGGGCGCAACCGTAGCCGTCACCGGTGCCAACGGCGGGATCGGCAGCCACACCGCCCTCGCTCTCGTGAAGCTCGGCGCGCACGTCGTCCTCGTATGCCGCTCGCAGCGGCGCGCCGATGAAGCGACAGCCTTCATCCGCGCAAATGAGCCTGGCGCGCAGGTCAGCTCACTGGCCGCGGACCTTTCGCGCCTGGCCGACATCCGCCGGCTGGCGCGCGATCTGGCCGCTGCGCATCCGCGCTTGAGCGTTTTGGTCAACAATGCCGGCGCGATCTGCAGGCGGCGCGCGATCACCGAGGACGGCTTCGAACTCACGTGGGCCGTCAATCACATCGCGCCGTTCGTGCTCAGCACGGAGTTGCTCGAAGTCCTGCGCGCGAATGCACCCGCTCGCATCGTCAACGTAAACTCGGACTCGCACCTGCACGGCACGATCGACTTCGACGACCTGAACGCCGAGCGCGGTTTTTGGCCTCCGCGCGCCTACGAGCGCTCGAAACTCGCGAACGTGCTGTTCACGAAGGAACTAGCCAGGCGCGTCGATCCCGCGCTTGTGACGGTGAACGCGCTCCACCCCGGATTGGTGAACACCAATTTCGGCGAGGTCGGCGGCATCGTGGAGTTCGGATGGCGGGTCTACAAGCACTTCGGAATCACACCGGCGGAAGGCGCGCGCACGCCCGTCTATCTTGCGACGTCGCCTGAGGTCGCCGGCAAGACCGGCGGCTACTACCGGAAGTGCCTGCTCGGGCCGGTCAATCCGCTGGCGGAAGACGCGGAGCTTGCGAAGCGCCTCTGGGAACAAACGGCAAGAGCGGTCCGCGGAGCGTGATGTAGTGCCGGGGCTTTAGCCCCGGAAATGTAGTGCCGGGCTTTAGCCCCGGATGCTGGAGAACGCCTCCAGCACCTTTTGAAACGCCGCGATCTCTTTGACGCTGAACCCCTTGAGCGCGCTCGCCTCGTACTTGCTGAGAACTTCGAAGACTTTGGACGCCAACGTCGAGCCGGCTTTCGTGAGACGCACCGTGATGCTGCGGCGGTCGCTGCGGTCGACAGCACGCGTGATCAGCCCCCGCTGCTCCAGGCGATCGAGGACGCTCGTCAGCGTCGAACGCCTGTGGCCGAATTCCGCGTGGAGATCGCCGACCCGAGCCGCGCGCGCCCCGTGCAAATGGGCCAGCAGGTGCGCCTCGGCTTGGTCCACCTTGAGTTCTTTGTGGTCGGCGAGGTAGAGCGCCACCGCGTGGACGGCGCGCTCCACCTTGGGAATGGCTTTTAGTCCCAGGGACGTACTCCCGCGTGCGGCGGGCACACCGGCAAAACCTGGAGGTCCGGCTCGACCCATCTCGCGCGCGCATCGTCGCGAAAAAGCAGATCGCGGCTGTAGAAGCGGAGCGGCATCTTCTTGTCGAGCAGGTCCGGGTTATATTCGAGGAACTCCTCGAAGGACCGCGCCGATTTCTCTGCATCGAGAGCTGCGGCCACGAGCCGCGTCCAGCAGCACGTGAGCGTGACGTGGAACTTCTGTTGGTGGCCGAGACCGGTCGCATATCGGTTGATGACCCGCAGCATGTGCTCTTGCGCTGCCGGAAATCCGAAAGTCCGCAGATAGTAGACGGTGGCCTGCAGGTGCTGGCGATGGCGAAACGCCTCATTCGGCAAGCGCAGCGATTCGAGCGCGCTGACGAGATCTCTCGAGTTCATTATGACGATATCGTACTATACGATTACGTATTATGTCAAGAGCTTGAGATCACCGGCCGATAGGGCGGGTCGCGCCAACTCGGGATGTCGCTGGTGCGCCCCCGGATGGGACGGCCCGCGAAGAATTTCACCATGCCGATCAAATGCCATACGGCGAGCAGTTGACGATAGCCGATCTGCTCCAGAAACGCGGTCAGGAAGAGCGCCCACACTTCGCTCACGCGGCGCGTGCGATAGGATACCTCGTCGAGCAGGAACGCGCTCGCGGACTTCAAGATCGTCAGGCTGAAGACCAGCGCGAGCAACGCCACTTGCGCATAGACCGAAAGGATGCCAAGCCATCCCGCGACGATCACGAACGCGAGCCCGCCGATCATCCAGATGGGTGACAGCCATTCGATCAGCGCGATCGCAGGCAGCGCGACCCAACCCGCCACGCCGCCGCGGCGGCTGAACATGAGGTTGCGGTGGTGCATGATCGTCTCGGTGATGTGACGATGCCATCCGATGCGTTGGCCCTGCAATGCCTCCAAACTATCCGGCACCGTCGTCCAACACACGGCGGCCGGCACGAAGGCGATCCTATATGGAAGCCCTCGTTCCCGCATGTAATGGTGGACGCGGACGGTGATCTCCATGTCTTCCCATGTGGTGTTGGCTAAGTAGCCGCCGGCGCCCACGACGATATCCTTCGTCCACAGCCCGCAGGCGCCGGAGATGCTCATCAGTCCATTGATGGGCGCCCATCCGAAGCGCGACGTCAATGCGCTGCGCAGATACTCGAGTACCTGAAAGCGCACGAGCAAGTTCCGGGGTAAAGCTTTAGGGATGGGCACGCCGTCGACGAGCTCGGCCTCGTTCAAAATCCTCAACCCCGCGCCGCATGCGACCGTCCTCGGATCCTCCAAGAACGGCTGGATCATCTGCTCGAGTGCGTCGGCCAGGTACACGGAATCTCCGTCGCCCGTCAACAAGAGCGGGTAGCGCGCCTCATTGAGGCCGGCGTTCAGAGCATCGCCCTTGCCGCCGTTCTCCTTATCGACCACGCGAAGCTCGGGGTATTTCGTCGAACGGTATCTGCCGCGAACCGGCTTGGTTCGGACTGCTTGATATCCGGCTTCGAAGACCGGTGTGAGCTCGAATGCTTTCTCCAGGAGCTGCAAC
>DATNNM010000010.1 GCA_035601835.1 Candidatus Tumulicola sp. | reverse complement strand
CGCAGATTGTAGAGCAGCGAGAGCCGCGAACCGACGTAAACGTCGTAGCTCACGCCGATGACGTAGATCAGATCCGCCAGCGGCACGAGCCGATGCAGGGACTCGCGGAAACGGTTCAGGCGGCCGTGCGGGGTGTAGCGGCCTTCGGCGGTGAGATAGAAGGTCACGCCCTCGCGGAACTTGCGCTCGATGCGGTCGAGATCGGGGCCGATCGTGCTTCGGACGTCCGCGATGAGCTCGCTTCGGAACGGCTCGAGCAGCCATTTCACTCGTACGCGGCGTTCATGTGCGACCCGGAAGGCATCCGCGCTGAAAAGCCACGAGAGGCGCTTCTCGCTTGCGCTGTCTTTGAGTTCCCCGAGCGCGTCTGCGCTGAAGACGTCGGAGATCGGCAGGTCGCCATGCCCGCGATATGCCCACGCAGCAAAACTCGCGAGTTCGCGCGTGCGCAGTTCGTTCTCGATCGGCAGCACGCCGAGCGCGCTGAACAACCTAGTGGGATCCAAGCGGCGCAAGAGCCACTCGAGCCACTTGAGGCGGAAGCCCATGAAGCCCGGCTCGAACATCCGCCGCGAGCCGGCCGAATAGATCGTCTGATTCCACGGGCCGTCAAACGTCATGTGCATGAGCGACGCGGTCACGTCCAGATCGTGCTGGTGATTGGTGATGACCAGCGTCGCCCCGCGCGGCCACGGCAAGCGCCCCCAGCCGCCGATGCGGTACGCCAGATGGTAGTACGGCCACGCGATCACGCCGCAGAAGCGCTGGAAGGATGGCAGCCACGCGAGTGTGCGCGGCCTCGCGCCGACGGCCAACACCACCAGCGAGCCCAGCAAAAACGCGACCCCGGCGGCGATGAACAGCGCTCGATAGCCGGTACGCGGGTCTGCGAAATGCGACAGCAGCCACGCGCCGTTGACGGGCGCGAAGATGCCGGGCAATCCGGCTGCAATGCCCCAAATCCCGAGGTCGCGCGCGACGTTGCGAAGCTGCGGCACCGAGTCGAGTCCGAGCGCCCAGCCGGTCGAGACGAACGCGCCGTATCCGAACCCGAAGAGCAGCGCCCACACCGGCAGCCAATGCAGGTCGGGAGCCAAGCCGATGCTCACGGCGGTGATCGCCATCGGGATGCCGGCAAGCGCCACCACGTACTTGCGGACCAGCCGATCCGATATGTGTCCGATCCAAATGGCCGACACCACCGCGCCGACCAGCGCGAGAATGCCGAAGAAGGCCGTGCCGCTGGACGGGTTGTCGACCTTGAGCACGTCGCGGAAGAAGTACAAGACGAACGTCATCAACAGCGTCAACCCGTAGTTCGTCCAGAAACGCGAGATGAACGCGATGAGAAAATCGTACCAGTTCCGGACGTGCGCGTGTTCGGACTCGTCGATCCGGCCGCCCTCGGGGACCAGCAGCACCGTTAGCGATCCAAGCACGACCGCGACCGCCGTCCACAAAAACGTGTGGCCAGGATCGAAGACGCTGGCGATAGCCAGGCCGGCGATCCCTCCCAAGAGCGAAGCTGCCCCCTGGAATCCGGATGCATGTCCCCAGTCGCCGGGCGCGACGACCTCCGGGATGAGCGCCGAATACGCCGCCACGCTGATGTTCTGCCCGACGGCGGCGAGCACCACGGCGGCGCCGAGCATCAGATCCGAATTGACGGTGCTCATCCAGATGAGGCCCAGCGCATTGATCGCGGCGCCGGCCAGCACGATCGGGCGGCGCTGCATGCCGCGCTGGTGCAGCCGGTCGGACACAGCGCCGGCGATGGGCGGCAGCACCATGGAGATCGCGGCGACCAGACTTGCGAGGAGCGCCAGCTCGGCGACGTGGTTGTGCGCGGACAAACGCGCGAGCGCGGCGGGCACGGCGATCGTCATGAGCGCCGTCGACTGCAGGTTGATGGGGATCCAATACGCGTTGAGCAGCGTCTGGTCGCGCAGCCCGCGGCTCATAAGGCGAACGGCGACGTTCAGAGCGCGGTTCCCGCCTTGCGCTGCGTTGCCTCATCGCTGACCGGATGGAGTTCGGTCGGCGCCGACGCCGGCTTCGCCATGGTGCGCTTCGGCCCGAGCCAGACGTAGAAGATGGGGATGATGAGCAGCGTCAGCAAGAGCGAGCTGGTCAAGCCGCCGATCACGACGATGCCGAGCGAGCGCCGCGACTGCACGGCCGGATCCAGCGCAAGCGCGAGCGGCAGCATGCCGCTGACCATCGCGACGGTCGTCATCACGATCGGACGAAAGCGGATGCGCGCGCTCTCGCGGATGGCGGCGAGGCGGTCCAACCCCCGCTCGCGGAGCTGGTTCGCATAGTCCACGAGCAGGATGCCGTTCTTGCTGACCAACCCGATGAGCAGCACCGTGCCAATCAACGAGAAAGCGTTGAGCGTCTCGCGCGTCAGCGCGAGCGCGCCAAGCGCGCCCACGACCGCCAGCGGCACGGACAACATGATGATGAGCGGCGACAGATAGCTGTTGTAGAGCGCCACCATCAAAAGGAAGACGAGCAGCATGGCGAGCACGAGCGCGGTGGCCATGCCGGTGACCGTGTCGCTCAGATTTTGTTGATTGCCGCTGCTGTTGGCCGCCACGCGCACGCCGGACCCGAGATGCAGATCGCCCAGCCGCTTGAGAAACGCGGCTTCGACGTTTGACAGCGCCGCGCCCGGGGCCACGTTTGCGCTGACGTGGACGACCGTCTGGCGCTCGACCCGGTCGATGATGCGCGGGCCGAAGGTGTACGCCAAGCGAGCGATGTCGCGCACGTGCACGATATCACCGGTGGCGCTGCGGATCGGGATATCCTCGAGCTGCGCCTGCCCGTGCTGATACGCCTGCTGGTAGATGACTTGGACGTCCTTGAGGCCTTCGGGTCCCTCGAATTGCGTCGCCCGCACGCCGCCGAACGCAGCCCGGATGGCGAGGGCGGCGGCCTGGATGCTGACGTTGAGCTTGCGCGCCTTCTCGCGATCGAAGGTGACGTTGAGCTGCGGCGCGAGACTGGCCGCGGAACTGTACACGTTGACCGCGCCGGGCGTTTGCCGCAGCGCGGCGTAGACTTTTTGCGCCGGTATGGACGGGTCGCCCGCCGTGTCGGTGACGAGATAGTCGATAGGCTGCGTGTTGCCGCCGTGCGTGTTGGTCGCAGGTATGACCAGCGGCTGTGCGGCCGGCGCTAGGCGTTCAGCGGTGGCGCGCAGTTGCGTCACCCAATAGTCGGTCGGGTGCCGGTGATGGTCCTTGAGGTGGATGTCGATCTGCCCGACGGCGGCGTCGACGATATAGCCGCCCACCGGCGATACCGCAGCGCCCGCCACGGTGGATTCGGAGCGGACCTCGCCGATGGCATTGACCGCGCGCTCGATCGAGCGCACCGAGTCGCGCGTCTTCTCGAGGGGCGTGCCGCTCGGATAGTTGAGCTGGACGAAGATCTCGCCGACATCCTGCGCCGGATCGAATTCGAAACCGACGACGCCCAGCGGCACCAATAAGATCGCCCCCACCAGCGTCACGATCGCGATGCCGGCGACCAGCGCGCCGCGCGCGAGGCTCCACGGCAGCGCGCGTTCCGCGTACCAGGCGCGCAGCCCCTCGAAGCGCTGCACGAACCACTCGACGGGTCTTGTGCCGCGCGCCTTTGAGAGCAGCGACCAGTTGCCCGCCAGCGCCGGAGTGATGGTGAAGGAGACCAGCAGCGACGAAAGCGTCGCGACGACGACCACCACCGCGAACTCGGACAAGAACCTGCCCACGATGCCGGGCAAAAACGCGATCGGCAGGAACACGACCACGTCGACCAGCGTGATGACGATAGCGGCAAGACCGATCTCGAGCCGGCCGTTGATCGCCGCGGCAGCGGGTATTTCGCCTGCTTCGCGGTGACGTTGGATGTTCTCCAGTACGACGATCGAGTCGTCCACCAAGATGCCGGTGATGAGCGTCATGGCGAGCAGCGACACCGTATCGATCGTGAAGTTCCCGATCTTCATCACGAGCAGCGTCGCGAACAAGGACGTCGGAATCGCGATGAGGACGGCCACCGCATTGCGCCACGAACGCAGGAAGAGCAGCATCACGATGGCGACGAGCACGATGCCTTCCAGCAGCGTCCGGATGACGCCCGATACCTGACGGCCCGTGTACAGCGAGCGGTCGTCGAGCACCGCGAACGCGATGTCGGGAAAACGTTGGCGCAAATTCGGCAATTGCCGCAACAGCGCTTGCGCGGCGTCCACTTCGCTGGCATCCGTGGACTTTTGCACGTTGAGGACCAGGCTTGGCTTGCCGTTGGCGAACGCGTAGATGCGCTGCGGTTCGTTGGTGTCGCGCACCCCGGCCACGTCGGAGACTCTGACGGTCTTGGACGGCGTCGCTACCTGAATGGGAAGCGCTGCGACGCCCGCCGATCCGAGGATATCGCCGCGGATGTTGATGCCGGTCTCGCGCCCGGCGCCGTACAGAATGCCGCCAGGCGCGCGCACGTTGCTGACGGCGATGGCGCTGACGATGTCGTTGAGGGTCAGCTTTTGGTCGTCGAGTTTTTTCGGATCGACCTCTACTTGGATCGAAGGCGTGACGATACCGTAGGCTTGCACGTGCCCGATGCCGGGGATCTGCTCGATGGCGGGGACGACTCTGTTGTCGACCATCGACGAGAGCCGGCCTGCGGACAGGCTCGAGGAGCCGAGCGCGAGCGAGACGACGTCGGATTCGCCGGGATCAAACGTCTCGATCGTGGGCGTGGTCAGGTCGGAGGGCAGCAGCGACTGCACCGCCTGGACGCGCCGCTGCACCTCGACGAGATCGTCGGTCTTCTTTGACTTGAGGCTGAACTCGGCGGTGACCGTGGCAAAGCCTTGCTGCACGGTGGACCGGAGATGTTCGAGGTTCGGCGCGCCGGCGAGCTGGTCTTCGATCGGGCGCACGATGCTGTCGCGCATCTCTGCGGGCGACGCGGCCGGATAGAACAGGATGATGACGACGTGCGGCAGGTCGACGTTGGGCAGTTCTTGGACCCGCAGACTGAACCAGGCGAGCGCCCCACCGATAGCCAGCAGCGCGACGAGGACGGCAGCCAGTGTCGGCCGCGTGACAAAGAGCTTCGTGAGCATCAGCTAGGCGTTTTTGTGGATTTGTAGCAACGGACCTTTTAGCGCTAGGTATGTAGCGACCCGAGCGCTAGCTCGGGTGTAGCGTTCCGAGTGAAGCTCGGATGTAGTGCCGGGGCTTTAGCCCCGGATGTGGTATGCCCGACTTTAGTCCGGCTCCTCATGCTACGCCGAACGCACTCTCCTCAGCCGCCGGCCGCGGCTCGTCCAAGCGCAACGTCAGGCATTTCGCCGAGCCGCCCGCTTTCATGAATTCGGAGAGATCGCTTTCAAGCGCGCGCAAGCCGCAAGCTCGCAGACGGCGACGCAAGTCCGCGCTGGCCTTGTTCATCACGAGAAGGTTGCCGACGTTGATCGCGTTGCATGCGAACGCCAGCGCGTCTTTTTCCCCGATGGGAATGCGCAGGGGCGCCGGCACGCGATCTTCGATAAGCCGGTTGGACGCGCGGTCGAAGGCCTGCGGGAAGTACATGATGGAGCCGCCCTCGATCGGACAGAAGCATGTATCGAGGTGGTAAAAACGCGGATCGACCAGGCGCAAAGCCAGGACCTCGACGTCGAGGATGCTCTCGACGAGGTCGAGCGATTGGCGCGAGGAGCGATGTCCAAAGCCCGCCCAGACGCGGTGCTGACCTCGGTCGATAAGAGCATCGCCGGCGCCTTCGAACGGGATCGACTCGGGCAATTTGATCACCTTGAATCCGCGCGAGGCGAACCAGCGCTCGAAATGGCGCTCTTCGCCCTGCCGCTCGTCGTACTTGAAGCGGCTCAGAACGACCGAGTTGCCGAGCACGAGGCTGGCGTTCGCGGTGAACGGCATATCGGGGAGGCCGGGTCGCGGCTCTACCAGTTCGACGCGTGCGACGGAGCTGACGATGCCGAACAGCCGCTGCCACTGCGCCGCGGCGATTGCGCGCGCCGCGCGGTTGACGTTGCCTTCCATCCACGGATTGATGACGTACGAGACATCGAAAAAGTCGGGCCTGCACATCAGAAAGCGAAGCCGATCCGCCATTTCACCTCCAAGCCAGTTTGTAGTGCCGGGGCTTTAGCCCCGGATCTAGTCTGGCTTCATGACGGGCTCTATTCTTGCAGAAAGGTAGGAGCGCGGCCTTGCGTCATGTGGCGAAGACGCAGGCCGCGCTGTTGGCCCAAAGGACGGACTAGGCGGCGTCTTCCTTGCGCTGATGGAGCAAGAAGAAGTTGCCTTCGGAGTCTTGGCAGGCAAGCATGTAGCACCCGCCGGTGTCGATGATCTCGTCATCGAGCATCTTGACTCCTCGGCTGCGATAGTGCTTTTCGGCCGCAACGAGGTCGGGGACGGAGAACATCACGCCGGAACCCAAGTGCCACGTGCCGTCGTGCATCTTCCAGACGCCGAACGTAGAGCCGTCGCTCAACTGGAACTCGGCGCCCTGTTCGGACTGCCACGTCACGGGTAGGCCGATCGCGTCGCGGTAGAAGGCGATCGCACGCTGCGGATCCTTCACGAGGTAGGTGTGGACGTCGATGCCCGTCACTTTGACCGCGGCGGCGGGCTTGGCTGGAGCGGTGGCTGAACTCATGTCAAAAAATCTCCCTTCATCAACCCTAGTACTTGGCGTTCATCATACGACCCGATACTTGACAAATGATGTCATATTTACTTTAATAAGGCCATGAAATCCGAGCGCCTCCTGGCTATGCTCTTGCTGCTGCAGGCGCGCGGCCGGCTACCGGCTCACCAGATCGCGGAGACGCTGGAGGTGTCCGAAAGGACCGTCTATCGCGACCTCGATTCGCTGAGCGCCGCGGGCGTGCCGGTGCATGCCGAGCGCGGTGCGGGCGGCGGCATCGTCCTGGCCGAGGGCTACCGAAAAGCGCTCACCCAGTTCCATGAAGAGGAGATACGAGCGCTGTTCGTGTCGTCGGCAAATCCGCTCGCGGATCTTGGTCTTGGCGAGAGCCTTGCGCACGCGCTGGAAAAACTCGCGGGCGCTCTGCCGGAGACGCAGCGGCGCGCGGCGCAGAAAACGCGCGATCGCATCTATGTGGATCAGCGCCGCTGGAAGCAGATGGCGCAGCCGCGCGAACATCTTGCGACGCTGCGACGCGCCGTCTGGGACGACCGGCGCGCCACGTTGCGTTACAAGGACCGCAACGGCGCCGTGACCGAGCGCGTCATCGACCCGCTGGGGCTTGTGGCGAAGGCCGGCATCTGGTATCTCGTGGCGCGCTACCGCGACGAGTTCCGCGTGTTCCGCGCGGAGCGCATCATCGGGGTGGAAGAGCGCCCGGACAAGTTCGAAAGGCCCTCCGATTTCGATCTCGATCGCTTTTGGGAAAGCTCGGCCGTGAGCTTCGAACAGAATTTGCCCGCCTACCCTGTCACCCTGCGCGTGCAGCCCGAGGCGCTGGAAGAGGTCACGGCATATTGGGAGACGGAGATGCTCGGCGATGGCGTAACGGAAGCAAGCGGCCGCCTCGTGCGCATCGTCTTCCCATCGCCGGGGGCGGCGCTGTCGCACGTCATCGCTTGGGGCAATGCGGTCGACATCGCGGAGCCAGCGGAACTGCGCGAACGCGTGGTCGCGCGCGCGCGCGATGTGCTGGCCCACTACAAAGCTCGGATGTAGTGCCGGGGCTTTAGCCCCGGAGAAATGCTCGACCTGAATGCCGACTGAAAATGAGCGCCGTCAGACCGCCGAGCGATTCGCGGCGGCGCTCGATCGCGACGACTTCGGCGAAGCGTCGGAACTCCTCGCGTGGGACTGCCGTTATGAGATAAGTAACACCGAAGCGCTGCTAGGGCCGGCTGCGATCGTGGGGTCGTATCGGGCGCACAGCGAAAGAGCGAAGCAAAGCTTCGACGAAGTATCCTACGAATCCCAAGTGGAAACGGAAAAGGATGGGGCGATCCCCGTCCTCTTCATCGATAAGATCCGCAAAGGTTCAAGACACCACGTCTACTCGTGCAGGCAATTCGTGAGCATAAACGCCGCCAACCGGATCACCAAGATCCGCCACGAAGAGCTGCAGGGCGAGCGCGAACGACTCCGACGCTTTTTGGAGGAAACATGATCGCATTCAAGTCACTCGCGGTTGGCGCGCTCGCCGCCGTTTTCGTCGCTGCGCCGATCCCAGGACCCGGACGGATGATAGACGTGGCGCACTCTTCGCTGACCGTGCACGTCTATAAGAGCGGACTGTTCGCGTTCGCTGCCGACAATCACATCATCAACGCGCCGCTCGCGTCCGGGGTCGTGGACGAAGGCTCGAAGACTGTGGAACTCAAGGTCAATGCCGCCGACCTGAAGGTGCTGGATCCGAGCATGCCGGCCGATCGCCGGGCCCAAGTGCAAGCAAAAATGGTGAGCCCGGACGTGCTCGACGTCGTGAAGTATCCGACCATCACGTTCAAGTCGAAGGCGCTAGTGTTCGGCGCCGGCGGAAAAGGCGACGTCGTCGGTGATTTGACGCTGCATGGCCAGACGCAGCGCGTCACTGTGCACGTCACGCGCGTGAGCGTGGGCCATTACAAGGGTTCCGCCACGGTGCATCAGTCGGATTTCGGCATCAAGCCGATTCGGATCGCGGGCGGCACGGTCAAAGTGAAAAACGACGTCGACATCGACTTCGTGATCGTCACTCGCTAGCGCGCTAGCAGCGCCCGTCCAGACCGATCAAGCGCCGCCCGGCCTGGGGCCATCCATCGGTCGGCTCCTCCGGCATCTCTGCACAGATTAACCTACTAACCGATTATACAGGTTATGGGTAACTTGTCAAGAAGCTTTGAAGGTTATATAATAGGGGCAAGCATGACAAGACCCAAAGCGCCTGGCGAACTCGAGCTAGTCCAGGACTTCATCAATACGCTCGATTGTGAAACCGGAAAGGACGAGTTGGCGCCGCCCGGTGCGCTTAGCGCTTGGCTTGCCGAGCATGGCATCGGACACAGTCGCGGCAAGGCTGCGCCCGGCGACCTGGATCGCGCGAAAGCGCTGCGCGAAGCGTTGCGCGACCTGGCAGAGTCAAATGCGGAGCACACGCCTCCGAACCCCAAGGCGATCAAGACCCTCCGAGATTCGATGCTTCACGCGGGCGTACGGGCTGAGTTGGACGACCAAGCGCGGCCGACATTCGTCGCGACGACCCCGGGCATCCCAGGCGCACTGGGTTATCTGATGGGCATCGTTCTCAGAGCGATGAACGACGGCACGTGGGCGCGCTTCAAGGTGTGTCCACGCGAGACGTGCCGCTTCGCATTTTACGACCAGTCGAAGAACAAGTCCGGTACCTGGTGTTCGATGGCGGTTTGCGGCAATCGTGAGAAGGCAAAAGAATTTCGCCTCCGCCACGCACACGCGTCTTCATAGATTGATCGATCCGGATCCTGAACCCGAAATCCCCGCGTTCGCCGCCCTCTGGAACGAGGGCAGGTTCTTCGAAGCGCACGAGGTGCTCGAAGGCCTGTGGATGCGCCGCCGCGACAAGGGATTGCAGGGGCTGATCCAAGTCGCGGCTGCGCTTTATCACGTGCAGCGCGGCAACCTGCGCGGGGCGCGCACGATGATCGATCGGGCGACGCCGCGCCTGCTGAATCCGGACAACGCGCCGTGCGAGATCAACCAGAAATCGATGGCCGATTTCGCAGCGCGCGTCAAAGCAGCACTCGACTCACCGGAACTCAACGCGCTGATCGCCTCCCGCCCCCGCCTCTGACTTGGACCGCTAACGGCGGTGCAGAATGTGCACGCCTTGCGGAACTGCGGTCAAATATCTGTCCAAACGTCGGCTGAAAATCACGTTTGAGTCAGGTTGAACGCGGTCATTGAAATACAAAACGAATTCACCATCGAAATCCATTGGAAGGCCGACGCGCTTCCTATAGTCCGCCACGCCGGCGATGTATTCCACAACGAGCCCGTGATTGGGGAGCCGCTCGTAACCCGAGCGCCCTGGCTGCACGCGAAACCAGACGATGCTCTCGCGTTCGCCGGCCGGCAACATCGCCATCACCTTTCGAAGCACGATGCGGTCATTTCGTGGCACGCCGGCAGGGATGTGCGCGTCAATCTGATCGTCCGAAATCGAGACGGCTGGGATCGGCGTATTGACGTCCGACAACGGCGGCACCACCTGCGGTGCAAAGGTCACTGGGAGACGAAGCGTTACTGGCGAAACGCTGCGTGAGGGGCGGCTGCAGCCGCTGCATAGGAGAAGGCCAACCGTCGCAATGACCAGACACGCGGGAATGTTTCGCATATGCGTAGGCTACTTGGCTATGTGGCTACGTGACTGCGCGCGTTCGAGCGTCGTGCGCTCAAGAACGAATTCATACAACGCGACGTACAGCTGCGCGACGCCAGCCCATCCGAAATCCTGACGCATACCGGTGCGCTGCAACTCCAACCAACGCTCGCGCTGACCATACAGCTCGAGCGCTCGCCGCAGCGCTTCACGCAGCGCGTTGGCGTTCGGCGGATGAAAGACGAACCCGGTCGCGGTGCCCGCGGACAAATTCGCCTCGCTGGCGTCGACCACCGAGTCTGCGAGCCCGCCGACCGCGTGCACGATCGGCGGCGTTCCATAGCGTAGGCTGTACATCTGATTGAGCCCGCACGGCTCGAAGCGCGAGGGCATGAGGTACATATCGCTGCCAGCCTCGATGCGGTGGGCCAAGCCTTCGTCGTAGGCGATGCGCACCGCGACTCGCCGCGGATGGCGCGCGCCAAGTTCCAAAAAGCGCCGCTGCAGCACGGGATCGCCCGTGCCCAGCAGCACGAATTGCGCGCCGCCTTTGATGAGCGGCGGCAGCGCTTCAAGCGCCAGATCGAGCCCCTTTTGCGACGTGAGACGGCTGATCACCCCGATAAGCGGCGCCGTCGGCGCTGCATCGAGGTCCATCTCCGCCTGCAGCGCGCTCTTGCAAGCCGCTTTGCCGCTCAGGTCCGCAGCAGAGTACGGCGCCTTGATCTGCGCGTCGACCGCAGGATCCCACACGCGGTAGTCAACGCTGTTGAGAATGCCGCTCAAGCGGTCGGCGCGCGCCCGCAACAGGCTGTCGAAGCCAAAGCCGAACTGTGGCGTTTGGATCTCTCGCGCGTACGTCGGGCTTACGGTCGTCAAGTGATCCGCATAGACCAGACCGGCTTTGAGTAGCGACACCTGGTTGTAGTACTCGACGCCGCCCGCGCTAAACGCCTCTTGAGGCAGACCCAGCAGCGGAAACGTCGACGCCGGAAAAATTCCGGGAAAGCCCATGTTGTGAATCGTGAAGACGCTTGCCGGCCGCGGCTCAGGCCGCGCGGCCAGCAGCGCGGGCACGAGGCCCGTCTGCCAATCGTGCGCGTGCACGACATCGGGCAGCCAGCCCGAAGGCGACGTCGCGACCGCGAGCTCGGCAGCGGCGCGCGAGAGCATGCCGAAGCGCTTGACGTTATCGGGCCATTCTCGCCCGCGTTCGTCTTGGTACGGACCACCCGCACGATCGTATAGCGTCGGACAATCGATGAGGAAGATCGGCAGACCCGAATCCGGCGTGCGCGCTTCGATGACGTTGGCCTGTCCAAGCCCCGTGAAATCAGCCAACGGAACGCTCTCACGCTTGTCGACCACGGCGGCGAGCGCGCCCGGATACGCCGGCATCACCAAACGGACGTCGACACCCGCCTCGGCGAGCGCGCCGGGCAGCGCACCGCTCACGTCGCCCAACCCGCCGGTCTTGGCCATCGGGAAGATCTCCGGCGAGACGAAAAGCAAGCGCACGCTACGAGGCTGATTCAGGCGCGGGCGCGAGGATGACGCCCGCCAGCGGCGGCACCGTCATCACGATCGAATAGTCCCGCTCAAAACTTCTGACGCTCTCGGCGTCCAGCCGGCCGAAGTTGCCGAGATCGGATCCGCCGTAGTGACGCGAATCGCTATTGAAGATCTCGCGGTACTCGCAGAGTCGCGGGACGCCCAGCCGATAGTCACGATGCGGCACCGGCGTGAAGTTGAGCACGGCGATGACAAATGCGTCCCCGTCGCGGCGGATGAAGGAGATGATCGAATGGTCGGCATCGTGGCAGTCGATCCACTCGAAGCCGCGTCGTTCGAAATCAAACGTGTGCAGCGCCGGCAGGTCGGCGTAGAGCCGGTTCAGATCGCGGCACGTGTTTTGCACTCCGGCGTGCGCATCGACGTCGAGAAGCCGCCACTCCAGCGCGCGGGTGGCATTCCACTCGCGGCCCTGGCCGAACTCGTTACCCATGAAATTGAGCTTCTTGCCGGGATGCGTCGCCTGATAGGTCAGCAAGAGCCGCAGGTTCGCGAAGCGCTGCCACGCATCGCCCGGCATTTTGTCGAGCAGCGAGCGTTTGCCGTGCACGACTTCATCGTGGGAGAGCGGCAACAAGAAGTTCTCAGAAAACGAATACATCAGGCCGAAGGTCAAGTCGTTGTGGTGGTAGCGACGGTGCACAGGGTCGCGCGCGATGTAGCGCAGCGTGTCGTTCATCCAGCCCATGTTCCACTTCATCGAGAAACCGAGGCCGCCCAGATGCACCGGGCGTGAGACCATCGGCCAGGCCGTCGATTCTTCCGCGAAGGTGAGCGCGCCCGGGTGCCTGCCGTGCACGAGCACATTGGTCTCACGCAAAAACTCGATTGCTTCGAGATTCTCGCGTCCGCCGAATTTGTTCGGCCGCCACTTGCCTTCCTTGCGCGAATAATCCAAGTACAGCATCGAGGCGACTGCATCCACGCGCAGACCGTCCACGTGATACTCTTCGAGCCAGTAGAGCGCGTTGGAGATCAGGAACGAACGCACTTCATTGCGGCCGTAGTTGAAGATCAAGGTGCCCCAATCCGGATGCTGGCCCAACATCGGATCCTCGTGTTCGTAAAGAGCGCTCCCGTCGAAATCGGCGAGCGCCCAGGCGTCGCGTGGGAAATGGCCGGGCACCCAATCCATGATCACGCCGATACCGGCCGCGTGCAGCGCGTCGACGAACGCGCGGAAATCGTCCGGCGAGCCGAAGCGGCTGGTCGGCGCGAAGTACCCGGTGGTCTGATAGCCCCACGATTCGTCCAGCGGATGTTCGCTGATCGGCATCACCTCCACGTGCGTGTAGCACATCGCGGCGCAATAGGAAACCAGTTGCGCGGCCAGCTCGCCGTACGAAAGGAACGATCCATCCTCAGCCCTGCGCCACGAACCCAAATGCACTTCGTAACAGTTGATAGGCCTATGCTGCCAGTCCCATTGCGCGCGAGCGCTCATCCAAGTTTCGTCGCGCCACTCATAAGCGGCGGGTGCCACGACCACCCCCGCAGTCGCCGGGCGGAATTCAAAGCGCCGTCCGTACGGATCGACCTTGATGAGAATCGCGCCG
This sequence comes from Candidatus Tumulicola sp., assembly GCA_035601835.1. Classification (NCBI taxonomy): domain Bacteria; kingdom Bacillati; phylum Vulcanimicrobiota; class Vulcanimicrobiia; order Vulcanimicrobiales; family Vulcanimicrobiaceae; genus Candidatus Tumulicola; species Candidatus Tumulicola sp. The sequence goes on along the minus strand of DATNNM010000010.1, from coordinate 126,858 downwards.
GTGAGCCGGTTGCGCAGCTCGAACTTGTAGAAGTCCCCGGCCTTGACGCCTGGGACGAACAGTTCCCAGACGCCGGAGCCGCCACGCGCTCGCATCTGGTGGCGCCGGCCATCCCATGCGTTGAAGTCGCCGACGACGCTCACGCGCTCCGCGTTCGGCGCCCACGTCGCAAAGCGCACGCCGGCCACGCCGTCAACCTCGACGAGATTCGCTCCAAGCGCACGGTGCGCCGCGAACAATTTGCCTTCATTGAATAGGTGCAGATCGGATTCGGAGAGTTGCGGCCCAAAGCAGTACGGATCGTACGAGCGCTGCCGCCGGCCGTGCTCGGTCCATTCCAGTTCATAGGGTGTCGGCAGCGCGTTCGGCAAGCGCAAACAGAACAGACCTGCCTTGTGCAAGCGCTTCATCGGCTGCGCGCCGTCCGGCGTGATGACAAACGCCGCGCCCGCAGCGGGCAAGAAAGCGCGGATATCCCAAGCCGCGCCCGTTTTGTGCTGCCCGAGAAAGGCGAACGGGTCGTGGCTTCGCGCCGCTACGATCGCCTCGGCGTCTGCGTCCACTACGCTTTAATCTTCAGCCCGCGACGAGAAGTCGCGCGAGCGAGGGCAGCCCCTCGGCGAAAGTCGGGTGGATGTGCACGGATTGCTCGAGCACGTGCCACGTGGAGCCCGCTTCCATGTGAGCGATGAACACGTGAACCAGTTCCCCCGCTTCGTACCCGACCAGCGTCGCGCCAAGGATCTTGCCGCTGTCGTCGTCCACCACCATGCGATAAAAGCCAAGCGTGAGGTCCCACTCGTACGCGCGCGCGACCTGATCTAGCGGCAGCGTCACCGCGCGCGCTTTGAGTCCCTTTTTCTGCGCCTCATCGAGCGTCAAGCCCGCGCGCGCCACCTGCGGCTCGGTGAACGTCGTGTAGCCGAGAACGCGGTCGCTTCGCGAGCGCGCCTTGCCCGCGAGAATGCCCGTGAGCCGGCGATAGTCCTCCCACGACACGTGCGTGAATGCGGGCTGGCCGGCGACATCGCCGACCGCGTAGACGCCTTCGCATGTCGTGTGGAACTGGTCGTCGATCTTCACGTAGCCGCGCGCATCGAGCTCGATCCCGCTCTTAGCAGCGGCGAGCGCCTGCGTGTTGGGCGTGCGTCCGGTGGCGACCAAAAGCGCGTCGCCGGCGACGCGCGTTCCGTCGACAAGCGTCACGGCGAAGCCGCTTGCGCCGTGCTCGACCTTTGCGGTCTTCGCGTTGAGATGGAGCTTCACGCCGTCTTGCAGCAGCGACGTCTCCAGCGCGGCCGCCGCATCCGGCTCTTCACGCGCGAGCACGTGCGCGTGATGGTCGACGACGTGGACCTCGGCGCCGCAACGAGCCATGCCCTGACCAAGCTCCAAACCGATGTAGCCTCCGCCCATGACGACAAAGCGCGCCGGCAGCTCGGTCTGCTCGAAGAAACTGACATTGGTGAGATAGGGCGTGCCGGCGAGGCCGGGCACGTCTGGGATCGTCGCCGACGTGCCCGTGTCGATGACGACCAGCGGCGCTTCGACCTTCACCCCGCCGCCCTCGACCACGCGCGTTCCGGCAAAGGCTGCCTCGGCCCGCACCAACCGTATGCCTGACTCGGCGACTTTCTTTTCAGTCCCATCATGAAACTCGTCGCGAATGCGGCGCGTGCGCTTCATCACCGCGGGGAAATCGACCCTGACGTCGGCTTGGACGCAAAGACTCGCAGCGCGCCGCGCGCGCCCCGCCGCGTGCGCCGAACCCAAAAACGCCTTCGACGGCGTGCAGCCGTAGTTCGCGCAACTGCCGCCAAGTTTGTCGCGCTCGAACAGCACGACGCGTTTGCCCGCTTTCGCGAAGTCGAGCGCCAGCGGCACGCCGCTCTGACCGCCGCCGATGACGATGAGGTCTGCCTGTTCCATGTCTACAACGGATCCTTTTCTTGGCCGCAATACTCGGCGCACTGCTGCAGCAGCTTGGCCACGAGGCCGGTCCAGCCGGTCTGGTGGCTGGCGCCGAGACCCGCACCGCTATCGCCGTGGAAGTATTCGTGGAAGAAGATGTGGTCGCGCCAGTCGGGATCGTTTTGGAAGCGTGAGTCGCTTCCATAGAACGGCCTGCGGCCCTCGTCGTCGCGAAGGAAGATGTCGATGAGCCGGTGCGACAGCTCCGTGGCCACCTCCCACAGCGTCATCATCGTGCCGGAACCGGTCGGGCACTCGATCAAAAAATCATCCCCCATGTAGTAGTGGAACTTCTGCAGCGATTCCACGATCAGATAGTTCGCCGGAAACCACACCGGTCCGCGCCAGTTCGAGTTGCCGCCGAACAGACCCGAGCGCGATTCAGCGGGCTCATAGTCCACCTGGTAGCGTTGCCCATCCACCTCGAGCACGTAGGGGGACCGCTCGTGCGCCTTGGAAAGCGAGCGAATGCCGTGCGCTGAGAGGAATTCGGACTCATCGAGCATCCGCGCCAGCATGCGCCGCAGCCGATCGGAGTTCACGATCGCAAGCAGCCGGCGCTCTCCGAGGCCCGGGCTTCCCATGTGATGACAGTTCGCGTACAGGTCCGGCCGGTTGTTGATGAACCAATTCATGCGCTTGTTGAAGCTCGGTAGGTTGGCGAGTTTATCCGGCTCCAGCGGCTCGACCGCGAAGAGCGGGATAAGGCCCACCAACGAGCGCACCTCGAGCGGCTTGCGCCCGACTCCGGGGATGTGGATCGTGTCGTAGTAGAACCCGTCACGTTCGTCCCACAAACCGTCCGCATCGTCGCCCATGCGATTCATCGCGTCGGCTATATAGAGGAAGTGCTCGAAGAATTTCGAGGCGATGTCCTCATACACCGGGTTGGTCTGCGCGAGTTCCAACGCGATCGTGAGCATGTTCAAACAATACATGCCCATCCAGCTCGTGCCGTCCGCCTGGTCGAGGTGTCCGCCGTTGGGCAACTCAGCGTTGCGATCGAAGACTCCGATGTTGTCCAGACCGAGAAAGCCGCCTTGAAAGATGTTGTTGCCCTCGGCGTCTTTGCGATTGCACCACCAGGTGAAGTTCAACAGTAATTTTTGGAAGACGCGCTCGAGAAACGGGAGATCGGCTCGGCCGCGCATTTTCTTGTCGATCTTGAAGACGCGCCATGCCGCCCACGCGTGCACCGGCGGATTGGCGTCCCCCAGCGACCATTCGTATGCCGGCAGCTGTCCGTTGGGGTGCATGTACCACTCGCGCGTCAACAGATCCAATTGGCGTTTGGCGAACTCGGGATCGATGAGCGCAAGCGCTATCGCGTGGAAGCCAAGATCCCAGGCCGCATACCAAGGATACTCCCACGTGTCCGGCATCGAGAGAATATCTTCATTATACAAGTGCAGCCACTCGTGGTTGCGGCCCCGCTTGCGCTGGGGCGGAGGCCGTGGTCCGGCTGGGTCGCCCTCAAGCCAATCCCTGACGACGTAGTTGTAGTACTGTTTGCTCCAGAGCAGCCCGGCAAACGCGCGGCGCTGAACCGCGCGCGCGTCGTCGGACAGCGGATACGGCAGCACGGCGGCATAGAATTCGTCGGCCTCGCGCCGCCGCTGCCCCAACACCGCCTCAAATGTGGTATGCCAGACTTTAGTCTGGCTTTGCGCCCCGGGGTCGGTGTCCGTCAACCGCAACCGTATGGTCCGCGCTTGACCAGGCGCCAGATCCAGGATGTAGTGCGCCGCGGCCTTGGTGCCGCGCTGTTGCGGATTCACCGCGCCCTCGACCCCGTGCACCACGAAATCGTGGAACGCGTCTTTCACGAACGGCGTCGTATTCGGAGTCCCGAACAGCCGCTCGCTGTTGGTCTCATTGTCGGTGAATAGCCACGCATTCGGCTTTTGGCAATGCAGCCAGCGCCGGCCAAGCGTGGGATGCTCGGCTTGAACGACACCGACGTCTCCGCGCGCCTCGGCGATCGTCAGCAGCGGTTTCTGCGCGTTCGGAAACCAGGCCCACGAATTGCGAAACCACAAGGTCGGGAGCACGTGCAAGCGCTCTTGTTCGGGACCGCGATTCGTCGCGGTGATCTCGATCAGGATGTCGTCCGGGGTCGCCTTGGCGTATTCGATGGCCACATCGAAGTAACGATGCTCGTCCAAGACGCCGGTGTCGATCAGTTCGTACTCGGGGTCAAAGCGCGAGCGCGCGCGATTAGCCGCGCGCAGCTGCTCGTAGGGGAAAGCGCGCTGCGGGTATCGGTAGAGGCAGCGCATGTAAGAGTGCGTCGGCGTGTTGTCGAGAAAAAAGTAGTATTCCTTGACGTCCTCGCCGTGGTTGCCCTCGTGATTGGTCAGGCCGAACAGGCGCTCTTTGAGGATCGGGTCGCGTCCGTTCCACAGCGCCAACGCGAAGCACAAGCGCTGGTGGTTGTCGGAGATGCCGAGCAGACCGTCCTCGCCCCAACGGTAGGCGCGCGAGCGCGCATGCTCGTGGGGCACGTATTCCCACGCCTCGCCGTCCGCGCTGTAGTCTTCGCGCACCGTGCCCCATTGGCGCTGGCTCAAGTATGGGCCCCAGCGTCGCCAATGCGCCGTGCGAGCGCGCGCTTCTTCGAGGCGATGGTGTTCGGCGCTCGCATTCATCGCGCCGCCTTTCGGACGTTGCAGCAACGGACCTTTAGCTCCGTTCATCCAATATTATTCGCATGGCAACGCCCGCCGCTCAACCGCGTTTCGTCAGCCTACTCACCAAAGCGACGTTCGCCCTCATCCTGGCGGGCGGGCGCGGCTCGCGCTTGATGCACCTAACCGAGTGGCGCGCGAAGCCGGCCGTCCCCTTCGGCGGCAAGTTCCGCATCATCGACTTCCCCCTCTCCAACTGCATCAACTCGGGCATCAGACGCATCGGCGTCGTCACCCAGTACAAAGCGCACTCCCTGATCCGGCACATCCAGCGTGGCTGGGGATTCTTGCGCGGCGAATTCAACGAATGCGTCGAGTTGATGCCCGCTTCGCAGCGAGTCGAAGAGTCGTGGTACAAAGGCACAGCCGACTCGGTATACCAGAACCTCGACATCTTGCGGGCTCACAACCCTGAATTCGTATTGGTGCTCGCGGGAGATCACATCTATAAGATGGATTACGGCCGCATGCTGGTGCGGCACGTCGCAAGCGGCGCCGACGTCACGGTCGGATGCATCGAAGCGCCGGCCGAGTCGGCCGCTGAACTCGGCACGATGGCGCTCGACGCCAACGATCGCATCGTTGCGTTTTCGGAGAAGTCGCCGGAGCCGCACGCGGTTCCCGGCTCGCCGGGCACCGCGATGGCGAGCATGGGCATTTACGTGTTCAACACCGAGTTCTTGTACGAGCAGCTGGCACGCGACGTGGATGCGCACGACTCGACGCACGACTTCGGGCGCGACCTTATACCGTACATGGTGCCGCGTTATCGGGTGATGGCGCATCGCTTCAGCGAAAGTTGCGTAGGAGCCAACGAGTCAGGTCCGTACTGGCGCGACGTCGGAACCGTGGACGCGTATTGGGAAGCCAACATGGAACTCACCAAGGTCACGCCCGCTCTCAACCTCTACGACAACCAGTGGCCCATCTGGACGTATCAGGAACAAGTGCCGCCGGCGAAGTTCGTGTTCGACGAGGAGAACCGGCGCGGCATGGCAGTGGACTCGCTCGTCTCGGGCGGCTCAATCGTCTCGGGCTCGCCGGTCCATTCGTCGCTGCTCTTCAGCAACGTGCGCGTCAACTCGTTTTGCTCGATCAACGACGCGGTCATACTGCCCGACGTCAGCATCCGCAGGCATTGCAGGCTGAAGCGCGTCGTCATCGACAAGAGCTGCGATCTGCCCGAGGGCCTCGTGGTCGGGGAGGATGCAGAAGCCGACGCGCGGCGCTTCTATAGGACGGAGCGGGGCATCACGCTGATCACGCCCGAGATGCTGGGCCAGAGAGTCCACCACGCCGGCTGACGATGCACTGTTCCGAGCGCTAGCTCGGATGTAGTGCCGGGGCTTTAGCCCCGGTGTTCCGAGCGAGCGAAAATGTAGTGTTCCGAGCGAGCGAAGCGAGCTCGGAGCGGAGCGGAACGCTTCGTTGACGTGTTGAACGCGGAGCCGCGTGGCCGATAAACTCGACGTCATTCTCTGCTGGCACATGCATCAGCCGCAGTACCGCTCGCCGCTGACCGGCCGCTATCATCAGCCATGGGCGTATCTGCACGCGATCAAAGATTACTGCGACATGGCGTGGCACCTCGAGCAGGTGCCGGCCGCGCGCGCCGTCGTCAACTTGACGCCGATCTTGGTCGAACAGCTCGACGACTACTGCGCGCAATTCGCAGCGGGGGAGCATCGCGATCCGATCCTGCGCGCGCTCGCAACTATGGATTTCGGCACGTCGCAGGAACGGCGCGAGCTCGTCGAGTCGCTGTTCCGCTCCAATCAAGAGCGCGTGATCGACCGCTTCGCTCCGTATGCGGCTCTGCAGGCGAGTTACAACGCAGCCGCCAGCACCGGCAAGCCTGACTTTTCCGACCAATATATCGCCGATCTGCTGGTGTGGTATCATCTCGCGTGGTTCGGCGAGTCCGTGCGCCAGCATCACCCGGTGGTCGGCGAGCTGGCGCAAAAGGGCGAGGCGTTCACCGCTGAGGACCGCCTCAAGGTGCTCGCGCTCATCGAAGAGACGATCCGCGGCATCGTGCCCCGCTATCGCCGCCTTGCGGAGCGCGGTCAAGTCGAACTGTCGACGTCGCCGTACGCGCACCCGATGATGCCGTTGCTGATCGATCTGCGCTGCGCGCTCGAGGCCATGCCGGATGCGCCGCTTCCGCGGGCGCCGAAATATCCCGGCGGCGCCGAACGCGTGCGCGTTCATCTCGAAGCCGCCAAGCGCTATCATGTGGACAACTTCGGGGTTGCCGCGCGCGGCTGCTGGCCGTCTGAGGGGGGCATATCGGATGCCGCCGCCGCCATGTTGGCCCAGGCCGGCTTTGCCTGGACAGCAACCGGCGAAGGCGTCCTCTCGCACACGCTCGGCGCTCAGAACGATACGCCCGCCGCGCGACACGCGTATTTGTATCGGCCCTACGACATCCACACTGCCGGCGGGCGCATCGCCTGTTTTTTCCGCGATGACCAGCTGTCGGACAAGATCGGATTCGTTTACTCCACCTGGCATGCCGACGACGCGACCAACAATCTCCTCGTGGATCTCGAGCATATCCGCGAGCAGACCGCCGAGCAGGAATCCCCCGTGGTCAGCATCATCCTCGACGGCGAAAACGCGTGGGAGCACTATCCCGAAAACGCGCGCTATTTCCTAAGAGCGCTATACGAAAAGCTCGCAACCCACCCGCATCTTCGCATGACGACCTTCTCGGACCACCTCAAGGCCAACCCGCCCGTAAGCCAATTAGATCACATCGTCGCAGGAAGCTGGGTGTACGGCACGCTGTCGACGTGGATCGGCAACCCGGACAAGAATCTCGGTTGGGATGAACTGATCGACGCAAAGCGCACGTATGACGAAATGGTGCCGAACATCGAACCCGCGCTTGCAAACCGCATCGAAGCGCATTTGCGCGCCTGCGAAGGTTCCGATTGGTTCTGGTGGTTCGGCGACTACAATCCGGCGCAATCCGTGCGCGAATTCGACGTGCTGTATCGCGCGCATCTGCACGATTTGTACGCGATGTTGGGCAAGCCGGCGCCGGCACTGCTGGAGCGGGTCATCAGCGAAGGCCACGGCGACCCGGCGCACGGCGGCACCATGCGGCGTACATCGTGAGCGGCCCGGTCAAACTCTTGCTGGGCCTGCACGCGCACCAGCCGGTCGGCAATTTTCCCTTCGTCATCGACGATGCGCTGCAGCGCTGCTATCGGCCGTTTCTCGAAACGCTCGAGCGCCATCCGGGCGTGCCGTTCACGCTGCACGTCAGCGGTTGGCTCTTAAGCGAGCTGCGGCGGCGTCATCCGTCCGACGTCGCGCGTCTGCGCCGCATGGTCGCTCGCGGGCAGGTCGAGATGTTCGGCGGCGGCGACATGGAGCCGGTGCTCGCCGCGATCCCCGAACTCGACCGGCGCGGCCAGATAAAAGCGATGTCGAGCCGCGTGCAGTCGATGTTCGGTTCCCAACCCCGCGGCGCGTGGCTAGCCGAGCGCGTGTGGGAGTCCACCGTCATCCCGCCGCTTGCGGGGAGCGGAATACGCTACACGGCGGTCGACGATTATCATTTCCTTTGCACCGGCAAAACGGCGAACGACCTGGGCGGCTACTTCGCGACGGAAGAGGGCGGCGCGCGGCTCGATCTGTTCCCGATCTCCGAAGCGCTGCGCTACCGCATTCCGTTCGAGCCCGTGCGCGACACGATCGCCTATCTCGAAAACCTGCCGGACGGCTGGGCCGCCGTCTATTTCGATGACATCGAAAAGTTCGGCGTGTGGCCCGACACCTACCAATGGGTATACGAGAGCGGCTGGCTTGTCGAGTTCCTCAGCGCGCTGCAAGCTTCGCCGCGCTTGGAGCTGCTTCGTTATGGCGATTATCACCGGCAGTATCCTGCGCGCGGCGTCATCTATCTGCCGGCCACGGCTTACGCCGAGATGAATGAGTGGACGCTGCCGCCGCGCAGCGCGCGCCGTTGGGAGCGGCTGACGCGCCGCGCCCGCGCCGAGGGGACCTTAGACGAGGACAAGCCGTTCCTGCGCGGCGGCGTGTGGAAGAATTTCTTCTGTAAATACCCGGAGGCGAATTGGATGCACAAGCGAGTGCTGCAGGCGTCGCGGCGGCTGCACGCGCTCCCCGCGAAAAAGCGCACGCCCGAGATGTTCGCATACCTGCATCGCGCGCAAGCCAACGACGCGTACTGGCACGGGCTCTTCGGCGGCCTGTATCTTCCGCATTTGCGCCATGCGGTGTATGCAAATCTCGCGGGGCTCGAAGCGCGCCTAGAAGGCGTGGCGCCCCGCGCGCGCGCGGAAGTCTCCGACGTGGATCTCGACGGAGAAATGGAAGTCGCGCTGCGCAGCCGCCGGCTTCAGGCCGTGCTGCGCCCCTCCGCCGGTGCGAGTCTGTGCGAGCTGACGGACTATGGGCTGCGGCACAACTTCGGCGATGCGCTCACGCGGCGCGATGAGACCTATTACGATCGCATCCGGCGCGGCGGCGCTCCGCAGCACAGCGCCCCGCGGGTTCCGCGCCGCGACCGCGGCATCGCTACGATCCACGGCCGCGTGGCGTTCAAGGAGAAGATCGAACCATCCGATCTCGCGGTCGACGACGCCCCGCGCGCGCTATTCCTGGACCGCTGGCAGGCGCTGCGCAGCAAGCGGCCGGAGGTCATCGCGTACACGGTCGCCTGCGACGAACGCGGCGCGTCGGCACAATGCCGCGCCATCGGCGCATCGTTTGAAGTGACGAAGGCGTATAGGGTCGAGCAAGCGGTGTTGCGGGTGCGTTACGACCTTGCAGCGACGGCGTCAGCCGCCGGACGTTTTTCAGTCGAGATCAACCTCGCCATGCCGAGCGGCGCAGGGCCCGGCGGCACCTTCGTTCGAGACGGAGAGTTCTTTGGCGGGTTCGGCGCGACCCACGCGTGGGGCAGTGCCACGTCGCTGCAGCTCCACGACGCTGAACTCGGCGCCGCGGCCGCGATCGAAATATCGCCGGCATGCGATCTCCACGTCGCGCCGCTGTACACCGTATCGCAATCCGAAGGCGGCTTCGAGAAGGTCATGCAGGCGGTGACGCTGACGCTCACGTGGCCCCTGGCGCTGGAAGCCGGCGATCGCTTGCAGATCGAGACGGTGTTGCGATTCGTCAAAGCCACAGCATCAAGCCGAGCTCGAAGCGGTGGGCGAGCAGCTTGGAGTACGGATACGCGCGCACCCGCAGCGGCGCAGCGCCAAATTCGTCCGGGCGCAGGCTGAGCGCGAAGCGGCGCTCGTCACCGCCGTCCACAGCGCCCGCGTCGTCGAGCGTGATGCTGCGCTCGCCGACCAAACCGTCCACGCGAACGTCGGCGGGCGAAAGGCCGTTGAGCGTCAGCGCGACCTCGAACGGCTGATCGCTGATGCGGCGGATCGCCACGCCGGGCCAGCGTTCGCGCACGAGCGCCTTCCATCGAGCCAGCGATCGCGCGGGCTGGAAACCGTCCTGTGCCAGCTGCCTGCCGTGGACCGAAGCCGGCCGGTAGAAGCCGGTCACGTACTGCTCGACCATGCGCGCCGCGGAAAAGCGCGGCAGCAGCGTCTTCATCGAGCGCTTCGCTTTTTCAAGCCAGCCTCGCGAGAAACCGGACGCCGTACGCTCGTAGTACAGCGGCACGACTTCTTTTTCCAGGATGTCGTAGAGCTGAGCCGCCTCCGCGCGATCGCGCCGCGCGGAATCGCCGATGGGCGCAACGGGTTTGATCGCCCAGCCGTTTGAGCCGTCGAAGCCCTCACCCCACCAACCGTCGAGCACGCTGACATTGATGCCGGCGTTCATGCCCGCCTTTTGGCCCGAGGTGCCGCTGGCTTCGAACGGATACTCGGGCGTGTTGAGCCATGCATCCGCGCCGCGCACCATGCTGCGCGCCAGCGCCATGTCATAGCCTTCGACGAGGAGCACCTTGCCTTCGAACTGCGGACTTTGAGACCATCGCCAAATCGACTGTATCAGCGCTTGCGCCGGCAGATCGGCTGGATGCGCCTTGCCGGCGAAGACGAACACCACCGGACGATCCGCCGCGTTGCACAACGCGGCGGCTCGCGCCGGGTCCTCGAACAGAAGTCCGGCGCGCTTGTACGTGGCGAAGCGTCGCGCGAAGCCGATGAGCAGAACATTGGGATCGCCCGGATCCAGATGACGCAGCGCGCGTTCGAGACGACCCGCGTCCATGCCGTTGCGCGTGTACTGCTGCGTCAAGCGCCGGCGCAGGTCGGCGAGCAAGCGCGCTTTGATCCATTGCCGGGTGTTCCAGAAAAGCTCGTCGGGAATGCGCTCGATGCGGTCCCAGAAGTCGACGGCCGTGAGTTGGCCGCGCCACTCGCTCCCGAACTGAGCGTCGAAGAGCGTCGCCCACTCCGGGGCCAAGAAAGTTCCGACGTGCACGCCGTTGGTCACGTACGAAACGGGGTTTTCCAGCGGCGGCACCTGTGGCCACAACGACCGGCACAGCTGCGCCGACACGTCGCGGTGGATGCGGCTCACGCCATTTTGAAAACGCGAGCCCCGGATGGCAAGCGCGGTCTGATTGAAGCCGTCGCCCTGATCCGGCTTGAGCCCGAGCGCGTGCAGGTCTGCCGCCGCCAAGCCCAGCGCGCCGCAGAAGTGGCTGAGGTAACGCTCGATGAGCGCGGGCGGAAAGACGTCATGGCCGGCCGGCACCGCCGTGTGCGTGGTGAAGACGCATGACGCAGCGCACGCCTCGAGCGCGCTCGGAAAATCCAGACCGCCGGCGACCAACTCGCGACAGCGCTCGAGCGTGGAAAACGCCGCGTGGCCTTCATTGATATGCCAGGCGGTGGGATGCAAGTCCGCGGCGCGCAGCGCGCGTACGCCGCCGACGCCGAGCACCAGCTCCTGCTTGATGCGCATCTCGACGTCGCCGCCGTAGAGTTGATAGGTGATGCGCCGGTCGTGCTCCGAGTTTTCTGCGACGTCGGTATCCAGCAGCAGCACGCGAACGCGCTCCGCGCGGGCGTTCCAGACCCGCGCAGACACCAGGCGCTCCGCGATCGGCACGACCACGCGCAGTTCTCGGCCACCCGGGTCCAGCGCGGGCGAGACCGGCAGCTCGGTGAAATCCGAGGGCATATAGGCGGCGTGCTGCGCGCCGTCCGCGTCGATGGTCTGCGTGAAGTAGCCCTGGTGGTACAGCAGCCCGACCGCCACCAAGGGCAGGCCGAGATCGCTGGCCGCCTTGCAGTGGTCGCCGGCCAAAATGCCGAGACCACCTGAATAGATGGGGAAGCCTTTGTGCAAACCGAACTCGGCGGAGAAATACGCGACGAGATCGTGATAAGACATGCCGAACTGAGTCGCGAGCATTACGCGTCGAGGTACGCGGTCGTCGCGCCCATTCCATCTAAGGAGGACCTGCAATTGAAACGCGATCGAGTGTCGAGCGGCTCGCCGTGGGAATCGGTGGTCGGCTATTCGCGCGCGGTGCGCGCCGGCGCGCACGTCTTCGTCGCGGGCACGACGGCCAGCGACGAGAACGGCGACGTCGTGGGCGGCGCCGACGCCCGCGCACAAGCTTCACACGCGCTCGAGAAGATCCGCCGGGCGCTCGAGGCTGCAGGCGCGAGCATGAACGACGTGGTGCGCACCCGCATGTTCGTGACGGACATCTCACAATGGCGGCGCATCGGGGAAGCGCATGCCGAGTACTTCCGCGATGTCCGGCCCGCATCCACGATGGTCGAGGTGCGTCAGCTTCTGGATCCGGCGATGCTGGTGGAGATCGAGGTCGACGCCGTCGTCGGCGCTGAATGACTGTCCCCGGCGCGCATGGAATGGGGCGGCAATGCGGACGCTCACCGTATGGCTGTCTGCGCTTGCCATCGTATTCGGTTTCATAGCGGCATACGTCGATCTGAACACCGCTGAGGTGCAGGTCACCGTGTCGTTGTTGCTCGTCTTCGGCTTCATCCTGGGCTTCGCGCAGCCGAACAGGGCATGGCGCTGGGCCGCCATTCTCGGCGTTTGGGTGCCCATCGCGCAGATCACGTCGCGGCTCATGGATGGGACCAGGCCGCTGACCCCCGACTACCTTTTGTCGCCGCTGCTGGCGTTCGTGCCGGCGTTCGTCGGGACGTACCTAGGCGTTTTCATGCGCTTGGCGGCGCGCCGTCCAGCGGTCGTGAAAGACTAGTGAAAGCATGTGGTATGCCAGACTTTAGTCTGGCCGTAGTAGGTGGTATCCTCTGCGCGGTATTGTCGCTTCCCGCGATCGCGAACGCTGACGGCGACCACCGCGTTCTCTTCGCCGCCGGCCGCGCGCATCGTCACGTCGCGCGCCCCCACGTCTACGATCTCGTCAACGTGAAAATCCTTGCGACGCTCGACGAAGCGAATCGCTCCGTCGACGGCGACGTCACGAATACGATTCGCATGGTGCAGGCGGGCGGGCGCTCCATCGACCTCGACGCATCCGGCTTGCGATTCACACGCGTTGCGCTCGCAGGCGGCTCGTCGCTGCGCTACGAGACGCACGCCGACTACGTGCGCGTTTACCTGCCGCAGGCTGCCGTCTCGGGTCAGACCTACGCGATCGAAACGCGCTATCAAGCGCGGCCGATCAAAGGTCTGTACTTCGAAGGCCCCGACAAGTTCTACCCCAGACTGCCGCGCGAGGTCTGGTCGCAAGGCGAGCCCGAGGACAACCACTATTGGTTCCCCACCTACGATAACCCCGACCGCAAGGCCCCAAGCGAAACGGTCATCACCGTCCCCGAGGGTCAGGTGGTCATCAGCAACGGTTCGCTGGCCAAGGTGACGCACGATCGCGCTCGCAGGACCGCCACCTTCGATTGGGTCGAGAGCGTGCCGCACTCGACCTATCTCATCTCGATCATCGCGGGCGCGTTCGCCCAGGCCTCCAGCCACGCCGGCCCGATCCCGGTGACGTATGACGCGCCGGCGGACGCCATCGCCGAGGCGGCGTTCACGTTCCGCGCGACTCCGGATATGATCAAGTTCTTCTCCGACTTCAACGGCGTGCCGTATCCCTACGAGAAGTTCGCGCAAACCGTCGTCACCAATTTCCTGTACGGCGGGATGGAAAACGTCTCAGCGGTGACGCTCACCAGTCGCTCCCTGCACGACCGGCGCAGCGAGCTCGACGCCGACGGCGAAGGCCTGCTGGCGCACGAGCTTGCGCACCAGTGGTGGGGCGATCTCGTGACCGGCGCGGATTGGGGCCAGTTCTGGCTGAATGAAGGCTACGCGGAGTATTATACGATGCTGTACGCCGAACATGCGCACGGCATCGATGGATTCGACATCGAGCGGCGAAACACGCAGGCGGAATACTTCAGCAACGATGCGACCTACCGCAGGCCGGTCGTGACGCAGATGTACGGCGATCCGTTCGATATGGCAGACGACACGACGTACGGTAAAGGCGCGCTGGTGCTGCATATGCTGCGCACGGTGGTCGGCACCGACAGCTACCAGAAGGCGCAGACGGCGTTCCTCACGCAGTACCGCGAAAAGTCCGTCGACACCGCGCAATGGCAAGCCGCGATGGAGCAAGCCTCGGGTAAAGACCTCGGTTGGTTCACGATCGAGTGGCTGTACAAGGCGGGCTTCCCCGAATACAGCGTCTCGTACAGATATGATGCGACCACGAACACCATCAGAGTGGCGGTCGATCAGACGCAAAAAACCGCATGGAACACGCCTGCCGTGTTCGTCATGCCGATCACGATCGCGCTGCTCGACGGCGACGGAACGCCGCACCCGACGCTGATCCAAAACGACAAGCGCCGTCAGGTGTTCACGATCGCCGCGCCGGCCAAACCGGTGGCGCTGCTCTTCGACCCGGGCCACACCATCGTTTCGAAGGTGCGCTTCCCGCGCAGCGACGACGAGCTGGCCTTCATCGCGCGCAAGGCGCCATCGGTGTTCGATCGCCTCGATGCGTTCGACGCGCTGATCGCGCCGGCGAAACCGGATGTCCAGCGGTTCGCTGCGGCCGAGACGTTCCTGGCGCACGATCCGGTGGCCGACGCCCGCGCCTACGCGGCGGCGGGCTTTGCGAAATTCGCGCCGGATCCGCGGGCCGCCTCGGCGCTGCGTCAAGCGATGGGCGATCCGAGCGCCCACGTGCGAGCGGCGGCGGCGAAGTCGCTGGCTCTCTTCGGCAGCGACATCTCGTCGGTCGCGGCGTTGAATCTGCACGCCACGTACGATCCGTCCTACGCCGTCATCGCGAACTCGGTCGAGTCGCTCGCAGCCTCGAAGGCTGCGGGTGCGGACGCCGTGCTGGCCAAGGCGCTGCAGCAACCATCCGACAAGGGAGTGATCGCCTCGGCGGCGCTGCGAGGTTACGCAAAGCTCAAGGGTGCGGACGTCATCCCGCTCGAGGAACAGTATGCGCGTTACGGGGCTCCACTGGACACGCGAAATGCCGCGATCGACGCGCTTGGGGAGATCGGCAAGGGCAACGCGCAGGTGACGCAATTCCTCGGCGGCCTGCTCGGCGACCCTAACGCGCGCACGAATAGGGCGATCGTGAGCGCTCTTACCGGCCTGGGGGATCGCGCGGCCATCCCGTACCTTCAGCGCTATGCGCAGAGCGCGAAAACCTCGTTCCAACACCGCGCTGCGCTCGAAGCCATCGCGGTGATCGAGGGCAAGGCGCCGCGCGCGCCGAGGAAT
Organism: Candidatus Tumulicola sp.; assembly: GCA_035601835.1. Lineage (NCBI taxonomy): Bacteria > Bacillati > Vulcanimicrobiota > Vulcanimicrobiia > Vulcanimicrobiales > Vulcanimicrobiaceae > Candidatus Tumulicola > Candidatus Tumulicola sp. Next base: position 111,496 of record DATNNM010000010.1, on the reverse strand, counting down.
CCATGAGCGACCAGGGTCCTCGCGAAAACCGCTTCAAGTTCGCGCGTCCGATCAAGGTGGCGTTCCGCGACATCGACGGCATGCGCCACGTGAACCATGCCGTGTACTTGACCTACTGCGAGACCGCGCGCAACGAGTACTGGATGAAGGTGTGCGAGCTGCAAGATGTGTCGGAGTTCGATTTCGTCCTCGCCGAAGTGACCGCGCGCTACCACGCGCCGGCCAAACTCGGCGACGAACTGCTCGTGGGCGTGCGGATCACCGAGTTGCGCCGCTCGTCGTTCCTGTGCGAGGCCGAGATCAGCAACGTCGTGACCGGCCAGCTGGTATGCGAGGTGAACTCCGTGCAGGTGATGTACGACTACGCCACCGGCAAGTCGGTCGCTATCTCGGATAAACGCCGGCACCAAATCGAGGCATTCGAGGGCAAATCGCTCACCAGCGCCCCGAAGAAACTCGTGCGGACCAGGTCCAAAGGAGCGTAATCGAACGTAGCGACCCGAGCGCTAGCTCGGATGTAGTGCCGGGGCTTTAGCCCCGGAAGGCCTAGGATGCCGCCGAGTACTTGGTAAACACTGGCCCCGTGGAGCACCGTGCGGACAAGCGGTAAGCGGCTCGGTATAATCGCTATTGCGATCGTCTTCGGGGCGGCGCTCCTGTTCATCTGGCTGGTCCAATGGCAGATCGAACCTTCATTCAATCGCGCAGAACGCATCCAGGCGGCCCGCTCCAGCATTCTAGCCCTTGAGGCAAACCTGCTCGACCAGGACGCCAGCGTGCGCGGCTTCTCCGTCTGGCACGACCAGCGCGACCTGCGCTCGTACTTGACGGATCGCAACACGTTTGACGGAACCATGCGCAAGGCCGGACTTGAAGTCGCCGCCCTGCCCTCCTCTTCGGCAGCCACGTTCAACCGGTTCTACCGCGGCTATCATCGCTGGCTGAGCGGCGTCGCCCGGCCGTCGATCGAGACCAAACCGGCGACGGCGGAGCTCGTCGCGATCCGCTCGCGCGGGGCGCGTTTGATGCGCGGCATGCGCGCGGACCTGTCCGCCATGCTGAGCATGGCGGACGACGCGGCCACGGCGGAACTCAAGCGCGGCGAGGAACTCGCCGGTGCGGCGGCAGCGACCGCGGTGCTGGCCGTCCTTGCTTTCATGATCATCGCGCTGCTCTCGGAAGGCCGCCGCGAGATATTGGAGTCGGAGGGCATGCACTTCGTCGAGGCCGTGGACGACCTCGTGGCGGTGGTCAACTATCAAGGCTACTTCTTATGGACGAATCTGGCGTGGCAGCGCGTGCTTGGTCACATGCCCAAAGATATGAAATCGCGGCCGTTCACCGATTTCGTGTACCCGACGGATCGTGCCCCGACCGCCTACCAAATGCTGCGCCTCAGCCGCAACGAGCGCGTGCGCGGCTTCCGCAACCGCTACCGCGCCAAAGACGGCTCCTATCATTGGCTGGTCTGGAACGCCGTGCCCGATCCGAGCCGGCGCCTGATCTACGTCGCCGCGCGCGACGAGACGGATCACGTGCGCACCGAGACGCAGCTCGCGCAGCTGTCCAACAACGATCACCTCACCGGCTTGCCGAACCGGCGGCATTTCATCCAGGAGCTGAACCGGTCGATCAATATCGCGCAACGCCACCAGCTTTCGTTCGCGGTCTTGTATTTCGATCTCGACGGGTTGAAGGAGATCAACGATAGGAAGGGCCATGCGGCCGGCGACGACGCGCTGCGCGGAGTCGTCACGAGCATCGCCGGGCGATTGCGCGAAAGCGACCTCTTCGCGCGAGTCGGTGGAGACGAGTTCGCCATCCTCACGCCGCCGATCACGCTGCCGCGAGACATCGAATCGATGGCGGAGAAAATCGTGGAAGCGGCGCGCGACAAGATCAAGGTCGGCGACGAGACGCGATCGGTCGGGATCAGCATGGGCGTCGCGGGTTTTCCGAAAGACGGGACCACCGCGAATGAGTTGATCGCCTCCGCCGATAGCGCGATGTACTCCGCGAAGCGCTCGGGCGGCAACAACTACGCACGCTACGGAGAGTACCTGCGCGAATCTCCCCCCGGCGCCTGAGTTACACGCGCAAATTGACGCCCTTTTTGGTCATCCAATAAGCGACGCTAAACGCGATGACCGCGAGCACGCTGACGACGACGGCGTCGATGCCGGGACTGATGTCGGCAACCCCGGTGTATGAGTAGCGCAAGCCGTCCACCATATAAAGCATAGGATTGAAGAGCGAGATCTGCTGCAGGAGGGGCGGCAGCAGATGGATGCTCGAGAACACGCCGCCGACGTAGGTGAGCGGCGTGATGATGAACGTCGTCACGATGGCGAGGTTGTCGAACGTCTTCGCGATCAAACCGCCGATCATGCCGATCGACGAGAACAAAAGCGCGGTCACGAACATGAAGAAGCTGAAGACCGGGATGTTGCTCGGCCCGGCATGCACGACGATGAGGCCGATGCCCATGACCAGGCATCCGATGACGACCCCGCGCAGCAGGCTGCCGGTGAGAAAACCGATGAGCATCTCGAAATAAGAAAGCGGCGCGATGAGCACTTCCTGGATCGACATCATGAAGCGCTGCTGGAACAACGAGGATGACGATTCGTCATAACTCGAGGAGATGACGTTCATCATGACGAGTCCGGGCAGCAGGAACTCCAGGTACGGCACGCCGTTGAGCGTCTTGATGCGCGCGCTCAAACCGACCCCGAAGATGAACAAGAAGAGCAGCGTCGTGATGATCGGCGGCCACACGACCTGATTGATCGTCATCGCCGTGCGCTTGAATTCCCGGCGCACGAGCGTGCTGAGCCCGATGTAGTTAGGCACGCGCGCGCCGCCCGACGAGATCGAGGAAGATGTCTTGCAGCGAACTCGTGCCGTGCTTGGCCATGAGCGCGGCCTTGTCCTCAAGCGCCACGAGCTTGCCATAGTTGACGATGCCGATGCGATTGCACAGCTGCTCGACCTCTTCGAGATAGTGCGAGGTCATGAGCACGGTCATGCCGCCGGCGTTGATGCCGCGCAAGAACTCCCATAGCTCCAAGCGCAGCTCGACGTCCATGCCGGCGGTGGGCTCGTCGAGGATGAGCAGGCGCGGTTGGTGGATGAGCGCGCGGGCCAGCGACAAGCGCCGCTTCATGCCGCCGGACAACTGCATAAACAAACTCCGACGTTTGTCGGTCAGCTCGAATTGATCGAGCAGCTCCTTGGCCCGCGCGCGCGCCTGCGCGCGCGGGATGCCGTAATAGCCGGCCTGAAACTCAAGGATCTCCTCGGCCGTCAGGTAGCGATCGAAGTTGAACTCCTGCGGCGACAACCCGACGTACGAGCGCGCGCGCCGATATTCCGACACCGCGTCCGCCCCGAAGATCTTGATGTTGCCCGATTGATACGTGGCGAGGCCGACGATCGCGTTGATGGTCGTCGTCTTGCCGGCGCCGTTGGGACCGAGGAAACCGAAAAACTCGCCGGGCGCGACGTCGAACGAGAGATCGTCCACGGCCAGCACCTCACCGTAGCGCTTGGTGAGATGGCGAATGGAAACGGCGCCGTCAAGGGCGCCGTTCGGCGTCGCGGACGCGGGCGGCGCGCCGCTCAATAATAGAACCCCATTTGAAGTTTGACGTCGTCGCTGGCCATCGTGCGCGGATCCCACGGCGGCGAGAACGTCAGGTCGACGCTGCACGACTTCACGCCGGGCATCGCCATCACCGCGGTATGCACCGCGTTCACGAACATCGGTCCGACCGGACACGCGGGCGTGGTCAGCGTCATGAGCACTTTGACGTCGCTGCCTTCGACGGTCACGCCGTACAGCAGCCCGAGGCTGACCATGTCGAGGCCGATCTCGGGATCGACGACATTTTTGAGCTCTTCGCGCACGCGCTCTTCGGTGACCGGCGTTTCAGCGGCTTCGGTCGCTGGCCCGGTGGTCGTGGGAGAAGTCGTTTCGTCATTCATGGCCTTGCTTGTTTAGGGGCGGAGAAAATGGAGTCCTGCGCGAAGCGGCGCACGATGACGCCCACACACACGCTCACGCTCGGTCACTCGCCGGATTCGGACGACGCATTCATGTTTTTCGGTCTGGCGTCGGGCGCCGTGAAAAGCGCTTTGAAGTACGAGTACATCCTCGAAGACATCCAGACTCTCAACGAGTGGGCCAAAGAGAGCAAGCTCGACACCACCGCGATCTCCGTGCACGCGTACGCGTACGTGGCCGACAAATATGCGATCCTCAACCACGGCGCGTCCATGGGGGAGAAAGATTACGGCCCGATGGTCGTGGCGCGCGAACCGGCAAAGGTCGAGGAGCTGCGCGGCGCGGCGATCGCAGTACCGGGCCTCATGACCAGCGCGTACCTCGCGCTGCATCTGTGCATCAAGGAGTTCATCCCGGTGGTCATGCCGTTCGACAAGATCATGGAAGCCGTGGCGGACGGCAGCGTGAAATACGGCTTGCTCATCCACGAGGGCCAGCTCACGCATGCGAAGCTCGGCCTGCATTCGATCGTCAATCTCGGTTCGTGGTGGCATGACGAAACCGGCCTGCCGCTGCCGCTCGGCGTCAACGCGATCAAGCGCTCCTTGCCCGAGGATGTCCAGCGCCAGGCTTCGCAAGATCTCAAGGCCAGCATCGAGTACGGACTGGCGCACCGACCCGAAGCATTGGAGTGGGCGCTGCGCTACGCGCGCGGCATGGAGAAGGAGACCGCCGACGCCTTTGTGGGCATGTACGTCAACCGGCGCACCATCGATCTCGGCGAGGATGCGCGGACGAGCATCCGGCTCTTCCTCGAACGCGGCGCCGAACGGGGCATCGTCCCCGCGGTGGAAAAAATCGACTTCGTCGACTGAAATATCCTCGACTAAATGTAGTGCCGGGGCTTTAGCCCCGGATGTGGTATGCCGGACTTTAGTCCGGCTTTTATCTGGGAGCTGCCGCAGGCCGATAGTAGAGCATGCGCTCGGCCCATGGGCGCACGCGCGCTTCGAGCGCGCGCTGGTCCGCTTGCGCCATCGGCTTGAAAGCACGCGCGGCCGCCGCGTTTTCGCGCACCTGCAATACATCGTCGCAGCCGATGATCGCCAGCGACACCGCTTGGCTCAAGGCGTAGTCGAACAGTTGCTGCACGCTGGGCGGCTCCTGCGTCTGCAGAAGAAGACCTCTGCACAGCACCTTCATCGCGATCACGCCCATGCCGCGCGCGTTCGCCTCGGGCACGACCGCGTCGGCAAACGCCTCGGCCGCCGGCTCGCACGGATTGATCGGCAGCAAAACCGTGTCGAAATCGAACTGCTTGATCGCGGCGAGCAGCACCTCGACGTCGTGATGCCCCGTCACGCCGATGAAGCGCGTCTTGCCTTCGCGCTTGGCCTGCTCGAACGCGGCATAGGTGCCCTCGGGATCGCCCATCATCTCGATCTCATCCCACGTGCGCACGTCGTGCAGCTGCCAGAGGTCGAGATGATCCGTGCGCATGTTGCGCAGCGTTTCATCGAGCATCGCAAGCGCTCCGCGCTTGCTGCGTTCGTGCGCTTTCGAGGTCAGAAAGATCCGCTCGCGGCGGGGGCCTAACGCCGCGCCGTAATACTGCTCGCTGCCCGCGTACGCACGCGCGCTGTCGCAATACGTGACGCCCGCCTCCAGCGCCGCGTCGATCATCGCCCTCGCTTGAGCATCGTAACCAAAGGTGCGCAAAACGCCCTCGCCGCCGAGGCCGAAAATGCTGACCCGCTGCCCGGTCTTGCCCAGGAGTCGAGATGGCAGTTCCGTACTGTTCATGGCGGGCGGGTTCGCGTTCGCACAACGGGGCGCCTAGCATGGGAGGCACGAGAGGCTTTGGTCACCGCGATCGTCCTCATGAACATCGAGCGAGGCAAAGTGCCTGCGGTCTCGTCGTCGCTGCTCGAAATACCGGCGGTGACCGAGGTCTACAGCGTGGCCGGCGCCTACGATCTGGTCGCCATCATCCGCGTCAAACACCACGACCAGCTCAATGACTTGGTCACGGAGCGCTTGTCCGCTGTCGAGGGCATACGAGCGACCATGACGCTGGTCGCTTTCCGCTGTTTTAGTCGCAAAGACGTCCAAGCCATGTGGGATATCGGACTCGATTGACCTTTAACGTAGCAACGGACCCTCAGGTCCGTTCCGCCGGCAGGGGCTCGAAACGACCAGGCGCAAACTTTCGTTAGATTAATGATGAACAAGAAGTCGGGGGCAGTGGTCAACGCTGCGGGGCGCCTCAGCGCGGCCCTGGTATTGGCGTTTGTCCTGACGGGAAGCACTGCGCAGGCGGCCTATTTCGATGCCGCATACAGCATCTCTGAGGAAGCGCTAGTCGCCGAGACCAGCTTCACGATGAGCGGCGTCGTGATGGCCGTGCACTACAGTCAGAACACGATCGAGCTGCAGACCGGCGGCGCGAGGGTTACGATTCACGTCACCCCCACCACATCGATCGCGCGCAAAGGCGAAACCGGCTCCATCGCCGACATCCGTCAGAACCAGAAGCTGACGATCACCGGCGTGATGCGCAACGGCGAGCGTATCGCCGTCTCCATCGCCATCAACTAGCCCTCACAGACAACCCCTCTACGTAGCAACGGACCTTTAGGTCCGTTTTTTATGTCCGTTCCTGCCGCGAAAGTCGCTTGTTCCAGGCTCGTTTCCCAGGACTGTGCTCGCTCGCTCGGCAAAGTCTCAACTGCTATGTCCGACGTCTATCTCGTCTCCGCTGCCCGCACGCCCATCGGCAAGTTCGGCGGCGCGCTCAAAGACTTCTCACCCGCCGACCTCTGCGCGCACGCCATGAAAGCCGCTCTCGAGCGGGCTGCCGTGCCGGGCGGCGACCTGGATCTTTTCGTCTTCGGCAATGTGCTGCGCGGCGGTCACGGGCAACTGCTGCCGCGCCAGGCCGCCATCAAGGCCGGCATCCCGGAGTCCATCGACGGCTATGCAATCGACATGGTCTGCGCATCGGGCATGATGAGCGTCATGAACGCGCACAACATGATCCGCGTCGGCGACGCCGACCTCGTGCTCGCCGGCGGATTCGAATCGATGTCGCAGGCCGGCTTCGGCATTTCGCATCGCGCGCGCTGGGGCTACAAGATGCTGCTCGGCGCGCCTGAAGAGATCAAGGATCTGATGGTCGTCGACGGGCTTACCGATCCCATCACCGGCGAGGGCATGGGCGAACAGACGGAGCGCCTCGCGCGCGAATACGAAGTCGAGCGCAGCGAGCTCGACGAGATCGCGCTGATGTCGCAGCAACGCGCTCGAGCAGCGACCGAGACGGGAACGTTCGCGCGTGAGATCGCGCCGATCAAACTCAACGGCAAGAAAGCCCCAACCGTCTTCGAGCACGACGAAGGCATCCGCGGCGATACGACGCGCGAGTCGCTGGCCGCGCTTCGCCCTGCATTTCGAAAAGACGGCGTCTTGACCGCGGGCAACGCGAGCCAGCTATCGGACGGCGCGGCGGCGCTGTTGCTGGCGAGCGGGGAAGCCGCTTCGAAACGGGGCCTGAAACCGCGCGCCCGCATCCTCGGCGGGGCGTGGGCGGCAGGCGAGACCTGGCGCTTCCCCGAGGCGCCGATCCCGGCGGTCAAAAAACTGCTCGCCAAGCTTGGCATGAGCATCGCGGATTTTGATCTGTTCGAGAACAACGAAGCGTTTGCGCTCAACAACGCGCTCTTCCACCAGCTCCTCGATGTGCCGTACGAAAAACTCAACGTGCATGGCGGCGCGATCGCGCTCGGCCACCCGATCGGCGCGAGCGGCGCGCGCCTCGTCGTCACCCTGCTCAATGCGCTGGAAACCCACGGCGGCCGTCGCGGGCTCGCCGCCATCTGCCACGGAACCGGCGGCGCCACGGCGCTGGCGATCGAACTCGTCGCGAAATAAGAGGAGGATCATTTGACGCTTGCTCCCGGAGTCACCGCGTCGGTGACCAAGACCTTCACCGAAGCAGACCTGAAGACGTTCGCCGGCGTGTCGGGTGACGACAATCCGATGCACCTCAGCGCCGAGTTCGCCAAAGGGACTCGCTTCGGCAAACAGATCGTCCACGGCATCCTCACCGCCAGCCTCATCTCGGCGGTGCTGGGAACCAAGCTGCCGGGACCCGGAGCCATTTATCTTTCGCAGTCGCTGATGTTCCTGAAGCCCGTGTTCATCGGCGACACGATCACCGCATCGGCCACGGTGACCTCGATCCACGAAAGCAAGCCGATCATCACCCTGCACACCCGCTGCGTCAATCAGCATGGGGAGGCGGTCCTGGACGGGGAAGCGGTCATGCTGCTCGATGAGGCGAATGCGTTGCGCAAGCAGATCGCATAACAGACTCTCTCGATGTAGCGTTCCGAGCGAAGCTCGGACTAGGAAGGCAAATGATCACGCTGGGCCTTGAAGGCAAAGTGATCTTTGTGACGGGCGGCAGCCGCGGCATCGGTGCTGCGCTTGTGGGCCTGCTCGAAGACATGGGCTGCAAGGTCGCGTACACCTACCAGACGGCGCCGGGGCAGCGCGGCGCGCTGGCCATAAAAGCCGACATCGCCAGCGCGGACGAGATGCAAAAAGCCGTGGATCGCGTCGAGAACGAACTCGGCCCGATCTGGGGCGCGGTGTCCAACGCGGGCATCACGCGCGACAACTCGTTCTTGAACATCACACCCGAGGATTGGACGAAAGTCATCCACACCAATCTCACCGGCGCGTACAACCTGACCCACCCGCTCGTTGGCAAGCTCTACGAACGCAAAGGCGGCTCGATCGTGTTCATCAGCTCGATCGTCGGCGAGCGCGGCAACATGGGGCAAGCGAATTACGCAGCGTCGAAAGCCGGACTGGTCGGCTTCGCCAAAACGCTTGCGCGCGAGGGAGCCCGGAACAACGTGCGGGTGAACGTCATCACGCCGGGATTCATCGACACCGATATGCTCAAGCCCGTGCCGGACAAAGTGAAGGAGAAGATCTTGATGGAGATCCCGTTCCGGCGTTTCGGCAAGCCGGACGAGATCGGCTGGGGATGCGCGATACTGCTCTCGCCCGTGGCATCGAGCTACATAACGGGAGCGGTCTTGCGCATCAACGGCGGCCACCACATGTAAATAGTCAGGAGACGAATCGTCATGGATTACACCAAGCAAGCAGAAGACATGATCAAGATGTGGACCGACGCCCAAAAGCGGGCGTGGGATACGATGCTCTCCGCTTCCAAAGGCCTGGGCGGCTCGCAGGCCGGCGAGATGTGGGAGAAGAGCATGCAAGCGCTGGAAGAATCGATCAAGAAGGCGCTCGAGATGCAGGCGCAGTGGACCAAGATGTGGGCCGAGCAGCTGAGCTCCGCAAACGCGCCGGAAGGCTTGCGCGAGTGGGCGGGCCAGGCGCGCGACATGATGAAGACCCTCGCCGACACCCAAGCTCGCCTTTGGTCGGAATGGATCCGCGTCGTGAGCAGGCTGAACACGGCGAAAACCGGCGGCGCGTGGGAAAGCGACGTCGAATCGTTCATGCGCAAGTGGCAAGAGGTGGCGGACAAAGCGCTCGAGGCTCAGCGCGACTGGGCGAAGCGCTGGACCGAAACGCTGAGTCAGAAAAAGAAATCCTCCGAAAAAAGCGCGAAATCGTAACAAGTGAGCTGGATCGAAGACTCGCAGGCCCTCGCCGACGCGTGGGTGCAAGCGCAAAAGGAGATACTGCAGAGCTGGGTTGACATGCCGACGGCCACTCGCGCGGCATCGCCTTCGACCAACGGCGCGTTCGAGCAATGGCGCGATCTCGCCGCCAAAAGCGTCGAGCAGTTGACCGCCGGCAGCGCTCCGTTCGTGCAAGAAGTCGCCAAGCGCGCGCTAGCAGGACAGGAAGCGATGACCCGGCTGGCCGCGCTCTTCGCCGACACCTGGAAAGATGTCGCGCCGCGCGTCGAAGCGGGCGAGGATTGGAGCGCGGCGCTCGCGCGTCACGCAGAGCAAGCGCGCAAGCAGTTCATGCAGTCTCCCGAGCAGTTCGCGCACGCCGGCACCGACGCCGCCGAGCTGTGGCGACTGTACCTCGAACAATTCGGACATTTCAGCAAACCGTGGATGGATTCGTTCACCCAATCACAACGCTCGCTCAAGGACGTCGCGAAGGGGGACAGCTCAGCCGCTGCATCGGAGATGAGCGGCCTTTTTTGGAGCGCGTACGAGCGCACGTTGGGCAAGCTCATCGACATGCCGTCGCTCGGGCTGTCGCGCGAATCCCACGACAAACAAGTGCGCGCGTTCGACGCGTGGATGGCGCTGCGGCGCGCTACGCTCGACTATCAAAGCCTCATGGCGGACGCCTGGGTGCGCGCGTACGAACGCTTCGTGCGAACGCTCGTCGCCAAAGGGGAAAAACACGAGAGCGTCACGAGTCTGCGCGAGCTCTTCACGCTGTGGATCGACGAATTCGACGATGAGTTCATGCAGTTCTTCCGTTCGGAGCCGTACATCGCCGCACAGAGCAGGCTGGTCAAGGCGTCGATGACGCAGCGCATCCGCGAGCGCGAGGTGCTCGAAGCGTATATGAAGATGCGCGGCTTGCCGACGCCCACCGATATCGACGAAGCCAACCGCCGCATCTACGAGCTCGGCAAGATGGTCAAAGCGCTGCAGAAGAAACTCGAAGAACGCGAGGGCAGCTAGCCGTGCCGCCGCTGCCCATCGACATCACGCCCGACAGCGCTCTTCACGAACTCATCGAGTTCAACCGCAAGATCGTGCGCGGCATGGAGGTGCTCGGCGGGATCAAGGACGCTGACACCATCGTCGGCGCATCGCCGAAGCAGGAGATCTATCGCGAGGACGGCGTCACGCTCTACCGTTACACGCCGATCGCGAGCCAGCTGCATCCGGTGCCGCTGCTCGTTTCGTACGCGCTGGTCAACCGGCCGTACATGGTCGATCTCCAGCAGGATCGCTCGCTTGTGCACGGCTTGCTGACGCGCGGCATCGACGTGTATCTCATCGATTGGGGCTACCCCGGGCGCGCGGACCGCTGGCTGACGATTGACGACTACGTCAACGGCTACATCCACAACTGCGTCGACGCCGTGCTCAAGCGGCACAAGCTCGAGCAGATCAACGTGCTCGGCATCTGCCAGGGCGGCACGTTCAGCCTGTGCTATGCGGCGCTGCATCCGGAGCGCATCAAGAACTTCATCACGATGGTCACGCCGGTCGACTTCAACGTCCCCGCAGGACTGCTCAACACATGGGCGGGCTGCAACGGCGATGCGGACGCGCTCGACGCCGACCTGATGGTCCAGGCGTTGGGGAACATCCCCGGCGACTTCATGAATTTCGGCTTCTTGCTGCTGCGCCCGTTCGCGCTAGGACTCGGCAAGTACACCGACCTGGTCGACATCCTCGATGACCGTGAAAAGCTCGTCAATTTCTTGCGCATGGAACGCTGGATCTTCGACAGTCCGGATCAGGCCGGCGAGGCATGGCGTCAATTCATCAAGGATTTCTACCAGCACAACAAGCTGATCAAGGGCGAAGTGGAACTCGGCGGCGCGCGCGTGGACCTGCATCGCATAAGCATGCCGGTGCTCAACATCTACGGCGAAGAGGATACGCTTGTGCCTCCCGCATCGACCACCGCGCTGAAGGACTACGTCGGCTCGAGCGACTACACGGCCAAGTCGTTTCCCGTCGGGCACATCGGCATGTACGTGAGCGGAAAAGTGCAGCGCGACTTGCCTCCGCTCATCGCGGATTGGCTCAAAGCGCGCTAGCGCCGATGCTCGTCCTCGACGAAGCGCAGGTCACGCGCCTGCTCGACATGGACGACGCGATCGCGGCCGTGGACGGCGCGTTGCGCGCGCAATCCGCGGGCGAAACGAACTTTCCGCTGCGCCAGGCTTTAAAGGCGCCGGGCGGAATCCTCGGCGCGATGCCCGGCGTCATCACGGGGGCGCAGCCGGCGCTCGGCGCCAAACTCGTCACGTTCTTCCTCGGCAATGCAGCGCGGGGGATGCACACCCACAACGCGGTGATCGCGCTCTTCGACCCGAGCACGGGCGAACCGCTGGCGCTGATGGACGGCCGCTACATCACCGAAATCCGCACTGCAGCCACCTCGGCTGTCGCCACGCGAACGCTGGCAGCTTCAAGCGCAGGCGTGCTCGCTGTTCTTGGCACCGGCGTGCAAGCGCGTTCTCACATCGATGCGTTGTCGCGGGTGATGCGCATTGAAGAGCTGCGCGTATGGGGAAGGACCAAGGCAAAGGCAGACGCGCTCGCGAGCTGGGTGGCAGCCGCGCGGAAAATACCGGCGCGCGCCGCGGCTTCGGCGGATGAGGCATGTCGCGGCGCCACCGTGGTATGCACGACGACTGCCGCATCCGAAGTGCTCTTCGCCGCAGACGCGATAAGCATGGGGGCGCATGTCAACGCCGTGGGCGCCTCAACGCCGGCCATGCGCGAGCTGCCGGGCGCGCTGATGTCACGCGCGCGCATCTTCGTGGACTCGATCGAGGGGGCGATGCACGAGGCCGCCGACATCATCCAGGCGATCGCCGAGGGTGCATTGCCCGAGGAGCCGCGCCTCACGCTGCTCGCCGACGCGGTCGCGGGCAAGTCCCCGGGTCGCACTTCCCGCGAGGAGATCACGGTCTTCAAGTCGCTCGGCATCGCCATCGAAGACATCGCCTGCGCCGCCCTCGTCTACGACCGAGCCCTAAATGTAGTGCCCTAATGTAGTGCCGGGGCTTTAGCCCCGGATCTTACGTTCCCGTACCGCCGCCCAAATGTAAGACGTACTTGACCACAAGCCGATTGAGCTGATACGTCGTCGAAGGCGCGCCGTAATCCACGAACAGCTCGCTGCCGGTCGCGAACTTCCGATGGAACGCGGCCACGAAGTTGGTCGCCGACGGGGAGAGCAGCGTGCCGGAGATGCCGCGCACGCCGAGCGAGATATTCGAGTTGGGACCGAACGTCTCGCCGATGTTCACGCGACGCAGATACGTATGCCCGTTGCACGATGCGTCAAAGCAGCGCAAACGGTCCATCACGAAGTTGCCTGCAACGCTGTAACGCGTGCCCAACTGATAGCTGCTGCTGGCGCCCCACTCCTGGAAATAGAATGAGGAGAGGCCGGCGCGGCTTGGGAGGAAGCCCGCGCTCGGACCCCAGAGGTAATAGCCGTCCACCGACTTCGGCGTGCCATCCCGATAGTTGAGCGCCAAGTCCTGCGTGTGCGACGAGAACGTCTGACCGTTTGAGTACACCGGAAAGCCGATGTCGTATTGACGCTGCTCCGAGTCGAATAGCGCACCGTTCAAGTCGAGCAGATTCTTGAACACGAGATCGAAATAGCCGCCGTCCTGAGCGAAACGCGCAGCGCCGCTGCGATCGACGTAGCGCTCCGCGCTCACGCCGCCGTCGTAGCGCTTGATCGCCGAATTGGGGCTGCCTGAGCCTTGCCCGTTGATCGTCACTGCGGGTCCGCGGATGTCGTTGATCAGCGTGAATCCGTCGACCGGGCTGTAGTACGGCCCGACGTCGCGATACGCGAGATGCCCGTCGTAGTTGGCGCGGTTGACGCTTTCGATCGTGATGAAGTTGCGCGCTTGCGTCGAGTTTGGCACGTAGTCGCCGGACTCGCCGCCGTACTCGAACGCGGCCTCAGCCCCCGTCTTGAGGCTGGAGATGCGAAACCCGGCGGTGAGCACCGAGTCGCGGCACGACGGCAACTGCACCGAATTCAACACCGGGCACGGGATCACGCTCGAGCCGTCCCCCGTGTGATGCGCCATCACGCCGGCGACGAAATACCGGTCGGCGTGGTCCGCCGTGATGTGATTAATGCCGAAAGCCTGATCCGAGAAACCGGGGCCTTTCACGGCGAGCGCGCCCACGGCGTTCAGACCGACGGTCCCCTCCACTTTTTCACCGTGGCCAAATGACCCGAAGGAGGGAGTATAAAGGATCTCGTTGGCCGGGTAATTGATGCCCAAGTGGATCGTCGGCGTCAGGAAGTTCTGCCCCTGGGCGAAAAAGGGACGGTACTCCGTGAGCGCGCGTTGGAACTGCTGCGGCGTGATGACCTGCTGGTCGGACTCGACGTTGGAAAAATCCGGGTTCAGCGTGCCGACAAAGGCCAGCGAGCTGGTGAAAGGATAGGTCGCGTCCAGCCCGACATGGCGCGCGCTCGCCGGCCCTGCAGTGCCGTTGAGCTGCGGAAAACGATTGCGGTCGCTGCCGGAGCTCGAAAGGCCGTAGAACTCCGCGCGCGGTTTTGGCCGCGTCAGCGCGCCGGACAACTGCAGCCCGGACAAGGTGGGCCAATACGTCGAGTCCCCGATGTAACCCATCTGGCGTGAGTAGGCCCACGAGTAGTCTTCGCTGCTGGACGCGAGGTGGCGCTGAAAACTTATCCGCCACGACTGCTCCTTCGCCGACTGCGCGCGCAGATTCTTGAGCGGGATCACCATGACGGCGTTCCAACCGGTGCCCACGTTGCTCACCGCGACCTGCCACGGCGGCTGGTACTTGACGTTCTCGGTGGAGTGCTGGTAGCGCACGCCGCGCGGCGTCGCCTCGAAATCGTAGACTTGGGTGCCGTTGCCGCTCGTGTCGAAGCCGACCGCCACGTAATCGTCAAGTCCAAAGCCTAGGTTGTCGGTGCTCTGGGTGGCGACGACTTGCGTGCCGGCCTGTTCGCAATGAAACGCGACGTATAGATTCTGATCGTCGTACAAGAGATAAGCGACGGTGTCCATTTTCGGGGGCACCTTGGCCGTGAAATTGATGAAGTCGTTCGCGACCAAGCCGGTCTTCCAGGCCGGATCGGAGAGCGACGCGTCGAGCGGCATCGCGTGCGGGGCGCGCACGGCGGGGAATTTCTGATCTTTGCTTGCCGTCGCCCGGGCTAGGGATGGAGCAAGGGCGAAAATAACCAAAATTGCAACGCAGGCCGAGAGCCATCGCTTCTGATGCATGAAGAGGTTTCTCCGGTCGGTGCTGACGACAAAGCTATATACGCCGGACCACCGGAAAAGTTTCTTAGGCCTTTCAGCCGAAATTCAGGCCCCCGCGGCCGGCTCGCTTAGCCTGGCGGCGGGCCCACCACGATCTGGACGAAATCGCTCACGCGCACCCACTTGGCGTACGCGTCGCGGATCTGTGGCGCCGTGGTCGTCAGGTAGCGATTGGCGGCGCGCACCGGCTCGTCCAACGGCAGGTCGAGCACGGATCGGCCCAAGAGCCCCCGCGCGATCGTGCCTTCGCTCGATTCGCCCAACGGCAAGCGCCTGATCAGCGCGGCTTTCGCCCGCAGCAATTCGTCGGGCGTCACGAGCGAGGTCTGCATGTCGTGGAGGTTCTTCTCGATGAGCGCCCGCGCGGCAGACACTTTGCCCGGGTCGCAGCCGTATTCGACGTTCACCATGCTGCGCGTCTTGCCGATGTCGAAGGTCTGGCTGACGAAGTACACGAGGCCGGCCTTTTGGCGGACGTCTCGCGTCAAGCGCGACGCGTAACCGCCGCCGCCCAGCACATTGGCGCCGAGTTGCAGCGCATAGTAGTCCGCGTCGCCGCGCGTGACGCCGGTCGTTTCCGTGAGCGAGACCATGTCCTGCACGCGCCCCGTCGCCGGCACAAGCGCCGCCGAGGCTTTGTTGTCGGCCGCCGCCGGGTAGTCCGTCTGCGGCTTGGCGCCCGTCGCACTCCAAGCCCCGAACCATTTTTGAACCGAGGCTTGTGCTTGCTCGGGCGTGATGTCCCCCACGACGACGATGGTCGTGAGGTCCGGCCTGAACGTCTTGGCGTAATAGGCTTTGACGTCGTCGAGGCTCAGTGCGGACACGGACTGCGGCGTCGACCAGCGCTGCTGCGGATCGTCTGCGGGATACAGCGCTTTGACGAGCGCTTGCTGCGACTGATAGTCCGGGCTTTGCTGCTCGCCTGCGACAGTTCCGGCCGTTTGTTTTTGCACGATCGCGAAGGCTTGGTCGGGCATCGCCGGATGCAGCACGCCGTCGGCGATCAACTCCATACCCCGGTCGAAGCTTGGCGACAGCACGGTGAGAGAGAAGCTTGGTCCGGCGGACGCATCGGCGGCGATATCATCCAAGGCCTTGCGGTACGCGAGCCTGTCGCGCGTCGTCGTGCCGTATTCGAACATGCCGCCGAGCACTTGGTCCACGCCCTCCTTGCCGGGCGGCGCCTCGAGATCGGAATTGTTCTTGATCTCACCGAAGACGCTCACGGTCGGGCTCACGCTCTCGCGCTGCACGATCAAGCGCAAGCCGTTGGGGAGGATCGTCGACGTGGGATTAAGGGTCGACTTCGGCACCTGCACCGAGGCGAGCGCGCTTTGCGCCCATGCCGGAAGCGACACCTCCACCGGGTTCTTCGGCGCAAACGACTCGGCGCCGCCGAAACCGGCAGCCGTCGATGGTTTGCCCGCGGGCTTCGGATTCAGGATGCCGACGACCGCGCTGGATTTGTCGAAATACGCGCGCAGCACGCGGTTGACGTCGGCGACGCTGACGCGTTTGATCGCCTCGATGTCGTCGTCGGGAGAGTTATGGCCCTCAACCGCGACCGCATGAGCCCATGCGTTTGCCAAGCCCTCGATCGAGTTCTTCTGAAACTCGGCGTTGGCGACGGCACTGCGCTTGGCGGCATCCACGAGCTCGGCGGGCACGCCGTTCTTCTTATAGTTGTCAAGGATGCTTTCGAGCGTGCCGATCATAGTTTTTGTGTCGCTGCCGGGCACCAGCACCGCGTAGACGATGCCCGCTCCCGCTTTGGGATATTGCGCGAATGGAGCGAAACCGGCGGCGAGGGCCTTGCCCTGCGGTCCCAGCGCATAAAGATCGCCGCGCTGGCTCGCGAGGACTGAGCCGAGGATCTGCGCGGCGGCATGATCGGCGCTCTCGATGCCGGGCATCCGATAGGTGAGCAAGGTGAGGGCTACCGGCTGGTCGCTGTCGAGCGTCAACGTCTGGGCTAAAGGAGGCCGCAGCTTCACGAGCGGCCGTGAAGGAACCGTGTGGCGCGGGATCGGGCCGAACAGCCTTTTGACGATGGCGAGCGTTTGCGCAGGGTCGACGTCGCCGGCGATGGTGAGCACGGCGTTGTTCGGCCAGTACCACGTATCGTAGAATTTCTTGAGCATGGCACCCGTCGTCTTGTCAAAAGACGGCCGGGTTCCAAGCGCGTCGTGGTCGTAAGGCGTGCCTTTGAACAAGGTCGCCTGCGCGGTCGAGAAATAGCGATAGAGCGTGTTGGAAAGATCCATCGCCACTTCTTGCTCGATCGCGCCCCGCTCTTCGTTCCATTCCGACTGCGCGTCGTGCACGCCGCGCATGCGGATCGCTTCGATGTGCAGCGCCAGTTCCAGATCCTCAGCCGGTATCGTGAAGTAGTAGTTCGTGACGGTCTGCTCGGTATCGGCGTTGAAGTCGCCGCCGAGCGAGGACGAGATGGCCGAGAGCTGCGTGGACGTCAGACCGTTGGAGCCCCGGAACATCATGTGCTCCTGTGCGTGCGCCATGCCCGGGAATCCGGGCGGCGTCTCGTCTGCGCCGGCCAGATAGGTCAGTTCGGTGGTGACGACCGGCGCGATGCCATCGCGTACGATGACGACGCGCAGACCGTTGGGCAGCGTGGCGCGCGTGACGTCAGAGGCTGCTCTGGATGGTCCTGCGCCGCCGGCGAGCAAGATGGCAATGGCGGCGATCGCGACGCAGCTTGGAGCAACTGACTTCACGAAGATTCTCCTCACAGAGCGAAGAAGCGGGAATCGGTGCAATTGAACGCACTCGCAGACCGCGTTGGCGACCTGCTGCTTGTGGGTTCCCCCGGGGCCGACGCCGCCCCGAACGCGCCGCCGGATATTGCCGAAACGGCCGGAGCCATCCTTTTTGAACGCGATCTGCAAAGCGTCGCTGCGGCGCAAGGTCTCTTGGCGAGGCTGCGCGGTTCGAGCCGGCCGCCGCGGCTCATCGCCGTCGATCAAGAGGGCGGTCCGATAGCGCGACTCAGGGCGATCGGCACCGGCACGCCGTCGGCGATGGCGCTCGGCGCCGCCGATGACGAAGCGCTGACGCACGACATCTATGCTCTGATCGGCGCCGAACTCGCGGCGCTTGGCATCAACCTCGATCTCGCGCCGGTAGCGGACTTGAACACCAACTCGAGCAATCCGGTGATCGGCTTGCGCTCGTTCGGGGATGATCCGCAACGCGTCGCGCGTCACGTGTCGGCGGCGATCCGCGGCCTGCACAGCGCCGGCATCGCGGCTGCCGCTAAGCATTTTCCGGGCCACGGCGACACCGCGCTCGACTCGCACAAGACGCTGCCCGTCGTCGAGCATGCCCTGGCGCGTCTGAGCGCGCGTGAGCTGGTGCCCTTTCGCGCGGCGATTGCGGCGGGTGTCGACATCCTGATGAGCGCGCATGTTGCTTTCCCCGCGCTCGAACCGACCGGCGTTCCGGCCACGCTCTCGCGAGCGATCCTCACCGGGCTCTTGCGAGAAGAGCTTGGGTTTGACGGCGTGATCTGTACGGACGCGATGGATATGAAGGCGATCGCCGATACCTACGAGCCCGGCGATGCTTCGGTGCGCGCGGTCGCAGCCGGCGCCGATCTTGTCCTGTTCGAGCGCGTGGACAACGCGGCTCGCGCGGCTGCGGCGCTGCGCGATGCAGTGCGCGCCGGCACGCTCGATCCGGGTTTGGTCGAGAAGAGCTTGGCGCGCGTCGACGCGCTGCGCACGAAGCTGGCAGCGTCTTCGCCTCCGGCTGATTCGACCGGCATCGGATCCAGCGCGCATCGCCGCCTCGCAGCGGCCGCGGCGCGCCGCGCCATCACGCTCGTGCGCGACCCGAACGCGGTGCTGCCGCTCAAGCCGTCAGCCACGGATCGCATCCTCATCGTGAACTTCATGCCTACCGAAGCGGGAACGAAAAGTTCAACCGGCCGCGTCACATCGGTACTTGGCGCTGCCCTCGCGCGCGGTCCGGCGCGCGTGCAAGAACAGATACGCTCGCTCGATCCTGCCGGACAAGAGTACAAGCAATTGCTGATGGCGGCGGGCGCGGCGAGCATGTTCATCGCCGTCACGCGGCGCGCTGCCGCACATCCGCTGCAAGTGCAAGCCGTTGCGGATCTCGCCATGTTCGGCAAGCCGATTGTGGCGATCGCCGCGCTTGAGCCGTACGATGCCGGCGTCCTGCCGCAGAGCATCGCGGTCATCGCGACCTACGGAGACGGCGACGATGCGCTGGTCGCCGCTGCGGAAACGCTGATGGGAACGTTTACCGCAAGCGGTAAGCTGCCGGTTCGCGTGCCGCAATTACAAGCGGCGGTGACGTCGCAATGGCAGTGACGAGATCCGTCGTGAGCGACGGCGCCGAGAGACTTCCACGCGCAGTCGCGGCCATCGCCGACGCGTTGGGCACCGTTTACACCTGCGCGGCGCTGCACGTGCGCCATCGCGGCGAGACCGTGTGCGACATCGCTTTCGGCGAATTGTTTCCCGGCGGCGCTGCGGCGCGGCCGGACGCGATCTTCGACCTCGCTTCGCTCACCAAGGTCGTGGTGGGCGCGGCGCTGTTGGCGCTCATCGACCGGCGCGAAGGCGCGTTGGACGATCCGATCGTGCGCGCGATCCCCGAGTTCACTGGGCGCGATCCGCGGCGCTCGACCGTGACGTTCCGTCATCTGCTCACGCACACGTCGGGCTTGCCGCCGAGCATCAACGCCCGCGACGAGGTCGGCGCCGAGCCGATCATCGCGCGCATCTGCGCCATGCCGCTGCGCTCTGCACCCGGCGAGCGCGTGGTCTACAGCGATTGCGGATTCATTCTCGTGGGGCAAGCCGTCGCCCGGCTCGCGCAGATGCCGCTGGCGGATGCGGTGCGAACGTTGGTCGTCGATCCGCTCGGCATCGCGGAGCTGGGCTTTCGACCGCAGGGCGCGCTGATCGAGCGCACGGTCTGCACGGAAAACGATCCGTGGCGCGGCCGCCTGCTGCGGGGCGAGGTGCACGACGAAACGTGCTGGTCCATGAACGGCATCGCGGGTCACGCGGGAATGTTCGGAACGGCGAGCGCGGCCGCGGAGATCGCCGAGATGTTCAGACAAGGCGGCGCATGCGATCTGCGCCGGGTGCTGATGCGGCCGACGGCAGCGGCGGCGGTCAAGGAACACGCCCGCAGCGGGGACGAGCGCCGCGGACTCGCCTGGGCGCTCAAAGCCGGCGAAGGCAGGCCGTGCGGGCCGATGCTCTCGGAGTCGTCGTTCGGCCACACGGGCTACACCGGGACTTCGGTGTTTGTCGATCCCGAGCGCGCGCTGACGATCGCGCTGTTCACCAACCGCGTGCACGTGAGCCGCGACCCGGAACCCATAGGAGCGCTGCGCGTCGCCGTGCATGACGCGGTCATCCGCGACCTCGGCCTCGCATCGTGAACGCCCTTGTACCCACGCCCACGTAGCCACGGAGCTTTAGCTCCGTGAGTTCCTCCAGCATGCGCATCATCGGATTGATGTCGGGAACCTCGCTCGACGGTATCGACGCGGCGGCGATCGACGTCGACGAACGGGATGGACGGCTCGATCTCAAGCTGGTCGCTTTCGCCACCACGCCTTATGCGCCCGCGCTGCACGCTCAATTGCGCGCCGCGATGCCGCCGGCGCCGGGCAGCACGGCGGAGGTGAGCCGGCTGCACGCATCCGTCGGCGAAGCGTTCGCCTCGGCGGCGCTTGCGCTCGCCGACCACGCCGGCTTTGCCACGCGCTCGGTCCAGCTCATCGGCTCGCACGGCCACACCTTGTTCCACGACGGTCGAGGTCCGCAGCCCTCGACGTTGCAGATCGGCGCGCCGGCGATCATAGCCGCCCGCACCGGCGTCACGACCGTCGGAGATTTTCGCGCTGCCGATATCGCCGCTGGCGGACAGGGCGCGCCGCTCGTGCCGTACGTGGATCATCTCTTGCTGCGTGACGACGCGGAGTCTCGCGCGGTGGTCAACGTCGGCGGCATCGCCAACGTCACGCTATTGCCGGCGAAATGCGGTGTCGAAGCGATCCGCGGATACGACACCGGGCCGGGCAACATGCTCATCGACGAATGCGTGCGGCTCGCGACGCATGGGAAAGACTCTATGGACGTCGACGGTGCGCTGGCCGGTCGCGGGCGCGTGTCCGATGCATTGCTCGAGTGGTTGCTCCAGCATCCGTTCTTCGCATTGTCACCGCCGAAATCGAGCGGACGCGAGGATTTTGGCAG
Organism: Candidatus Tumulicola sp.; assembly: GCA_035601835.1. Lineage (NCBI taxonomy): Bacteria > Bacillati > Vulcanimicrobiota > Vulcanimicrobiia > Vulcanimicrobiales > Vulcanimicrobiaceae > Candidatus Tumulicola > Candidatus Tumulicola sp. Next base: position 90,186 of record DATNNM010000010.1, on the reverse strand, counting down.
CGATTATGCCCGCGTTGTGTGGGAGCGCGCAGCTTCAAGGAGCATCCCCGAGGCCGACATCGTGGCGACCGTGACCAAACTCACCGCCGTCACGATCGCCAAAGCCGTGCCGCACGACTTTTCTCGAGTGATCATCAGCGGCGGAGGAGCGCACAACGCGACGCTGCGCCGCTTCTTGGTCCAAGCGTTGGCGGCGCGAGACGGCGTCGCGGTATCCGTCGACGACTCCGACGCGTTCGGGTTGCCCGTCGACGCGAAGGAGGCCATCGCATTCGCGTTGCTGGCGCGCGCGACGGTGCGAATAGAGCCGGCGAATATCCCAGCGGTCACGGGAGCGCGTAAGCGTGTGGTCTTGGGCGCGATCTACCCCGCCAAAAACTACGCGACACTTAAACCAAAAAATGTTGTGCCGGGGCTTTAGCCCCGGATGTAACGTTCCGAGCGAAGCTCGGAGAAAGAAATCATGAAAGAAGGCATCGCGATCGGCGTCGACGCCGGCGCAAGCAAGACCACCGGCGTGCTGGTGTCGGCTGACGGACAGGTCCTCAAGCGCGAGACGGCCGGCGGCGCGAACATCCGCGTCAACGACCCGCTCGCGGTGGCGGCAAACCTACGCCAGGTGATCGAATCGCTCGCGCACGGCGCCGTGTTGCGTACAGCCTGCCTCGCCGCTGCCGGGAGCGGCAGGCCCGCCGACGCCGAGGCGCTGGAACAAGTCGTGCGCGTGCTCCTTGCGCCGGACGTCCAGGTGACGATCTGCCACGACGCACAAGCCTGGCTGCGCGCCGGAACCAAGGCGCGGCCGGCAGCGGTCGTCGCGGCCGGAACCGGCAGCATCGCGTACGGAGAGCGCGCCGACGGAAGCTCCATTCGTGCCGGAGGCTATGGCGCGGCGCTCGGCGATGCAGGCAGCGGTTACGCGATCGGCCTGGGCGCGCTGCGCAGCGCGGCGCACGCGCTCGACGGCCTTGAGCCTCGGGGTGCGCTCGTCGAAAGCGTTCTTGCCGCGCTCGGCGCGACGAGCCTCGCGGAAGTCATGGGGTTCGCGAACCGCGACGCGGCGGAAGTCGCGGCTCTCGCGCCGCTGGTGGCGCAAGCGAGCGAAGCGGGCGACCAGGTCGCACGGCAAGTCCTCGAACATCAGGCGGGTGCCCTTGGCGCTATGGCTGGCCGCGTAGCGAACGCCGTGAGAGACGGCACGCCTTTGCCGGTCGTCCTAGCCGGCGGCGCGTTTGATGCTGTGCCCGCACTTGCCGAAGCGGTGCAGCGCGCGGTGGAGAGCACCGGCCCCTGCGAGATCGTTCGGCCGACCATCGATGCAGCCATCGGCGCTGCGCTGATCGCGCTCGAGAGACTCAAAGAATAACGAACGACACCGCTCTTTGGATTGATACATCCGACCGCGCACTTGCGCCGTAATGCTATCGGGTTTTCCCAAAAAATCACTCTTCTCAAAATCAGGAGTCATCAATGAAATCGATTCATCCCCTTGCCGCTGCGCTCGTCGCGGCGGCGATCGCCGCGAACGGCGCCATCGCACTCGCCGATTCGATGTCAGACAGCGGCAAAGACTACATGGCGATGGGCGCGATGCATGGGCGCTTCGGCGGTCCCGTGTACAGTGGTCCGCCGGCGCTCGACGTGACCGCGGCGCTGGTCGCTGCCGGCGGCGGCGCGTCCAACTACTCGACGGCCACCGCGCTCACCAACATGGTCGGCAAAGATCTGGTGGGTCAGGAAGTCGCCAAGCTCAGCAAGCAATACGGTCAGGCCAAGGTCACGCAGTGGCTCAAGACGTTCGACTTCGCGGTCACCGATGCGCTCAAGATCGCGACGGCCGCAGGCGTCAAACTGCCGGCACCGGCTCCGCTCAAGGGCAAAGATCTCGCAGTTGCTCTCGTCAAGGCGGGTCTGGATAAGGGCGGCGCATTTCAGATCGAGTACCTGCTCGACAAAGCCGTGTCGCACAAGATCCATGTCGCGGTCATGAACGACATCGACAAGAATCCCGCCTTCGGCAAATCCGCCGATCTCTGGTACCACCTCATCAGCAACCAGGCGTTCTACGATCTGGCGCAAGCTCTCGGCGCGACGAGCGTCAAGCTGGCGCCGCTCCACTAACCCGAAGCAGACTCGTATGTGGTATGCCGGACTTTTAGTCCGGCATATTTTTCATTCAGTGCAGCGCGAGATACTCGTTGCCGGACAGAGCGGTGTTGCCTCCCGAGATCGTTTGGATCGGAACAGTTGAGCCGTTGGCGCCCGCCGCGAAGACGATCACGCTCGCGCGGGTGAAGTCGCTCACGTAGATCTTGCCTGACTGATCGACTGCGATACCTGCCACACTTCCGAAAGCCGTCGTCGCGTTGGTGATTTGAGCCGCCGGCGTGGCGTTGCCGTTGGCACCCGCCGCAAAAACAAGCACCTTATTGTTGTTGCGTTCGGCCACATACAACTTGCCGCTGGCATCGAGCGCGATTTGCTCGGGGCAGCTAAGCATGGTGCTCGCGCCGGCGATGTGCGCGGCGGGCGTGGCGTTGCCGTTGGCGCCGGCCGAAAATTCAAGGACGCCGGAGGTGCAATCGCCGACGAAGATGTTGCCGGCCGCGTCGACGACGATGCCGGTTGGATCGACGATCTGCGTCGCAGCGCCGGTGATGTTTTGAATGGGCGCGACGTTGCCATTGGCGCCTGCGGCGAAAACCAGGACACCAGGTTCGAGCTCATTGGCGACGTAGATCTTGCCGGCACCGTCGACCCAGACGCCGAGGGGGTTGTTGAGCGACGTGCTGAGACCGGTTATCCTTCCTATCGGTGCGACGTTTCCGTTGGCGCCTGCCGCGAATTTGTCGACGGCGTTTGCATTTTCGTCGGCGACGAAAATATTGCCGGCCGCGTCAACGCTGATGCCCCACGGGTGGTTAAACGTTGTCGAGCCGCCGGTTATGTTGGTGCTCGGAAGGATATTGCCGGTTCCCGAAAGCGGGTAGCTCGTAACGGCGGTATTGTTCGCCACGTAGATCGTCGAAAACGGGATGAACGACGGCGGCACCGGCGAGCTGCTGCTGTTGCAGCCTGCGACCAGCGCAGCCGTCGCAAGGGCGGTAAGAATGGCCGGCAGGGTCCCACGCATCATCGAAATACTCCTTATCAGTCGGTCCAAATATTCTACGATATCCCGCCGCTCGCCGCAACATCCAAGGTGCCAAGCGCCATTTCATTCAAAATGGACGGCGTGAAGCATCGCCCGGCCGCGCCGCTGCCCCTCACGGAAGAGCAGAATCCTTCGACTGCCGATCTCGACCTTCTCGACACGCACGAGCTGCTGCACCGTATCAACGACGAGGATCGCCGCTGCGTGTGGGCCGTGGAACGCGAACTCGACGTCATCGGGACCGCGGTCGACGCCATCGCGAAGCGGCTGTCCGAAGGCGGCCGCCTTCATTACTTCGGAGCGGGAACGAGCGGGCGCGTCGCAGTGATGGACGCGGCCGAGATCCCACCGACTTTTTCGACGCCGAAAGACCTCGTGTGCGCGCACATCGCCGGCGGCGCCCACGCGATGACGGCATCGGTTGAAGCGGCAGAGGACGATGAACAGGCTGGAGCCGCCGAGGCCGCTTTGGCGAAGATCGACGCGCACGACGTGGCTATCGGGCTCTCGGCCAGCGGCGGCGCACCGTACGTGCTTGGCGCTATGCGCGCCGCCCGCAGCGCCGGCGCCCTCACCATCGGCATCGCGAATAGTCCGGGCACCGAGCTCTTGCGCGACGTCGAGATCCCCATCGCGCTGCTCACCGGACCGGAGGTCATCGCCGGCTCCACGCGGATGAAGGCGGCGTCGGCTCAGAAGATGGCGCTGACCACCATCAGCACCGCGGTGATGGTCAAACTCGGCCGGGTGCACGGCAACCTCATGGTCGACGTGGACGCCTCGAACGAAAAACTTCGCGCGCGGGCTCGCCGGGTCGTCAAACAATTGACCTCAGCGCCGGACGAACGCGTGACTGCGGCGCTTGAAGCCAGCGGCCAGCGGGTCAGGGAAGCCTGCGTCATGCTCGCGAGCAACTGCGGGGTTGAAGAAGCGCGCAGCAGGCTCGCCGCGGCCGGCGGCTCGCTTCGCAAAGCGCTCGCTGCCCCGAAATGATCGCGGCGCTGATCGCGTTCGGCGTGCTCGCGGGCACGGTGACTGACGACGCGGGTGCCCCGATTCCGGCCGCGCGGATAAGCATTGCCGGACTGAAGTCACCGCCACAATCATCGACGACGGACGAACACGGAAGCTTCGTCTTCGAACGTGTGAAGGAAGGCTTGTACCGGGCGCGCGCGAGCAAGCCCGGCTATGTCGACGCCGAGCAAACCGGCATCGCGATCGCCGCGGGCGGCACAACGCGCATCGCGCTGATCATGCCGGTCGTCACGCTTTCGTCGCTGCGCGTGCTCGGCAGCACCGTCATCTATGGAAGGCGCGGCGGATTCAACACGACTCCCGCGTCGATCGCCGTCATCACGCCGCAGACTTTTGCCGACCAAGGACAACTGCAGGTCGCACGCATTCTCGATCAGACGCCGGGCGTGGTATCCGGGCATGCCCTTGCCAGCGCGAACGGCGGCAGCCCGGGCGCGCTGACCACGCCCGATGTGCGCGGCGGCCTCTCGTATGAAACCGCATCCTTGATCGACGGCCACCCGGTCGCGGTCGGCCGCTTCGGCGCGCATAACACGACGTTCATCAACGCGTTCGTGCTGCAAGACGTCGAGATCGTCAAGGGACCGGGGGCTTCGGCACCCGAGGTCAACTACGCGATCGGAGGCACCGTCAACTTTCGCACCCGCGACCCGACGCAAGCGCGCAGCGGCGCGCTGGACCTCGGCTACGACAGCTACGGAGGCCAGTTCTCCAATTTCCTCGCCAGCGGCACGCTGCCCGGCGATCGGCTCGGATACGTTCTCGACTACGCGGTGAATGGCTCGCCTGGTCCGATGAACCGCGCCGCCGGCTTCATCACGTTGCCTGCGACTGCGCTCATCAACGGACAGCCGCAGAACGGGTCGACGACGTTTGCCACGGTCAATCCCGGCGTGCAGAACAACCCGCAGGCCGGCAACAGCACGCTCATCGCCTGCTGCCTTCGCGTCAGCTCCACGTTCGACGACAAGACCGAACTCCTCAAACTGCGCTACAAATTATCAAGCGCGACCGTCGCAACCGCGGCGTACTTCGGCAGCCAGACATGGACCGATCAGAACGGCAAGAACCTCGCGCAGCTGCAGACGAATTTCAGGCCGGACCCGACAGCCGGCTACATCGGCCTCGTGCGCAGCGGCCCGCTGGCCACGTTCCAAAGCGTGTTCTTCCCCGAGGGCGGTTGGGAAGTGAACAACGAGCCGATCTTACAGGCCGAAGTCCGTAGCACGTGGCGCACCGACACCATCCTCGCGCGCGCGTACTCCGCGTCCATCAACAGATTGCAATACAACGCCCTCGAATCCAACGCGCCGGCCAGCGCGAGCCTCGCGCTCTACGGCACGGTGAACGCGCCGGGAGAACTCGTCTTCAACGGCCAGCAAGCGAATGTCACCTTTCCCGGAGCTTACGTGCGCTCGACGAAAGAAGACCTGCTGCGCGGCGCGTCGCTCGAGCTCGATCACCCAGCCGGCGCCACGTCCTTGTCGCTGGCGCTCGAGCGCACGCAAGCGGATTCGTTCGCATCGGATGTCAGCGGGGCGCAAACCCTTGTCTCGATCCCGGCCGGATCCAGCCAGCGCTTCACGACGCTGCTGCTCCGCGGCGAGTTCCCGATGGGCGATCGGGTTCGAGGCACGCTGGCGAACTATTTCGACTGGTACGACACGCGCTTCACCAAAGACGTGGGCGCGACATTTCAGCGTTCGCTACGTTCGCGCTACGACGGACGCTTCGGCATGGTATGGCGGCCCGCGCAAAACGTAGCGTGGCGCGTCTCGCTCGGCTCGGCGGTGGCGCCGCCTTTTCTGAACCTGCTCGATGTCTCGACCACATCGCCGCAAGCCGCTCGCGGCAACCTCTTCGCGACGTCGACGCTCAACAACGGCTCGCTGCTGCCCGAAACGGCCTTCGGGTTCGACGTCGGCTCGGACGTCCAATACGGCGATGGCCGCAACGCATTCGTCTGGGATGCGTACACGACGGCGCTGCAAAACCAATTCATCACGTCGACGTTTGGCAATGGGACCGCGTGCGTCGCGCCGTTCGGGTCGCCGCCCAATACGCCGTGCTCGTTGACGCTGCCGTTGTTCACGAGCGTCAACGGCAATCTCGGCAACGCGCGCTACCAAGGGCTCGAACTTGCGCTTCGGCGCGTGCCGGATGCGGGGCTTGGCTACCTCCTGCAAGGCGCGCTGCTCAAGGCCTACCCGGTTCGAGTCGGGCCCGGCGTGTACGCCTCGTCGGCCGGACCGTTCACGACGAACCTTGGGGTCATCGAGGGCGCCAACTACCAGACGAGCGGAAGTCCGGGCGTGCCCGGCACGTTCAACTCGCTCACGAATCAGGGCATTCCGTACTCGCAGGCATACGGCGAGTTGAGCTATCGCGGGACGACGAACTACTATTACTCGATCGGTGTCACGCTATACGGTCCGAACAACTCGTTCAACCGGCCCGCTTTCGCGGTTTGGAATGCGACGGCCCGGTTCGCCCTCGACCGGACCACGACGTTTCAGGTATCTGTGGATAACTTGAGCGGTGCGTATGGCGGAACGGCCATCGACCAGTACGGCGGGGTCCCTGTGCCCCTGGCGAACGGCAGGCTGGGGCTGACGAACGGAAACGTGATCGGGCCGCGCGTAGTCCGGTTTATTTTGCATAGGGGTTTTGGCGCGGAGGGGCATCCTTGACAAGGCCATAATTTCCAGGCAGTATGCTCCTACTTGCGCCACTGCATTTTTCTTATCCTAAGGAGGAGACCGTGCGCACGCATACTCGCGCGCTGATTGCGCTCGTCACAACGGGGCTTGTCATGTACTTCGGCGCGACGCGCGCCTTGGCAGCCGACCCGGGTTCTATCGCCGGCAAGACCGTCGATACGAACGGCACGCCGCTCGCCAACGTTCAGGTCTTGCTCGAAGGTCCGACCGCGGCTGCCACGACGAGCAACGGCGCCGGGAACTTTTCATTTGACTCGGTCGCAGCGGGGAGCTACGCGGTCAGCGCCGTGAAGACCGGATACATTTCGACCACCCTGACCGACGTAAGCGTGCTGGCAGGCAGCAAAACGCAAGTGACCCTGACGATGACGGCTCAATCGTTGACGTCGCTGCGCGTGCTCGGCCGCGAAGTGATCTCCGCGCGCCGCGCGAGATTCAACAAGACGCAGGCCTCCGTGGCGGTGGTCGCCCCGACGACCTATTTGGATCAGGGCCAGACCCAGGTCATGCGCGTGCTCGACCAAACGCCGGGCATCGTCATCGCACATCCGGGCTCAACCGCCAACAACGCGTCGCCCGGAGCCATCACCTTTGCGAACATCCGCGGCGGACTTGGATTTGAGACCGCGACGCTCATCGACGGCCATCCGGTGTCCAACGGAGCCTTCGGGGACTACGTCACGACATTTCTGAACACGTACGCGCTCGCCGATACCGAATTGATCAAGGGGCCAGGCGCCGCGGCGCCAGAGATCAACTACGCGATCGGCGGCACTATCAATTTCAGGACCAAGGATCCGACGCAGGCGCGCCGCGAGGCGTTGGACTTGGGCTACGATAGCCAAGGCGGCAGCCTCCTCAACCTGTTGGGCACCGGCACGCTGCCGGGCACCAAGTGGGGCTACGCGCTTGACTATGCCGTGTGGGATGAGCCGGGTCCGCTCAATCACACCAACTCCTTCATCACGTTGTCGAGCGGAAACCTGATCAATGGCCAACCCGTCGTCGGCTTTCCGACCAACGCCGTCAACAACCCGGCCAACATCAACAATCCGTTCAACGCGACCAGCACGATCGTCGCGTGCTGCTTCCCCGTGAGCACCACCTACGTCAACAAGGCCGAACTCGCCAAGATCCGCTACACGTTCTCGAGCAGCACCGTGGCGACCGTTAGCTACCTCGGCAGCCAGACGTGGAGCGACCAGAACGGCAACCACGTCAGCATTCTGCCGACCCTCCTCACGCCAAGCGCGTCCGGCAACTACATCGGTAAAGTCACCGGATCTGTGCCGACGCTACAGGGCACTTTCTTCCCCGACGGCGAGTGGGAAGTCAATAACGAGCCCATTTTCCAGGCCGACGTGCGCACAACGCTCCGCAAAGATACCATCCTCGCTCGCTGGTACTCGGCTTCCATCAATCGCCTGCAGTACAACGCGCTCAACGACAACTCTCCCGTGACCGCTTTCATGCAGCTCTACGGCACCGTCAAGGCGCCGGGTCTGCTGACCTTCAACGGGCAGACCGCCGCGGTGACGATCAACGGCGCATACTTCCGAAGTACTGAAGAGGACAAGCTGCACGGCGGGTCGGTGGAATACGATCATCTCGCCGGACAGACGCAGCTCACGCTGGCATACGATCAGTGGACCGCAGCTTCGAATACGTACTCGCTGTTCGGCAACCAGCCGGCGTTAGGCGTCCCTCAGGCGAGCAACGTGTTCTTCTCTTCGACGATCCCGGCCGGCTCGAACCAGCGTTTCGGAACCCTGCTGCTGCGCGCCAGCTTCCCGATGGGCGATAGAGTCCAAGGCACGCTGAGCAACTACCTCAACACGTACAACACGCGCTTTTCAGCGGACAGAGGCACGACTTTCCAAACCATCACACGGCATCATTACGATGCGCGCTTCGGCATGGCGTGGCAGCCGACGTCTAACGTGTCGTACCGTTTTGCCATAGGCTCGGCTGTGGCGCCGCCCTACCTGTTTCTTGTCAGCCAGGCGACGACGGCGCCGTTCTGCCGCACCGGCGCGACGTTTTGCACAGCCACGCTCAACAACGGCGGCCTCTTGCCCGAGACCTCGTTCGGCTATGATGTTGGGGAAGACGTGCGCTACGGCGACGGCCTCAATCTTATCTCGTGGGATTTCTATTCCACGAACCTGCACAACCAGTTCCTGACCTCCGTCTTCGTGAGCGGCAACAACGGCGCGTGCTCAGGCGGTCCGTGCCCGATCTTCACGACGCAGAACCAGAACTTGGGAAGCGCGCGATACGAGGGGTTGGAGGCATCGGTGCAGCGGCAGCCGCCGGTCGGCCTCGGATTCCAGCTCCAAGGCGCGTTGATAAAGGCGTACCCGTATGGCCTTTCGCCCAGCTTCTATTCGACGACGGCCGGACCGTTCACGACCAACCTCGCGATCGTCAACGGCATCAACTTCCAATCGAGCGGCAGTTCCGGATCGCCGGGCAGTTTCAACGCGGTGTCCAACCAGAGCATTCCGTACTCGTCGGGATTTGCGGCGTTGAACTACCGCGGCCGGACCAACTACTTCTACGAGCTCGGCACGACGTACTACGGTAATAATAACTCGTACAATCGGCCCGCATTTCTGGTCTGGAACACGAGCGTGCGCTACCCCATCGATCGCATGACGACGATCCAGATGTCGGTCGACAATCTCACCAACATCTACGGCTCGAGCTATATCGACGCGTTCCAGGGGGTTCCGGTCGCCTTCGTCAACGGCGCCCGTACCAGCAGCGGCGCCCCGGTCGCCTTCGGCCTGACGAACGGCAATGTCGTCGGCCCGCGCACGTATCGATTCACGTTGCGCCGCACTATGGGCTACTAACAATCTAACAACCTAACCACCAAAATGTAGTGCCGGGGCTTTAGCCCCGGCCTTTTTCTTGCGCCTGAATGTAGCGTTCCGAGCGAAGCTCGGAAATGTAGTGCCGGGGCTTTAGCCCCGGAATGTTTTCCTGGACGTTGTGGAGCGGGATCTTTAGATCCCGCTAACCCTACGTTGTAGTGCCGGAGCTTTAGCTCCGGCCTTTTTCTTCCGGGCCTAAAGGCCCGGCACTACATCTTCCGGTCCGCGATTTTCCACCCGTCCGGATACCGCGGAAGCTGGTCGGCGACTTCCGGGTGCAGCGCGACCGCGAAGATCTCCGCGGTATCAAGCAAGCGCGGTCCCGGCCTATTGAGATAGGCATTGCCGTCGACGAGCGCCAGCGCGCCGGAATTCACGGCGCGTAACTCTCGCCAGATCTGGTTGCCTTCTAGTGCCCGCGTCTCACGCTCCGTCGTGGTGAGATCGAAGCCGCACGGCGCCACGATGATGAAGTCGGGATCGGCCAGCGCGATCGCGCTCCATTCCAAGCGTTGCGAATCCTTGCGCGGATTGCCGAGCACGGGAACCCCGCCGGCGAGTTCGACGATTTCCGGCGTCCAATGACCGCCGCTCATCGGCGGATCGGTCCACTCGAGCACGAGCGCACGAGGTGTAGATCGTCCGGCCACAAGCGCGCGAAGATTCCGTTCGCGAAGACGCAGTCCGTCGACAAACTTCTTGGCCCGCTCGGAATGGCTCACGAGCTCGCCGACCGCGAGGATGTTGTCGTAGACGTCTTCCAAACTCGACGGTTCGAGCGACACGATCCGAGGATCACCCTTGAGCCGTTTCGTCGCCGCGCTGACGATCTCGTACGACACGGCGCACACCGGACACAGCTCTTGGGTGACGATGAGATCGGGCTCGAGCCGTTCCAGCAACGCGCCGTCCAGCGCGTAGATGCTCGAACCCACATGCAGATGGGCGCGGACATGCCGGTCGATGTCGGCCGAGCGCGCGACCTGCGGAAGCGAGCTCGATGTCAGGTGCGGCTTGCCGCGCGTCTCTATCGGAAAGTCGCACTCGTGGGTGACGCCGACGACCTGGTCGCCGGCGCCGATCGCGTAGAGAATCTCCGTGGCACTGGGAAGCAGGCTCACGATGCGCATCCGCAGGGCTTAGCGCAGGAAAAAGGCGCGACCTTCGGCCGCGCCTGACCGGGGCTAAAGCCCCGGCACTACATTGGGGTGCTAGTGATTGAAGGCCGCTGCCTTCGGCGACGACGGATCGGTCGGCACCATCACGTCGCCGTCGGCGCCGCATCTGGTGAAGATCAAACCGTCGCTCGTCTGCGAGACGCTAGAGCACAGGTACGTGTCGCTCTGGCTATAGTTGGGCACGCGATAGTGCTCGACCACGTCGACGACTTGGCAGGTGCCGTCGAAGTTGCTCGTGAGCGTTGTAAACGTGCGCCGCACGCCGGAATCCACGCCGCCGAAACTGACGAACAGCGTCGCAGGATCGCATTTGGCGAACGCCTTGGAGAAGCAGGTTTGCGCCGCCCAGGCGTCTTTGCTTGTCGTTGCCTGCAGGCCGATTCGAACGCTGCCGCACGTGCCGTCTCCCGACACGTCAGCTGCTCGTGAGGGCAGCCCGCTGAAAGCTGCAAGGGAACACACGGCGAGCGCGGCCGCCGCGCTCGCGGCACCCAAGCGCACTTGCGCTATGGACATAGGAGGAGCTCCTTTCACCACGTTTGTCTACCCTGTGCTGACCACTCATATTCTACTGCTCGCTATGGTGAAAGTTTCATTAATGAAACATCAATGTTGGCACGGAAGGATCCCGCAGCGCGGCGAAAATGAGAGCATGCTCACCGCCGTAGCCGTCGTCGCGGCGGCGCTCGTTTCGCTTGCGGCTCCGGCCGCTTCGCAGGCCGCTAACGCATCCGACGCGCTGGCTCCGCTCCGGGCTCAGATCTCCAGGGCCCGCGAAGTGCTGCTCGCGCACTTCAAGGACATCCAGAAGAACTCAGGCCTCGCAGTTGAGATCCAAGAGCGCCTCGACGGCGATCTCTCCGCGCTGTACCCGGAGGACATACCGAAGAACTGGACGGTCGATGAGTTCATGACGATGGCACGCGTCGTCGCGACCCTCGACGCGTCGCTCGTCGACGCAGCGCTCACGCCGCAAGGTCGCGACTGGTCGAACGTGCGCGGCGCAGCAGAGGTCTTCGTCACCTCGCCGGCCGACGGCACAAAACAGCCAGTCGGGCTCTACGTGCCCGCGACGTACGACGGCAAGAAACCGGTGCCGCTTGTCGTGCTGCTCCACGGCCGGACGCAGACTGAAGAAGACATGCTCGCCTATCCGATCTTCCGCGATCTCGCCGAGCGCACGGGAGCTATCATCCTCGCGCCGTTCGCGCGCGGCGACATCCAGTATGCGGATCCGGCGCCCGCCGAGATCTATCGCGCGGTCGAGCAAGCGCGCTCCGCGTTCGCGATCGATCCGAAACGGGTCTATCTGTCGGGTTACTCGATGGGCGGTTTCGGCGTGTTCGAGGTCGGCCCGGCGCACCCCGAGGTGTGGGCCGGCTTCCTCTCGATCGCGGGCAGCATGACCAACGCAGACAGGGCCGATGTGCTCAATCGCTTCGTCGGCAAGCCGGTCTACGTGGTGTCGGGCCAACTCGACGACAACGTGCCCAACGCGTATGCTCGCCTGACGGTCCAGTGGCTCCAAGACGGGGGCATCGAGGCACGCTACTACGAGCAACCCAACGGACTCCACCACCTGCAGAGCATCTACCCGGCGATCGTCAAGGCTTGGATGGACATGCTCGGCGGCGTGCGAGGCCAGGGCACAAGGCCTGCGCCGCTTGCAATGCCCGTGCAACCGGTCCGCCCCGACTAAGACTAACCAGGAGACCCCCCGCAAGGGGCAAATATCCGCCGGACATCCAGCGCGCCTCGGGCAGAATAACACTGGCCCGGCCGCTCGATTTTTTGGGAGGTATCCTGTCATGTCAGTCCCCGGCAAAGACGAAGAGCGCCCCAGCATCTCGCGCAAGGAATTCATCGCCGGCGTCGGCCTCGGCGCCGCTGCCAGCGCGGGCCTCGGCGCCGGTTTAGCGACCTCTCTTGGCTACGCCCCGGCTGCCGTCGCCGACAACGCCCCGATCGTCATCGGCGACGTTGACGAGAGCAGCGGCGTATACGCGGTGTCGGGCAGCAGCCAATCGCTCGGCAAGAAGGTCGCCATCGACGACTGGAACGCGCGCGGCGGCGTGCTCGGGCGCAAGATCCAGATGATCCACGCGGACACGGCGGCCAAAACTGACATCGCGATTCCGGCGGCCAGAAAACTTGTGGAACAAGATAAAGTCGACGTGCTCGTCGGCGAGGTGTCCTCGAACGTCGGCCTTGCGCTATCCTCGTACGCGCAAAGCGCAGGCATTGTGTTCGTCGCCTCGGGTACGCACGACACGACGATCACCGGCAGCAAGGCGAACTTGGCCTGCTTCCGGACGACCGCCGCGAACGCCATGCTCGCCAATGCCGTGGCCAACTACGTGCTGCCATACGGCAAGAAGTGGTTCTTCATCACGCCCGACTACGCGTACGGCCACTCAGCGCAGCAAGGTTTCCAGAACGTGCTCATGGCGAACGGCGGCACGGCCGTGGACAACGAGCTCACGCCTTTCCCGAACGCATCGGGCGACTTCACGCCGCAACTGACCAAGGCGAAGAACAGCGACGCCGACGTGCTCATCTTGAGCTTGTATGGCGCTGACCTGTCGAACTGCCTGAAACAGTTGGTTCAGGCCGGCCTCCATAAGCATTTCAAGCAGATCGCCGGTCCCCTCAACGGCGTGGAAGTCGTCATCGGCATCGGGGCCGAGAACAACGTCGGCATCTGGGGCGCTCCCTGGGCGCCGGACTATCCGAGCGACGGTTCAAAGGAACTCGGCAAGAAGCTCCTGGCCGCCGGCGGTAAGTACGTCGATTGGCGCATGTATCTCGGATGGCTCGCGGCCGAAGCGGCGATCACGGGCATCCTGCGCGCGAAGAGCACCGATGCCTCCAAGCTGGTGCGCGCGATGGAAGGCCTCACGTTCAACGGCTTGCAGCGCAAGTTCTGCCACATCCGAGCCTGCGATCATCAGAACGAACTCGACGTGCTCGTAACGCAAGCGATTCCGAAGTCGCAATGGAAGATCCCCAATCAGTTCTTCAAGATCCTCAAGATCGTGCCCGCGAGCGAAACGCTGATATCGTGCGACAAGAGCGACGCGCCGGCGGTTCTGAGCAGGCAGTCGATCGTATCACGCGAGAGCTACACGCCCAAGACATAACGCGTCGCAGCACGCTGCGTTTGGGGGCGCCGTCAAGGCGCCCCTCGATGTAGGGTGTCGGCGAGGAGGCGCATTCCATCCCGCTACTCGTGCACGTAGGCTGGTCGCTGGCGCTCTACTACGCTACGATCGCGCCTGCCCAAATCGTCGAGATGCTGTTCAACGGCTTGAGCCTGGGCATGCTGTACGTGCTGCTGGCGCTGGGCCTCAACATCATCCTCGGACTCATGGGCGTGATCAACTTCGCGCACGGCGCGCTGTTCACGCTGGGCGCCTACTTCACGTTCGCGCTGTCGACGCACCTCGGGCTGTTCCCCGCCATCGTTGCGGCCGCGTTCCTGACAGCGCTGCTCGGCATGGCGGGCGAGGCCGCGTTCATCCGCCGTCTCTATGGGCGCCCTCCCGAACACGTGCTCATGTTCACCTTCGGAGCGTTTCTCGTCATCACGCAGGTCATCCGCAGGATATGGGGTGACGACCCGCAGCCGCTGTCGCTGCCGCCCGCGCTGTCCGGCACGGTCAATCTTGGTTTCACGCAGTATCCCAGCTTCCGGCTACTGGTCGTCGTGATCACCATCGTGGTCTTGGCGCTGGTCTACTTGCTCCTCGTGCGCACCAACCTTGGCCTCACGATCCGCGCCGGGACGCGCGACAGCGAAATGGTCAACATCCTCGGCATCAACATGCCGGCGACGTTCACGCTGGTGTTCGGCATCGGTTCGTTCCTCGGCGGCTTGGCCGGCGGCTTGGAGGCGCCGCTGCACGTCATCGATCCGAACTTGGGAGCCAACTTCGTCATCATCGCGTTCATGGTGGTGATCGTCGGCGGCATCGGGTCGTTCTGGGGCGCGATCGTCGGCGGACTGGTCATAGGCGTATTGCAGGAAGCGACAGTCGAGCTCATCCCCGGCGGCTCGTCGGCAGTGGACATCGTGCCGTTCGCCTTCATGCTGTTGATCTTGCTGGTGCGGCCGCGCGGCCTTTTCGGCACAGCGGGGTTATTCGACTGATGGCCGATCAAGCGATGTCCGTGCGGCCAAAATCGGCCGGCGTTCTCGGGATCGTGCTGCACCCGATGCTCTTGTGGGCGATCGTCCTGGCCCTGCTGCCATGGGTGATGGTCCACGTGCTCAAGAGCAACATCCCGCTCGCCACCAACATGATCATTTTCGCCATCATCGCGCTCGGGTTCAATTTCTTGTACGGCCACACGGGCGAATTGTCGTTCGGGCACGCGGGCTTCGTCGGTTTGGCGGGCTACGCCGCGGCTTACATGGCGCTCAACCATCACTGGGCTTTCTTCCCGTGCATGGCGGTAGGCGTGGCGCTGGCGATGCTGCTGGCGTTCATCGCTGCGCGTATCGTCGTGCCGCGAAGCACGGGCATCTATTTCTCCATGGTTCTGCTCTCCATCGGGCAAGTGCTGTATTTCGTCGGCGAGCGCTGGAATGCGGTGACCGGCGGCGACGACGGACTGCAGGGCGTCTCCCGGCTCACGATTCTGCCCTCCATCCACCGCGATTTCAACAACTCGGTCAACTTCTACATCTTGAGCGCGGTGATCGTGTGGGTGTTGTGCCTGTTCATGTGGCGCGTCGTGCACTCGCCGTTCGGAGCCGTTTGCCACGCCATTCGCGAGAACCGGCAGCGCGCGGAGTTCCTCGGCTACAACGTGGTGCGCTACAAGATCAATGCGTTCGTGATCTCCGCGCTGTTGCCGGCCTTCGGCGGCGTGCTGCTGGCGTACTACAACGGCGCCGTCAATCCGGGCGACTTGCGCTGGACGCAATCCGGTGACATCGTCATGATGACGCTGCTCGGCGGCGCGCCGACGTTCTGGGGCCCGATTCTCGGCGGCGCGCTGTTCAAGTTCTTAGAGCAATATCTCTCGGTGCAGCAGTGGATGGCCAGCTACGCGCAATACTGGGAGGGCTACATCGGCATCGTGTTCGTGACGTTCGTGCTGCTCGCGCCGCAAGGCATTTGGGGCCTCGCGGAGAGCGGCTGGCGCGCGTGGCGGCGGCGCAGCGCGTGAGCACGATTTTCCGCACCGAACAACTCTCCAAGCACTTCGGCGCGCTCAGGGCCGTCGATGCGGTGGACTACGCCGTCCAAGAAGGCGCGATCCACGCCATCATCGGGCCCAACGGCGCCGGCAAGACCACGTTCTTCAACATGCTGACCGGCAATTTTCGGCCGACCAGCGGCCGCATCTCATTTCGCGACGAAGACATCACCGGACTGCCGCCGCACGTGATCACGCGCAAAGGCATCGGCCGTTCGTTCCAGATCAGCAACATCTTCGGCGGTTTGACGGTGTATGAGAATGTGCGCGTCGCCGTGCAGGCGACGTACGGCGATGCGATGGGCATCCTCGTCCGGCCGAAATGGCTGAGCGAGGTCGACGACAAAGCCGAGGCGATCCTCGAACGCGTCGGTCTTTCGAAATTCGCCGCCGCGCAGGCCGCCACGCTCTCGCACGGCGACGAGAAGCGGCTCGAGATCGGCCTCGTGCTCGCCGCGCATCCTGCGCTCTTGCTCTTCGACGAGCCGACCGCGGGCATGTCGCCGGAAGAATCCAGGCAGACGATAGAGCTGTTGCGCGAGCTCAGCACCCAGCACACCATCGTGCTGATCGAGCACGACATGGATCTGGTCATGACGCTGTGCAACCCGATCATGGTGATGCAGAACGGAAAGAAGATCGCCGAGGGGACGCCGGCGGACATCCGCGCCAACGCGCTCGTGCGCCAGGCGTACCTTGGAACGGAAGCCTGATGCTGCTCGAAGCGCGCGACCTCAACACCTACTACGGCAAAAGCCATATCCTGCAAGACGTGTCACTCGACGTCGATCGCGGCGAGGTGGTCGCGCTGCTCGGGCGCAACGGCTCGGGACGCAGCACCACCTTGAAAAGCATCATGGGCGTCGTGCCGCCCAGGCGCGGCAGCGTCACGCTCGGCGGGCGGAACATCACCGGGATGCGGTCCTATTCGGTGGCGCGGCTCGGCATCGCGTTCGTGCCCGAAGAGCGCCGGGTGTTTCCCAATCTCACGGTGCTGGAGAACTTGAAGCTGGCGACGCTTGCCGGCCGCAAGGGAGCATGGGACTACGAGAAGGTCTTCGATTTTTTCCCGCGCTTGGCCGAGCGCAAGCAGAACCTTGGGGCGTCGTTGTCGGGAGGCGAGCAGCAGATGCTCACCATCGCGCGCGCGCTCATCTCAAATCCGCTCATCATGCTGCTCGACGAACCGCTCGAAGGGCTGGCACCCGTCATCCAGCAGGCGATCGAAGCGGCGATCCATCAGATGAAGGCGGAAGGCACGACCATGCTGCTCGTGGAGCAGAACGCGCGCTTTTCGCTGGCGGTGTCCGACCGCGCGCACATCTTATCGGATGGCCGCGTGGTCGCCTCGGGAAAATCCGCAGAACTTCGCGGCAACGACGCGCTGATCAGCAAGTATCTCGCGGTCTGATCAAGATTACATCATGATGGCGGCTGTCTTTGCCGCGATCGCACTCCTGCTCACGCTGCCCGCAGACGTCCGGATCGCATTCATCCCGTTGGATGACAGGCCGGCGACGGAGCGTTTCCCACGCGAGGTCGCTTCGATTTGCGGTGTTTCGCTCGAACTGCCGCCGCAGCAGTTACTCGGTCATTTCACGCATCCGGGAGATCCCGCCGGCTTGGGTCGCTGGCTGGCGGGCCTCGACCCGCGTGGACTGAGCGCGGTCGTGCTGTCTTCCGACATGCTCGCATACGGCGGGCTCGTGGCATCGCGCATGCCGCGCATGCCGCTTGGAGACGCGAACTTTCACCTCCGTGCCATTAGCCGCTTCCACGAAGCGCACCCGGAAGTACCGATCTACGCGTTCGGCACGGTCATGCGCCTGGCGCCGACGAAGATTCCGGAGACCGAATCGTACGTCGAAGCGCTCACGAACTACGCGCAGCTCGCCGGAACGGCGAATCCGACGGACGCGCAGCGCGCCGAGCTCGACACGCTGCGCTCGCACGTCCCCGACGACGCGTTCCAGGGCTACATCTATGCACGAGCTCGCGATTTCGAAATCGACAAGCAGTTGGTGGCACTGACCGCGCAGGGCGACATCGCATACCTGACGTTGACGCAGGACGACGCCGGCGTCGACACGGGCCTGCAAGTTCCCGAACAAGCTCGCTTGCACGCGTTGGTGGGGTCCCTCGGCGTGCGCCGGCGGATCTTTCAAAACCCCGGCACAGACGAAATGGGCATGAGCATGGTCACGCGCGCAGTCGAAGATGCGGTGGGCTGGACCCCGTCGGTCGACGTCATCTTCTCATCAGAGCGCGGCGCGACGGCGCAAGACCAGTACGAGTACCTTCCGATCTCGCGGACCATCGACAACCTGATAGGACTGATGCGGATGACGCATGCGCCGGGCGCCGCGGACTTCTCCCTCTTCGTGCAGACGCCGGGCACGTCATCGGCGGAATCGCTCGCGCTCCTCGACAAGTTGCAATCGTCAGTACAGGGTGGTACGTCCAGCGCGCTCGTTGACCTGTCGTTCCTGGATCGCGATCTTCTCGGGCAACATCAAGCGGTCGACGAGCTGCGCCGGCGTGGCTTGAGCGCCGATCTGGCCTCGTACGCTTCCTGGAACACCACCGCCAATTCCGTCGGAACTGCGCTCGCTCAAGCAGGCTGTGGCGCGATCGCGCGCCATTTCGGGCTTGATACTCGCGCCGCCAACGAAACGTTCCTCTTCGAGCGCTACGTCGATGACTACGCGTTCAGGCTCGACGTCCGCCCGGCGCTCAATGACGATATGATCCGGCGGGGCTTCGACACGTATGGGCTCGGCGACGCCACGGATCTCGCGCAATCGCAACTGCGACGCATGCTATGGCGCCGCGCGCTCGACATCTTCAATGAAGACTTCGCGCCGCGCGGCTGGATCAATAGACGCCTCAACCTCTATCTTCCCTGGCCGCGGACGTTCGAGGTGCAGGTGGAGTCCTCGCTCACTCGGAGCATGTAGTGCCGGGGCTTTAGCCCCGGAATGTAGCGTTCCGAGCGAAGCTCGGATGTAGCCTTCCAAACGAAGCTCGGATGTAGCCACGGACCTTGTGGACACGGACCTTTAGGTCCGTGTTTCTCATCTTGCCGGCTGACAGACCTCGATGAGGGCCCCGCCGGTCGCAGACGGGTGGATGAAGGCGATCAAGTTGCCGTGCGCGCCGCGCCGAGGCTTTTCATCGATGAGGCGCAAGCCGAGCGCCTTGAGCCTGGCGAGCTCATCGACGATGCTGACCACCCGGTAGGCGAGATGGTGCAGCCTCGACGTCTTGTCTCCCAGAAAGCGGACGAGCGGAGAATCCTCTCGCAGCGGTCTGAGCAACTCGATCGTGGATTCGCCCGCGCTCATGCCGACGATGTCCACCTCCTGATCCTCTACGCGCTCGCGGTAGCGCACGACGAAACCGAGGCTCGCGTAGAGCGCCTCGCTCGCCAAGAGATCGGCGACCACCAGAGCGACATGATCGATCGGCCGGCCGGTAAGAGAGGCAGGCCCCAGACCTGCTGCAAGCCCGGTCGCCGGCGCGCCCAAGCTCGAGATGATCTTTTGCCGCAGGATTGCGGTCTCCACACCCAGATCGGCGAGCGCGCGAGCGCCAACGCATCCGCCGTCGCGCATCACACCCAGCAAGAGGTGCTCGGTACTGATGTAGTTGTGCTTGAGTTGACGGGCTTCTTCAAAAGCCAGTTCGATCACGCGCTTGGCGCGCGGAGTGAAGACCATCTCTTGCTGGACGACCTGTTCGCGCTTTCCGCCAATCGCTTCTACCCGGGCACGTGCCTTTGTCAGATCGACGCCCATCGATACCAAGGCCTTAGCCGCGTGGTTTTCGCCTTCCCCGATGACGCCAAGCAGGATATGCTCCGTTCCGATGAAGTTATTGCCGAGCTGTTGCGCCTCGTTTTGTGCCAACTCGATGCTGCGACGAGCAGGCTCGGTGAACGGTTCCCACATCGACATGATGATCGGACCTTCTCAGACCGCTCGATACACCGAGAAGACTTCACGCAGCGCGTCGCACACTTCGCCGAGCGTGCAGCCCTGATCGACCGCCTCGACGAATTCCGGCATCAGCGGGGCTGAAGAAGAAGCGGCGCATTTGACGGCCGCAAGCCGTTCGGCCACCGCACCCGCATCGCGCCGCGCCCGAAACGCCGCCAAGCGCTCGCGCTGCTCGCGCTCCGTTGCCGGATCGATGCGTTGCAACTGCGGCGCCTGCGCCGAAACGTCCGGATCGACGAATTTGTTGACGCCCACCACGACCGTCTCGTGCGACTCCATGCGCGCCTGCGCACGATAAGCGCTGTCGGCGATCTGTTCTTGCATCCACCCGCTTTCGATCGCCGCCACCGCGCCGCCGCGCCCGGCGACGTCCGCCATGATGGCTCGCGCCATCGTCGTGAGCTGCGTCGTCAAGCGCTCGATGAAATATGAACCGCCCAACGGGTCAGCCGTATCTGGCACGCCGCTCTCATACGCGATGATCTGCTGGGTGCGCAGAGCGAGTTTGGCGGACGCCTGCGTCGGGAGAGCGAGCGCCTCGTCCATCGCGTTGGTATGAAGCGACTGCGTGCCGCCCAGCACCGCGGCGAGCGCCTGCAGCGTCACGCGGACGACGTTATTTTCGGGTTCCTGAGCCGCGAGCGTCGAGCCGCCCGTTTGGGTGTGAAAGCGCAGCAGCCACGACTTCGGCGACTGCGCCTTGAAATCGTCGCGCACCATGCGCGCCCATATGGCGCGTGCCGCGCGGAACTTCGCGATCTCTTCGAAGAAATTATTGTGCGCGTTCCAAAAGAACGACATGCGCGGCGCGGCGGTGTCGACGTCGAGGCCTGCATCCACAGCGGCACGCAGATACGCACGGCCGTTGGCGAGCGTGAACGCGAGCTCTTGCGCGGCGGTAGATCCGGCCTCGCGGATGTGATAGCCGCTTACGCTGATGGTGTTCCATTGGGGCACGCGGGTCGCGCAGTACGCCATCAGGTCCGTGACCAGGCGCATCGAGGGTTTTGGCGGGTAGATGTACGTGCCGCGCGCCGCATACTCTTTGAGAATATCGTTTTGCGACGTGCCGGAGAGCTGATCGGACGGAATGCCGCGTCGCCTGGCGACGGCGAGGAAGAGCGCCAGCAGCAATGCGGCGGGAGCGTTGATCGTCATCGAGACGCTGATTTTGTCCAGCGGGATACCGTCGAACAGCGTCTCCATGTCCTCGACGGTGTTGATCGCGACGCCGGTTCGGCCGACTTCGCCCGCCGCCTGGTCGGCATCCGAGTCGAGGCCCATCTGCGTCGGTAGATCGAACGCCACCGAAAGTCCCGACTGCCCCTGCGCCAAGAGGTACTTATAGCGCGCGTTGGATTCTTTGGCGGTCGCGAAGCCGGCGTACTGGCGCATCGTCCAGAGACGGCCGCGATACATGAGCTTTTGGATGCCGCGGGTGTACGGATACGCTCCGGCGAGCGGCTGCTGCGCTAGGTTCAAATCGGCGACGTCTGCATGCGCGTACACCGGCTTTATTGGAATGCCGCTGTCGGTGGTCCGTTCCTCCATCAACCGCAACGTTCTGCGATCGCGCCCGCGCCGCCTAGCTCCGCAACGAGATCAGCGTCGCGCCGGTCTCGACGGTCTGGCCGACCTCCGCGGCAACGCTCGCAACCGCGCCGGCGCGATGGGCGACGACTTCGTTCATCATCTTCATCGCCTCGATGATAGCGACGACCTGGCCGTCGGCGACGTGGTCGCCGGGCTTGACGCGGATCTCCGCTACGATGCCGTGCATCGGCGAGACGACCGTTGCGCCGTCGTGCGCGATCTTCTTGGGCGCTTTGAACGCGGGCGGGCGGCGATCGGCCGGACGCGTGTCGGCGGCGGCGGTCAGCGACCCGTGGACCCGGACGACGAAGCGTTTGTCGTTGACCTCGACGGTGATCGGCTCCGCTGCTGGTCCCGGCGGCGACCCCGAGACGGAGGCGTTACCGGAATACAGCGCGCTAAGGTCGCCCGCACGAGCGCGCACGAATTCGTCGACGCTCGGGGTCGCGTACGTGCCGCTCGCGAACTCGTCGGATTGCACGAGCAGTTGGAGAAACGCGACGGTGGTATCCACCCCCTCGATCGTGTATTCGCCAAGCGCGCGCAGCATGCGCCGCCTGGCCTCTTCCCGGTCTTGACCCCACACGATGAGTTTGCCCAGCAGCGAATCGTACTCTTGAGGGATCGTCAGACCCGCGAACGCGGCCGAGTCGACGCGCACGCCGGGCCCGCCGGGTTCGCGATAGGCCGTCAGCGTGCCGGCACAAGGCATGAAATCGCGCGCCGGCGATTCCGCGTTGATGCGGCACTCGATGGCGTGTCCGCGCGGATCCACCTCGTCTTGCGCGAACCAGAGCTTCTCGCCGGTCGCAATCCGGATCTGCGCTTTGACCAGATCGACGCCGCAGGTCATCTCGGTGATCGTGTGCTCCACTTGGATGCGCGCGTTCATCTCCAGGAAGAAGAACTCGTCGTCCTCGACGAGACACTCGATCGTGCCGGCGCTATCATAACCTATCGACTCAGCCAGCCTCACCGCCGCCGCGTGCAGGCGCTTGCGCAGCGCGCCGGCGATACAAGCCGGCGTCTCCTCGACAAGTTTTTGATGGCGGCGCTGCATCGAGCAATCCCGCTCTCCGAGGTGCACGACGCGGCCGTGTTTGTCGGCGAGGATCTGCACCTCGACGTGCTTCGGCCGCGCCAAGTATTTTTCAACGTAGAGCGTTCCGTCTTTGAAGTAGGTCGACGCTTCCTTCGAAGCGAGCGCGACTGCCTGATCGACGTCCTGAGCCCGCAACGCGACCTTGAGCCCCTTGCCACCGCCGCCCGCGGCGGCCTTGACGACGATCGGGTAGCCGAATTTCTTGCCGAGGGCGCGGACGGCCGCGGCGTCGCGGACGGGCTCGAGCGTTCCCGGCACGACGGGCATTTTTGCCTTACGCGCCGCGCCGCGAGCGCGGATCTTGTCGCCCATCGCGTCGATGGCGCGCGCCGACGGGCCGATGAACGTGAGGCCCTCGGCCGTGCAGCGCCGGGCGAACGCGGCGTTCTCCGCCAAGAAACCATATCCCGGATGTACCGCGTCGCACTTCGCGGACGCGGCGACCTGCATGACCCGATCAATGTCGAGATAGGATTGCGCGGCCGGCGGCGGACCCACGCGGTACGCTTCGTCCGCGGCTTTGACGTGGAGCGCTTCGCGATCGGCGTCCGAGTACACCGCGACCGCCGCGATGCCGAGTTCGCGGCAGGCGCGGATCACGCGCAGCGCTATCTCGCCGCGGTTGGCGACGAGGATTTTCTTAAACATCCGGCTCGACCGCCTCGCGCCTAGCCGTTTTTTTCCAATCAAACTGTATGTAGTGCCGGGGCTTTAGCCCCGGTCGACTCCACTTGCTTTTGTAGCCACGGACCTTTAGGTCCGTGCCGCCCGCGCCGAGTTGCGCGAGCGCCGCCGCGATGGCTGCGGCCTCCTCCGCCGTCGGCCTCGGTGTGATGATCACGGTAGATGTAGCGACCCGAACGAAGCTCGGGTGTAGTGCCGGGGCTTTAGCCCCGGATGAGTCCTAAAGCGGAATGTTGCCATGCCGTCGAGCCGGACGAGGCACGCGTTTGGTGCGCAGCATCTTGAGCGCGTTGATGAGGACCGGCCGCGTGTTCGCGGGATCGATGACATCGTCGAGGTAGCCGCGCTCCGCTGCGACATACGGGTTAGCGAAACGCTCGACGTATTCGCTGACCAACTCGTCCGCCCGCGCGGCAGGGTTTTCCGCATCGGCAATCTCGTCGCGGAAGATGATCTTGACGGCCCCGGGCGGACCCATCACCGCGATCTCCGCAGTCGGCCACGCGACGTTGAAATCGGCGCGGATGTGTTTGGAATTCATGACGTCGTAGGCTCCGCCGTACGCTTTGCGCGTGATGACCGTCAGTTTCGGCACGGTCGCCTCCGCGAACGCGTACAGCAGCTTGGCGCCATGCTTGATGATGCCGCCGTACTCCTGACTGGTGCCGGGCAAGAAACCGGGCACGTCGACGAACACGATCAGCGGGATGTTGAACGCGTCGCAGAAGCGCACGAAGCGCGCGCCCTTGAGCGATGAATTGATGTCGAGCACGCCCGCCAAGACCTTCGGCTGATTGCCGACGACGCCGACGGGTTGGCCGTCAAGCCGCGCAAAACCGACCACGATCGAACCGCCGTAGAGCGCCTGCACTTCGAAGAAGTCCTCGTCGTCGACGACGCGCCGGATGACCTCGGTCATGTCGTACGGGAGATTCGGCGCGGCCGGAATCACGTCGATGAGCGACGGATCGGTGCGTTCGGGGGCGTCGCGCGTCGCCGCCACGGGCGCATCGTCCAAATTGTTCTGCGGCAGGAAGGACAACAGGTGACGCAGCTGCTCGAACGCGTCGGCTTCGTCGGCCGCCAGGAAATGCGCGACGCCGCTCTTCGCGTTGTGGGTCATCGCGCCGCCGAGCTCCTCGAAGCTGACTTCCTCGCCGCTGACCGTCTTGATGACTTCGGGGCCGGTGATGAACATCTGTGAGATCTTGTCGACCATGATGATGAAGTCGGTGATGGCCGGGCTGTACACGGCTCCGCCGGCGCACGGCCCCGCGATGAGCGAGATCTGCGGGATGACGCCCGAGGCCTGCACGTTGCGCCAAAAGATCTCGGCGTAACCGCCGAGGCTGACGACGCCTTCTTGGATGCGCGCTCCGCCGGAATCGTTGATGCCGATGATGGGGCAGCCGATCTTCACGGCGAGATCCATCACCTTGCAGATCTTTTCGGCGAAGACTTCGCCGAGCGAGCCGCCCAGGACGGTGAAATCCTGCGAGAAGATGCAGATCTGACGACCGTCGATCGTGCCGTAGCCCGTGATGACGCCGTCGCCGACGAACTGCTTGTCGGCCAAGCCGAATGCGTCGGTGCGATGGACCGCGAACGCGTCGAGCTCTACAAAAGAGCCCGCATCCAGCAGCCGTTCGACGCGCTCGCGCGCCGTGAGCTTACCGCGCGCATGCTGGCGCGCGATCGCGTCCTCCCCGGCGGGAACGAGCGATTGGGCGCGCTTTTCGCGCAGGCGTTTTTGTCGCTCTTCGTGCGGCATGCGGACCCGGATTCCGTGCCGACCCGGGCCGCACCCGCTATAGGACTACGTGGGGTTAGTTGCTTGCCTTGTGCTGGTGGAGAATGAAGTTGTTGCCTTCGCTGTCTTCACCAAACGCCATAAAGCAGACGGGCGTGTCTTCGATGTGGCCGTCCCCGTCGAACTTCACGCCGCGCGCCTTGTGCTCGGCGACGGCCGATTTGATGTCGTCGACACCGAACAGAATGCCGCCGTGCTGCGTCCACTCGGCCTCGGCGGTCTTGTACAAGCCGAACGTCTCGCCGCTGGGAAATGTGTACTCGACGACGTTCTCGCCGAACTTCAGGGTCGGCTCCATGCTCAACAGTGCGCTATAGAATTTCGTCGCGCGATCGAGGTCTTTGACCGTGTAATACGATGCGTCCATGCCCTTGATTTTGGTCGCTCCTGCTGTGGCCATTCTGATTATCCTCTTTCTCGGCTTTTTAGTGTGAACTCAAGCCATTCGGCAGACTCCAGGCGATTCATGCCAGGGGCGCGGCCACCATCCGGACGAACTGGCCGGCATGGCAAAGATATTGCTCTTGCAATTCCACACCGACCCCGGATGCGACGAGCGGCGCAAACTGCTCGCTGACCTTGGTGCGACGCTGGTCGAGGCCGAGCCGCGCTGGCCGACGTTTTTCGACGTCGTGACGCAAGAGCGGCCTGATGTGATCGTCATTTCGTGCGCCACCCTGCCCTCCCACGGTCGCGAGGCCGCGCGTTACATTAAGGATGGATTCAATACGCGCAACATCCCGGCGATCCTCACGGATGTCGCGCCCAGCGATCTCGACAAGACCCGGCAGGCCGCGCCGACAGCGGAGATCATCGACCGCAAGGGCCTGGCCGAAGCGGTGAAGCGCCACCTGAAAATCCTCGCGGGATAAACGCGCGATCTATGTAGCGACCCGAGCGAAGCTCGGGTGTAGCGTTCCGAGCGAAGCGAGCTCGGAGATGTAGTGCCGGGGCTTCAGCCCCGGTTTTTCGGCTCCCACAACTCGATCCGATTCCCATCCGGATCCATGATCCACGCGAAGCGCCCGAAGTCGTATTCTTCGCGCTTCGGATCGATCTCAACGCCCTCCGCTCGCAACGCGTCGAGCACGGCATCGAGATCATCAACGCGATAGTTCAACATGAAGCCTGCGCGGCTGGGATCGAAATAATCACTGCTCTCGTCGAAGATCGCCCAAGCCGTCGTGCCCGGCGATCCATCCTCGGCGTCGCGCCAGTGAAATTCCGCACCCGAGCCGGACGGCTGCCTGATCCCGAGGTGCTTTTCGTACCATGCGTAGAGCCGCTTAGGGTCTCTCGACTTGAAAAAGACCCCGCCGAGTCCCGTGACGCGCTCCAAAGAGGCCGTGACATTTGGAGCAGTTGAAACGCTCTATCGAGCTGCGCGTCGCGGCGACGCGACGCCGCAACAAACACATCCGGCGTGACGCCGCGGCCTTCCAAACGCCGGCCGTCCGGCGCGCGCATGTCCAGCGTGGCCACGCGCAGCATGCCGCCGTCCGCGAGATTGATCTCGAGATCGACGCCCAGCACCTTGCCCGCCGTGCGCGTTCCGACGATCGTCGCCCGATGATAATACTGCAGCGCGCGCGCCAGGGACTCAGCACCGCTGCGGCTGCCCCTATCCACCAAGACGACAAGACGACCATTGTAGCGCGCCCCGACGCTATCGGATGCGACAAAGCGCTGCGGGCCGAAGAAGTGGTAGCGGCGCAGACCGGTCGAGATCAACGTGCCGGCCGGCAAGAAAACGCCGGCGGCGCTGTCCACCGAATCGACCAAGCCGCCCGGGTTGCCGCGCAGATCCAGGATCAGCTTGGACTTGCGGCCCACATCGGCCATGGCCCAGCCGAGCACGGGTTCGATCGCATTGGGGAACGAGCCGAGTCGAAGATATCCGACGTCGCGCGAAAGCGACTTCCAGTCCACGATCGAGCTGGGATCGCCGGCCCGGCCTGCCGTCATGCCGAAGATGCCGTGGCGCGGCAGCGGATCGGGTGGCTTCAACTGCGACGGCGAGTAGACGAGCGTATGGCTATCGCCCAAGCGGCGCAGCATTTGCCGCATGAGCGCGTAGCGGCGCTCGACCGTGGGGGCGGCGGCGACAAGCGGACGATATTGGCGCGTCAGGGCGTTCCAATCGAGCCCGTGATACGACCAGTCGAAGTAGCGCATGGAGATCGCCGTCGTGACGTCGTCAAAAACGCGCGCACCGACCGGCGTGGTTTCGCGTTGATGATGGATGAGCAGGTACGGAACGACGATCGCAAGGGCTGAGCAGAACACGAGCAGACGGCGGCGCCACAGCCGCCGGCGATAGATCGGCTGGAAGGGGACGGAGGCGCGTTCCCAATCCCACATAAGTTTGGTCCTAGTCCGAGCTCGCTTCGCTCGCTCGGTACACTACATCGCCCTTGCTGATATGCAACCATTGTTCGAGGGTGGTGTGCGACACCCCCGTCTCGCCGCGCAGTTCGCGGCGCAATTCGCCGAGCATGGCGCACGATTCCGCCACGGCGTCGTGCTTGTGGATGCTCTCGAAATTCACCTGACGCGCGAGCACGAACGCATCGTCCGGCGCTGCGGCGAGCGCGTCGTGCGAATAGCGCAGCATCTCACGCACGCAATCCTCGACGAAACGCGGCTGCCGATGCGCCTTGTTGACCACGAAGAGCTCATCCGGCCGCTTCAACAAATCGTAGGTCTCCGACGACATGGATTGCTCCACGATCTCCACCATCGCCGGGATGTCTAAACTCGCATCGCCGCCGATGAGAAGCGTTCCTCGGCTGCGCTGGTTGTGCGTGGCGATGGGCACGACGTCCAAAACCCGTCGGATCTGTTCTTCCGAGAATCCCTCCGCGAGCAAGCGCTCGCGCGACTGCTCCGCCACCATGGATTGCGCGCACGGGCAGGCCGTGATGCCAAACGCCTCGACGCCCAGCAAGCTGCGTCGAAAGTCCGCGCCGACGACCGCCACGCCGCGAACGTCGTAGAATTGATGCGTGGGAATCGCGCTGGCCGGCGTGTAGCGCGGCAGCGCGATCTCCGCTCGCATCTCGACATGGGCCACGCGCGCATGCTGGCTCGACACCACCCGCTCGGCCAGCGTTACGGCGAATGAATCGATGCCCTTCGCCGGTTCCCGCGCGATATCGGCAAGTGCGTCCTCTAAATCCTGAGAGAAACGCGACATGTGCACCCCGCTGTGCTGCGCGTCGAGGTCGGCGTACACGTCGATAGTCGCCACCGTGCTCGTCTGCCGGCTGCCTGCAAAGGCCACATTGAGCACGCTTTTCACGCCCGAAACGCCGGCTCGGTTCAGCGCCAGCGGTACTTCCGGCCGCTGCGCCTGCATGTCGTGCCGGATGCGCGCGACCAACCCGCCCTCGCAACGCCGCACGCCCCCGCTGTCCACCGCGGCCGCCAACTCGCGAACGCTGCGGCGAGCGACCGGGTGCACAACATCCGGCGCGATCTCGGCGAGCGGCACCAGCACGAAGGCGCGCTCGGTCATGCGCGGGTGCGGAATAGTCAGATCCGGTTCGCGCAGCACCAGATCGTCGTACAGCAGCAAATCGATGTCGATCGCGCGCGGGCCCATCGGGAACGACGCTGCGCGGCCCACAAAACGCTCGGCGCGCAGCATCGCATCGCGCAGTGCCCGCGGCTCGAGCAAAGTGCTGCCGACGCATGTCAAGTTAAGAAAATCGGGCTGCTGCGCGAAGCCCACCGGCGCGGTTTCATAGAGCGACGAGATGCGCGAGATATCCACAGCCGAACGCAGTTGTTGCAGCGCAGCGGCAAGGTTGCCTTGCCGGTCGCCCAAGTTGGAACCGAGTGCGAGCGCTACGAAATGGCGCGATTCCGTCATGCGCAAACATTTCGCGCATGCGACATGAAAGTCCGTCGCCTGACTTGACATGCAAATGCATCGAGCGTATCATCCGATTAAGCCTCAAGGGGCCGCTCCGACGCGTACTGATCGGCGAGCGGGTCGCAGGCACCGACCCGCATCCGAGTTGCGTAACCCGGGCGTAGCGATTGGGCCATTGCCCGATCCAGCGAAAGCCGATACGTCTCCCGGGATGACCGGGCACCAGTACAGCAAGGACCGAGATCGCTTGGGGCTTGCAATCGAAAATACTTTTTATGTAGCGTCCCGAGCGAAGCTCGGGAAAATCTCAGGGGAGGCGAGCGATTCGCCCTCCCCTTTCGTTTAGAATGTAGTAGGGGGTGGGCGTCGAACAGGTGGTTGGGGGTTAAACCGCCCCTAACAAGGAGAGACAAACTAGATGTCAATGTGGGAGCCGTTCACGGAGCGCGCCAGGCGCAGCATCGTGCTGGCCCAAGAAGAAGCGCAGCGCCTCGGCAACAACTACATTGGAACGGAACACATCCTCCTCGGCATCATCAGCGAAGGCGAGAGCCTTGCCGCCAAAGTGTTGGAAACTCTAGGAGTCAACCTGGCGAAGGTTCGCGCGGAAGTTGAGGCGATCGTCGGGCGCGGTGGTCAAACCGTGCAGCAGGAGATGGTGTTCACGCCCCGCGCAAAACGCGTGATCGAACTGGCCTTCGAAGAAGCGCGCCAACTCAATCACAACTACATCGGAACCGAGCACTTGCTGCTCGGCCTCATCAGGGAAGGCGAAGGCGTCGCGGCGCGCGTCCTGACCAACCTCGGCGTCGACCCGGCAAAGGTGCGCGTCCAAACCACCTCGCTGCTAGGCGCCGAAACGCAGTCGCAAACCGCCGCCAAAGGCAAGAGCAAGACGCCGACGCTCGATGCCTATGGCCGCGACCTCACGCAGCTCGCCCGCGAGGGCAAGCTCGACCCGGTCATCGGCCGCAACACCGAGATCGAGCGCGTCGTGCAGATCCTCTCGCGGCGAACGAAGAACAACCCGGCGCTCATCGGCGAGCCCGGCGTCGGCAAGACCGCCATCGCCGAGGGTCTGGCCCAACGCGTCATCAACGGCGACGTGCCCGAATTGCTGCGCGACAAGCGCGTCATCACGCTCGACCTTGCCGGATTGGTGGCAGGCACCAAGTACCGCGGCGAGTTCGAAGAGCGCATGAAACGCGTGATGGACGAGATCCGCGCCGCGGCCGGCGAAATCATCTTATTCATCGACGAACTGCACACGCTGGTCGGCGCTGGCGCGGCCGAAGGCGCGATCGACGCCAGCAATATCATCAAGCCGGCGCTCGCGCGCGGCGAACTGCAATGCATCGGCGCGACCACTCTCAACGAGTTCCGCAAGCACATCGAAAAAGATTCAGCGCTGGAGCGCCGTTTCCAATCCATCATGGTCGGAGAACCATCGGTCGAAGAAACGGTGGAGATCCTCAAGGGTCTTCGCGATCGCTACGAGGCGCATCACCGCGTCAAGATCACGGACGAAGCGCTGGAAGCTGCCGCGCGCCTGTCCGCCCGCTACATCAGCGACCGCTTCTTGCCCGACAAGGCCGTGGATCTCATGGACGAGGCCGCCTCGCGCGTGCGCCTGCAGTCCACCTCGCTGCCGCCGGAGATCCGCGAGGTCGAGACCGAGATCCGCAAGGTGAAGGCCGAGAAAGAGGCCGCCATCAAAGCGCAAGAGTTCGAGAAGGCCGCGCAGATCCGCGATAAAGAGGAGAAACTGCGCGCCAAGAAGGCGACGATGGAAGCCGAGTGGGTCGAAAAGCGCAGCGAGAAGGGCGAGCGGGTCAATTCCGTCGGGCCCGAGGAGATCGCGCACATCGTTTCCACCTGGACGCGCATCCCGGTCAGCAAGCTCAAAGAAGAAGAGACGGCAAAGCTGCTGCACATGGACGACTCGATCCATAAACGCATCGTCGGCCAAGACGAGGCGATCAAAGTGATCTCGCGCGCGATCCGCCGCGCGCGCGCAGGTCTGAAGAATCCCAAACGCCCCATCGGCTCGTTCATCTTCTTGGGGCCGACTGGCGTCGGCAAGACCGAACTCGCGCGCACGCTGGCCGAGTTCATGTTCGACGACGCCGACAACATGGTGCGCATCGATATGTCCGAGTACATGGAGAAGTATTCCGTGTCGCGGCTGGTCGGCGCGCCTCCCGGCTACGTCGGCTACGAAGAAGGCGGCCAACTCACCGAATCGGTGCGCCGTCGCCCCTACACGGTGGTGCTGCTCGACGAGATCGAAAAAGCCCACCCGGATGTTTTCAACCTGCTCTTGCAAGTGCTCGAAGATGGCCGCCTGACGGACAGTCAGGGCCGCGTCGTGGACTTCAAGAACACGGTCATCATCATGACCAGCAACATCGGCGCGCTCGGCATGCAGAAGAACGCCGAGATCGGCTTCCGGCCGGTCAAAGAAGAAGGCTCGGTCGCCGTACGCTACGAGCGGATGAAGAACAAGATCCTGGAAGAGATCAAGCACGTCTTCCGGCCGGAGTTCCTCAACCGCGTCGACGAAATCGTGGTCTTCCACTCGCTCGACATCGACCAGATCAAGCAGATCGTGTCGCTCGAGCTGGCCAAAGTCGTCAAGGAACTCGAGAACCAGCACATGACGCTCACGGCGACCGAAGCCGCGCGCGACCTCATCGCCAAGGAAGGCTGGGACCCGGCGTTCGGCGCGCGCCCGCTGCGGCGCGCGATCGGCCGCCTGGTCGAGGATCCGCTGTCCGAAGAGCTGCTGCGCGGCACGTTCAAGGTCGGCGACGCGATCCTGTTCGACGTCGAAGACGGCAAGAGCGTTTTCCGCAAGGCCGGCGAACCGCTCAAGCCGCCGCCGACGGAGAAAGAACCCGCTCCCGGACCGTCGAGCAACTGACTGAGGTGGAGCCGGATCTTCAGATCCGGCTGACCCCTCGCGTAGCGACGGAGCTTTAGCTCCGTTCGGGGCGACGAATCGATGAGTTGGGAAGCAATCTCTGCGCTCTCAACCCTCGGCACGTTCGTCGTCGTCACTGCGACAGCGATCGCCGCCCTCGTGCAGCTGCGCCACATGCGCGCGTCAAATCAAATCACGGCGACGATCGGCCTCATGGACAAATGGGCCGCGCCCGAATTCCGTAAAATTGCGAATTTCGTGCACCAAGGAGAGCTTGAGCGCAAGCTGCTCGATCCTGCATACCGTGCGGAGCTCTCGCACGCGCCGATCGACAAGCTCGCGCATCCCGAGGTCGCCTATCTTGATTTCTGGGAATCGGTCGGCTCGTTGATCAAGCTGGGCCATATCAGCGAGGAGGCGTACTTGGATCTCAACAGCTACCCGATCATCTCGTCGTGGCGCAAGCTGGAGCCGGTCATCGCGATCATCCGGCGAAAGCGCGGTTCGCAGGTCTACGACATGTTCGAGTATCTCGCGTCGCGGGCGATGCTATGGGAAGCCAAATATCCGGACGGCACCTACCCGGCGAACACGCCGCATCTCCCGGTCGTGGACAAGTTCCCCGCCGATGCCGGAGCGCAAGCCCGTGTCTCTTGAGGTGTTGAGCACCATCGTCGCCGGCCTGACGTTCGCCGTCATCGCCGCGACCGCCATCGCCGCCATCGTGCAGCTGCGCCATCTGCGGGCGAGCAATCAGATGAACGCGCTGCTCGCCTTGATGCAGCTATGGGAGTCGCCCGAGATGCAGCGCTACTTCCAGTACACGTTCAACGAGCTGCCGAAGAAGCTGAAGGATCCGGAATTCCTTGCGGTATACGGCGCCGGCGCGTTGAGCCGGACGGATCACCCCGAGCTCCTGGTCGCGGATTATTGGGAGCAAATCGGCGCATACGCCAAACACGGTCTCTTCGACGAAGCTTCGTGGCTCGATATCGCCAGTGCGCAAGTGTTGCGCTCGTGGCAAGTGCTGGAGCCGATCGTCGCGGCGCGGCGCAATAGCGATGGCAACCAGGCGACGTTTGAGAACTTCGAGTACCTAGCCGTCCGAGCCACGCTATGGAACCGGCGCTACCCCAACGGGAACTGGCGCCGCGGCCTTCCGCGTATGGCCGATCTCGACAAGAGCTGACATGGCGCGAACGCTCGGCATCCTCGTCGGCGGCGGACCTGCACCGGGAATCAACGGCGTCATCGCGTCTGCCGCCATCGAGGCCGTGAACGAAGGTTGTCGCGTCGTGGGCATCTACGATGGCTATCGCTGGCTGGTGCTCGGCGACGCGACGCACACCACCGAGCTGCAGATCGAGGACGTGAGCCGCATCCATTGGACGGGCGGCTCGATCTTGCGCACGTCGCGCACCAACCCGGCAAAAGACGCGCAATCGCTCGGCAACTGCGTGAAGACGCTGCGCGAGCTTGACGTCACGCATCTCGTGTGCATCGGCGGCGACGACACGACCTTCGGCGCGGCCAAGATCGCGGAAGCGGCCGGCGGCAAGCTCCAGGTCGCGACGGTGCCGAAGACGATCGACAACGACTTGCCGCTACCCGACAACATGCCGGCGTTCGGGTTCGAAACCGCGCGCGCCGTCGGCTCGAACATCGTCGAGAGCCTGATGGAAGACGCCAAGACCACCACGCGCTGGTACATCGTCATCTGCATGGGACGCAAGTCCGGCGCGCTGTCGCTCGGCATCTGCAAGGCGGCCGGGGCGACGCTCGCCGTGATCCCCGAAGAATTCGCCGCAGGCGCGCTTTCCTTGGAGGCCGTGGCCGACATCATCATCGGTGCCATGATCAAGCGACGAGCGATGGGTCATGACCACGGGGTTGCCGTCGTGGCAGAGGGGGTCGTCGAGCGACTGGACGAGAGCACGCTTGCGGCCCTTGCAGACATGCCCCGCGACCAATACGGTCACATCCGCCTCACTGACGTCGACCTCGGCGATCAACTGCGTACGGTCATCCGCAAGCGCGTTCAGGATTTGTCGCTTGCTGACATGACCGTGGTGATGAAGGACATCGGCTATGAGCTGCGCTGCGCCAAACCGCTGCCGTTCGATCTCGAGTACACGCGCACGCTCGGCTACGGCGCGGTGCGCTACTTGCTCGGCGGCGGATCCGGGGCGATGGTCGCGCTGCGCGGTGGCAAAGTCGAACCTGTGACGCTTGAGGACATGCTCGATCCTCAGACAGGCAGGGTGCGGGTTCGACTGGTCGACACCAAGACCGAGGCGTACGAAGTTGGGCGCAAATACATGATCAGGCTTGAAAACTCCGACTTCGAGACGCCGCGCGTGGAAAAACTCGCGACCGCGGCAGGACTCACTCCCGCGGCGTTCACCGCGCGCTTCAGGAGCGTGGTCCCGCGCTAGCTCCATTCTTCGACAAACGCTTCACGATTTCGACGCTCGTGCCGCGATCCGTCATGTCGTAGCTGACATCGTCCATGAGCGCCCGCATGATGAAGATGCCGAGCCCGCGCTGGGCAGGCTCGCCGAGCTGCCCCAGGCCCTTGCCCGCGAGATCAAAGCCGCAGCCGCCATCCGCGATCTGCACGCGCAGATCTTGTCCGTCGAACGAGCAACCAACCGAAAAGTGACCTTGCTCGACGTGGCCGTGCTCGGCGGCGTTATTGCACGCTTCACCGACCGCGAGGGCGATGTCGCAGACATCGGCGAGCGAGAAACCGCATTGAATGGCGAATTCAGTCGCGGCATGCCGGGCTTCGGCGACCGAGCGGTAAGCGCTTGGAAACGTCGCTCGAAACGGCTGCGCCGCCCCACCCCTCGTCGTTTTTCCCATTCCAAGCGCGTTCACTAATCATTTTTTACCCCGCACAGGGTCGTTCTAACAAGATTGCCGCCAAAAAAGTAGCTTAACTCTCGATAGTCGGGGGTGTCCAAGACCACGAGGTCCGCTAGCCGGCCGGGCGCTAGCGCTCCAACTTTTTGCCCCAGCCCGAGTGAGAGCGCCGGATACAGCGTGAGTCCCGCGATGACTTCCGGGCTGCTCATGTGCAGGGAGCGCCGAGCGCTGT
This sequence comes from Candidatus Tumulicola sp., assembly GCA_035601835.1. Classification (NCBI taxonomy): domain Bacteria; kingdom Bacillati; phylum Vulcanimicrobiota; class Vulcanimicrobiia; order Vulcanimicrobiales; family Vulcanimicrobiaceae; genus Candidatus Tumulicola; species Candidatus Tumulicola sp. The sequence continues at coordinate 54,928 of DATNNM010000010.1, read as the reverse complement.
GCGCCACCGCTTGCAGCGAGTAACAAGGCGACGTGCCAGGGTTGAAGTCCGTGGCCAACGCGACGGGAACGCCTGCTTCGATCAGCGCTCGAGCCGGCGCACGCCGCGCAAGACCGAGAAACTCAGCGGTGGTCGGACAGAGCACCGCGGTCGTGCTGCTCTCGCGCAGCGCAGCGATGTCGTCCTCGCCGATGTAGTTGAGGTGATCGGCGGAGGTGCAGTGGAGTTGCGCGGCGAGCTTAGCGCCGCCGCTCGCGGCGAGCTCGTCCGCGTGAATGCGCAGGCCCATGCCTTTGGCCGCGCAGGCCTGAAGGAAGCGCCGGCTCTGCTCCACGCTGAAGAATCCGGTTTCGCAAAAAGCGTCGGCGAAGCGGGCGATGCCGAGATCCGACACCACCGGCAGGAAGTCGGTGACGAGCGCATCGGTGAACGCATCGAAATCCTCGAATTCCGGGGGCAGCGCGTGCGCGCCGCAAAACGTTGCCACCACGCGGGGCATCGCGTTGTCCTGGTCGAGCATGCGCATCGCCTGGAGCATCGCGCCTTCGCCTTCGGCGGTGAGCGCGTAGCCGCTCTTGATCTCCGCAGTCGTGGTGCCGTGCGCGCGCATGAGCCCCAAGTGCCGCCGCCCGATCGCGACGAGCGCTTCGATGCCGCAGGCCCTGGTCTGCTCGACCGTGTAGCGGATGCCGAGTAGCGGCTTTTCGCCGGCGATCAACGCGTCGAAATCGGCGATGCGATTGCCGGCGAAGAGCGCGTGCGTGTGCGCGTCGACAAATCCCGGCATGACCACATCGCCGCGCATGTCGATCTCCGGCAGGCTGGCGCGCTGGCGCACGAGCAGCTCGCTGATCGCTTGCGCGCACGCCTCGCGCGAGCCCGCGGCTTTGATGACGCCGTCCTCAACGACTAGCACGCCACCTTTGACGAGACCGAGGTCATCTTCTGAAACCGGCCCGCCCTTGGGCAGCCGCGCGGCAAGCGGCGCGAGCGTCACGAGCGTGGCATTGAAAAGCGCGTAGGTCGACGCTCCGGAAAGAGACGCTACCACGTGACCTGCGCTGAATCGATGCGCTCGAGATGGAGGTAGTACGCGGCAGCCGCGGCGATCGCCGAGAGCGGCGCAAGGCCCACAAGTTCGCAACCGCACACGCTGACGCCGGCGGCCGCTGCCTCGCGGCGCACGAGTTCGGTCACACGGTGCAGCGGGGCCGCGTTGATGTCGACGAGGTTCATCGAGACCTGCACGACGTCTTTGGTCAAGGTGAAGCCAAGGGCTTTGATGCCCAGCAGTCCGCCGCTGCGCTGGCGCACGGCGACGGCGATGCGTTCGGCGAGTTTCAGATCCGACGTCGCGAGATTGACGTTGTAGGCGATCAAAAAATCGCGCGCGCCTATGGCGACGGCACCGGCGCTGGCATGGAGCTCCGCTTCGCCGACGTCGGGGTGGCGCGCCGGGTCCTTCACCGCGGTCAGCAAGCCTTCGAATTGCCCCTTGCGGATCGCCGCCAGATCGCGCCGCTCCGGTTTTGTCGCGGCGCGCTCGTAGAAATAGGAAGGCACACGGTGACGCTGCCAGATCTCGTTCGCGCAGCGGCGCGCGAGTTCGATGGCTTCATCCATGCTCGCCCCGCTCAAGGGCACGAACGGGATCACGTCCACCGCACCCATGCGGGGATGCTCGCCGCGTTGGGTGCGAAGGTCGATGCGCTCGATGGCGGCGCCGGCAAGCCGCAAAGCGGAGTCAAGGACGCCGTCAGCCGTGCCGACGAGTGTGTACACGGAGCGATTGTGCGATGCATCGCTTTGCGTGTCGACGAGCACGACGCCGGGCCCGTCAGAAGCGGCGGCGCCGATCGCCTCGATCACGTCGCGACGCCGGCCTTCGGAAACGTTGGGCACGCATTCGAAGACGCTGGCCATTTGCGCTGATAGCGTTGGCCCCGAGCAGGCGCCGTCCCTGGCGAAAGGTAATCTCAAGGGCGCACCAGATGGCCGTCATCGCATCGCGCGTGGATCCAGCTTCCAAAGAGTACGCGGATAATCGCGCGTATTTTTTAGCGCTGCTCGAAGAGCTGCGCCGGCGACACGAACTCGTCAGCCACGGCGGCGGCGCAGAGGCGATGGCCAAACACGTCGCACGCAAGAAACTGCCGGTGCGCGAACGCGTGGCGCGGCTGCTCGATCCGCAGAGCCCGTTCCTGGAGCTATCCTCGCTGGCTGCGTGGGATATGTACAAGGGCGAGGCGCCCGCTGCAGGCCTGGTCACCGGCATCGGGGTCATCGAAGGCGTCCAGTGCGTGGTCATCGCCAACGACGCCACCGTCAAAGGCGGAACATACTTCCCGATCACGGTCAAGAAGCATCTGCGCGCGCAGGAGATCGCCGAGCAGAATCATCTGCCGTGCGTCTATCTGGTGGACTCGGGCGGCGCGTTCTTGCCGCTGCAAGACAAGGTGTTTCCCGATCGCGAGCATTTCGGGCGCATTTTCTACAACCAGGCGCGCATGTCGAGCAAGGGCATCCCGCAGATCGCGGCGGTGATGGGATCGTGCACGGCCGGCGGCGCGTATGTGCCGGCGATGTCGGACGAGACGATCATCGTCAAAGGCGAAGGCACGATATTCCTCGCCGGGCCGCCGCTCGTGAAAGCGGCGACGGGCGAGATCGTGACCGCTGAAGAGCTCGGCGGCGCCGACGTGCATTCCCGGGTTTCCGGCGTCACCGATCACTACGCGCTTTCGGACGAGCACGCATTGGCGATGTGCCGCGAGATCGTCACTCACCTGAGCAAGCGCAAGACCGTGCCCTGGCTAGTGCGCGAAGCTCGGCCGCCGAAATACGATCCGGCAGAGCTCTACGGCATCGTGCAGCGCGACTGGCGCAAGTCCTACGAAGTGCGCGAGGTGATCGCCCGCATCGTCGATGCGAGCGAGTTTCACGAGTTCAAGGCGCTCTACGGGCAGACGCTGGTGTGCGGGTTCGCGCACATCGAAGGCCAACCGGTGGGCATTCTGGCCAACAACGGCATCTTGTTCTCTGAGAGCGCGCTGAAGGCCACGCACTTCATCGAGCTCTGCTGCCAGCGCGGCGTGCCGCTGGTCTTCTTGCAGAACATCACCGGCTTCATGGTCGGCAAGAAATACGAAGAGGGCGGCATCGCCAAGGACGGCGCCAAGATGGTGATGGCCGTGGCCAACGCGGAGGTGCCGAAGTTCACGGTGATCATCGGCGGTTCGTTCGGCGCGGGCAACTACGGGATGTGCGGTCGCGCGTACTCGCCGCGCCAGTTATGGATGTGGCCCAACGCGCGCATCTCGGTCATGGGCGGAGCGCAGGCGGCCAGCGTGCTCTTGACCGTGCGCCTGGAAGCGTTGGAAAAACAGGGCAAGACGATGTCGCACGAGGAGCGCGAGGCGTTCACGCGGCCCATCCTCGAGCGCTACGAAGCCGAAGGCAACCCGTACTACAGCACGGCGCGCTTGTGGGATGACGGCATCATCGATCCGGCGGATACGCGAGCCGTGCTGGCGCTCGGCATTTCGGCCGCCGCGAATGCGCCGTTGCCCGCGACGCGCTTCGGCGTCTTCCGAATGTAAATACTCCTCGGATGTAGTGCCGGGGCTTTAGCCCCGGGATGTAGTGTTCCGAGCGAGCGAAGCGAGCTCGGAGAGGTGATCATGGAAACCGTCGTGCTGACCAGAGAGGGCCCGATCGCCCGGGTGACGCTGAACCGCCCGGAGGTGCGCAATGCGCTCGATCAGCCGGCGATCGCCGCCCTGACGAAGATCTTCACAGACCTCGCGGGCGACGACGCGCTGCGCCTCGTGGTGCTCGACGGAGCGGGAAGCGTGTTCTGCGGCGGCGCCGACATCAAGTACATGCAAGCGAGCCTCGCATGGTCGCAGCAAGAGAATTTCGACGACGCGCTCCGCCTCTCGCACATGTTCCGCGCCATCAACGAGTGTCCGGTTCCGGTGCTCGCAAAGGTTCAAGGCGCGGCGCTGGGCGGCGGAGCAGGTCTGCTCGTGGCATGCGACAGCGTCATCGCAAGCGATGACGCCATTTTCGGATTCACGGAAGTCAAACTCGGCATCGTGCCGGCGGTCATCTCGCCCTTCGTCGTGCGCAAGATCGGTGAGACGCACGCACGAGCGCTGTTCACCACCGGTGAACGCTTCGATGCGACGCGCGCCCTACGGATCGGCTTGGTGCACGAAGTCGTGCCGGCCGCCGGATTGGATGCAGCGGTGCAGCGGAAGGTCGAAGAGTCGCTAAGCGCCGGCCCGCAGGCGGCGCGGACGGCGAAGGAAATCGCGAAAACCGTCGGCTCGATGCCGCTCTCGGACGCGCAGCCATGGACGGCACGCCGCATCGCTGAGCGCCGAGCCAGCGCCGAAGGTCAGGAAGGCCTGCGCGCGTTCATCGAAAAGCGCAAGCCGAATTGGCGGTAAAGGCTAAAACCAAAGCGACCGCGGCGCTCCGGCCGATCAAGCGACTGCTCATCGCTAATCGCGGCGAGATCGCGCTGCGCATCGCGCGCACGTGCCGCGCGATGAAGATCTACAGCATCGGCGTGTATGCCCAAGGGGACCTCTCCCCGCGACTTGTGCGCGAACTCGACACGACGCTGCTCATCGGGCCGGCGCCGGCGCGCGACTCGTATCTCAACATCGAGCGCATTCTCGCGGTTGCTCGCGAGAGCCGGGCGGACGCCATCCACCCCGGCTACGGGTTCTTATCTGAAAACCCCGACTTCGCCCAGGCGTGCGAAAACAGCGGCATCGTCTTCATCGGGCCAAGCGCCGCCGCCATGCGCGCCGCCGGCAACAAGATCTCGGCGAAGAAGGCCGCGCAAACGGCCGGCGTGCCGACCGTTCCGGGCTATCTCGGCGCCGACCAATCTCCCGCCGCGCTCGCACGCGAGGCAAAGCGCATCGGCACACCGCTCATGCTCAAGGCGGCGGCTGGTGGCGGGGGCAAAGGCATGCGCCTCGTCACCGAGCTGACGGCTTTTGACGATGCGCTCGAGAGCGCCAAGCGCGAAGCAAAAGCGGCGTTCGGCGACGACACAGTGTTCCTCGAGAAGTACATCGCCGATCCAAGGCACGTCGAGGTGCAGATCCTCGCCGACGCGCACGGTCACTGCATCCATCTCAACGAGCGCGAATGCTCGATCCAACGCCGCCACCAGAAAGTTCTGGAAGAAACGCCGTCAACCGCGGTGACGCCCGACCTGCGCGCACGCCTCGGCGAAGCCGCGATCGCGATCGCAAAGTCCGTCGGCTACACGAACGCCGGAACCGTCGAGTTCATGCTCGATGCGAACGGCGAGTTCTATTTCTTGGAGATCAACGCGCGCCTGCAAGTCGAGCACCCGATCACCGAAGCGGTGACCGGTGTCGACCTGGTGCGGGAGCAGATCGACATCGCTGCCGGCAAGCCGCTGGAACTCCAGCAGAAAGAAGTCGCGTCGCGCGGCCACGCCATCGAAGTGCGCGTCTATGCCGAAGATCCGTCCAACGGGTTCTTGCCGTCGAGCGGTCGCATCATCCACGTCTTTGAGCCGCACGATGATGGCGTGCGGCTCGACACCTGGATCGAAGCGGACAGCGAGGTGTCCGTTCACTACGACCCCTTGCTGGCGAAATTGATCGTCTTCGATCAAACGCGCGCCGCGTGCATCGCCCGACTACGCGCGGCGCTCGCCGACTACACGATCCTGGGCGTGTCGAACAACATCTCATTTTTGCGCTGGCTGGTTGCAACGCCCGCGTTCGCACAAGGCGCGACGACGACGCGCTTTCTCGAAGAACATTTCCGGCCGGAGCGGTTATACGACGACGAGAGCTTCGCGAGGGCGATGCTGGCGGGCGCCGGCGCGTTGATGCTTTTGGGCGGCGCGTGGCGACAAACGTTTGAAAATAGAGTCGTGCGTTTCCAGCGGCCGCGCACAAGCGAAGTCGCGCTGAGCTACGATTGGGAGGCAGCCGCCTGGCGCAGCAAAGCGGGGGACCAAGAAGCCTTGGTGCGCAAGCGCGCGCCGTACGTGTTCAGCTTGACCCTCGACGGTTCGGAAAGAAGTTTCGCGGCGGCGCCGACCGCCAACGGCATTTTCGTATCCGACGTCTATTGCGGCGAGTTGACGTTTGCACCGCCGGACGTGATGGACGCGGAGACGCACGGATCCGTTTCCCGCAGCGGCACCGGCGCCGTCGCGCCGATGACCGGCACCGTCGTGAAGGTCACCGTGAAGCCGGGCGATCGCGTCAAGGCGCATCAAGTCCTGGTCGTCATGGAAGCGATGAAGATGGAGCACGCGGTAGCGGCGCCGTATGACGGAATAGTGGCGGCGGTGAACGTCAAATCCGGAGATCGCGTAGACGCGGGCACCACGCTCGCCGAAGTGACCCCGTCTTGACAAGGTTGATTGTAGTGCCGGGGCTTTAGCCCCGGTGTGGTATCGTGATATGTGGTATGCCGGACTTTAGTCCGGCTAATCCGAACTCGCTCGATATGGCGCAGTTGCTCGCAAAGTTGCCGAAGCGCGTCACAATCGTCGAGGTCGGTCCGCGCGACGGCCTGCAGAACGAAAAGGCGCAGATCCCGACCGACGTCAAGGTGCGCTTCATCGACGCGCTCTCAGACGCAGGCCTGCCGGTCATCGAAGCGACCTCGTTCGTCAGCTCAAGCGCCATTCCGCAACTCGCCGACGCCGACGAAGTCATGCGGCGTATCCAACGCAAGGTCGGCGTGCGCTATTCCGTGCTCGTGCCGAATGAAAAAGGCCTAGAGCGCGCGCTTGCGACGAACGCGCAAGAGATCGCGGTCTTCACCGCCGCATCCGAAACGTTCAACAAACATAACATCAACGCGACCATCGCCGAATCGATCGAGCGCTTCAAGCCGGTCGTTGAAAAGGCCCTGGCCCATAAGATCCGCGTGCGCGGCTACATCTCGACGTGCTTCGGTTGTCCCTACGAGGGTGCGATCGCGCCGGCCAAAGTTCTTGACGTCGCGAGCCGGCTCGTGGCGCTGGGCATCGACGAGTTGAGCATCGGCGACACCATCGGTGTCGCAACGCCCAAGCAAGTCTATGAATTGACGGATGAGCTCCTCGCGCGCATCGATCGTGGACGGCTGGCGATGCACTTCCACGATACGAGGGGAACCGCGCTGGCGAACGTCGTCGCTGCGATTGAGATGGGCATAGCGATATTCGACTCGTCCGCCGGCGGCCTCGGCGGATGCCCGTACGCCCCCGGCGCAAGCGGCAACCTGGCCACCGAGGACCTGCTGTATATGCTTCAGGGGATGGGCATCGAAACGGGCGCTTCGCTCGAAAAGGTGGTCGCGGCTACGTCATTGCTGGCAGACGCGCTCGATCATGCCCCCACGAGCAAGTATTTCCAAGCGCATCTGCGATCGAAACGCTTATAGCGGCGGCAGATCCCACAAAAGGAGTTCGCCGCTACCTGCGATCTTCAGCGACGGAACCCCAGCGATGCGCACCGCGTCGCCCGCTTTGAGCTGTTCATCATTCGCCGACAGCGTGCCGTCGGTGACGAAGAGAAATCCAAAACGGCTGGGCGCGAATTCGTGCGAAAGAGATGCAGCCTCGAGCCGCGCAACACTGAAACTGGCGTCCTGCATCAGCTTCACGGGCGCGCCCTCGCCGGGCCGGCCGCTCGCAACCAGCAGCCAGCGGTTGCGCCGATCGTCGAGCGTGAACTCGCGCTGACCATACGACGGCTTCACGCTCCGCTGGCCCGGCAACACCCACATCTGCACGAGATGCAGCGGGCGTTCCTTGGAGTGGTTGAATTCGGAATGCTTCACGCCGGTACCGGCGCTCATGTACTGCACGGAACCGGGGCCGACGACCCCGCGATTGCCCATATCGTCCTGATGTTCCAGTTCGCCGTCAAGGACGTACGTCAGGATTTCCATGTCGCGATGCGGATGCGCCGGAAAGCCTTCACCCGGCGCGATCGTGTCGTCGTTGAGCACGCGCAGCGCGCCCCAATTCTGATTGCTCGGGTCCTGGTAGTCGGCGAAGCTGAAGGAGTGACACGTCTTGAGCCAGCCATGATCGGCGCAATAGCGATCGTCCGAGCGCTGAACGGTGAACACGGCGCGTTGTGTTTCCATCAAAATCTCCAATCCAGGTGGTGCCGGTCGGCGGCCGCGATGGCCTGGGGATAGCCGGCGTCGGCGTGGCGCACGATGCCGATGCCGGGATCACTCGTCAGCACGCGCGACAGGCGCGCCTCTGAATCAGCCGAGCCGTCGGCCACGACCACCATGCCGGCGTGGATCGAGTAGCCGATGCCCACGCCGCCGCCGTGATGCACGCTGACCCAATGCGCGCCGCCGACGGCGTTGATCAACGCGTTCAAGATCGGCCAATCCGCAATAGCATCGGAGCCGTCAAGCATCGCTTCAGTCTCGCGATAGGGTGACGCCACCGAACCGGTGTCGAGATGATCGCGGCCGATGACGATCGGCGCCGCAAGTTTGCCGCGTTTGACCATGTCATTGATGCGCAGACCGAACTCGCGCCGCTCGCCGTAACCCAGCCAGCAGGTCCGGGCCGGAAGCCCTTGGAAAGTCACGCGCTCGCGCGCCATCTCGATCCATTGGCGCAGCCGGACGTTGTGCGGAAACGTCTCGAGTAGGGCGTCATCGAGACTCGCGATATCCTTCGCGTCGCCCGACAACGCAGCCCAGCGAAACGGCCCCTTGCCCTCGCAGAACAACGGACGGATGAACGCCGGCGTGAAACCAGGAAACGCAAACGCATCCTTCACTCCGGCGCGCCGCGCTTGCGCGCGGATGTTGTTGCCGTAGTCGAACACCACGGCGCCGGCGCGCTGGAACTCCAACATCGCGCTCACCTGCACGGCGATAGACTCAAGAGCGCGGCGCTCGTACTGCGCCGGATCCGCTTGCCGCAGTTCCGCGGCGCCTTCCAAATCGAAACCCGCCGGCACGTATCCCGCGAGCAGGTCGTGCGCAGCGGTCTGGTCGGTGACGACGTCGATCGCCGCGCCGCGGCGCCGCATTTCGGGGAACACCTCAGCGGCGTTGCCGAGCAGACCTATGGAAAGCGACCGGCCATCCCGCGCGGCGCCCTGAGCTAAAGTCAGCGCCTCGTCCAACGTCATCGCGGAGACGTCGCAAAAGCGGGCTTTGATGCGGCGCTCGATATGCTCGGGGTCGACCTCCACCACGATCGAAACACCACCGCACATCGTGACCGCCAGCGGCTGCGCGCCGCCCATGCCTCCCAGGCCGGCCGTCAGCACGATGCGCCCCGAAAGCGAGCCGCCGAAATGCTTGTCCGCAAGCGCGGCAAACGTCTCGTAGGTGCCTTGCAAGATGCCTTGCGTGCCGATGTAGATCCACGAGCCGGCCGTCATCTGACCGAACATCGTCAGACCGCGCGCTTCGAGGTCGCGGAAGGTCTCCCACGTCGCCCACGCTGGCACCAGCATGGCGTTGGAGATCAACACGCGCGGCGCCGCTTCGTGCGACGGAAAGACGGCGACCGGCTTGCCCGACTGGACGAGCAGCGTCTCGTCGTTCTTGAGCCGGCGCAGCGTCCGCACGATCGCGTCGAAGGCCTCCCACGAACGCGCGGCGCGTCCGCTCCCGCCGTACACCACCAGATCCTGCGGCCGCTCCGCGACCTCGGGATCGAGATTGTTCATGAGCATGCGCATCGCGCCTTCTTGGCCCCAGCCAAGACAGGTACGTTGCGGGCCGCGTGGCGCACGCACCACGCGCGGCAATGAGACGGTCAAGGAATCACAAGCCTCCGATTTCCGATTCCACCGCGCGCACCAACTCGCCGCTCGAAACCAACCGGCGGATCTCCGCGATCTCCAAGCTCACGTTGCGGTCGACGTCCAGGTGCGGTACGTGCTCGCGCACGAGGCGGTGACCAATAGCAGTGCCGTGCGCGAATTCGAGCGGCCGGCGAAAATCGAGCGCTTGCGCCGCTTCCAGCAGTTCGATCGCGATCACGTTCTCCACGTTCTCGATAGCTTGCGCGCACTGGCGCGCGGAAATCGTGCCCATGCTGACGTGATCTTCTTGGCCGGCCGACGTCGGAATGGAATCGACCGATGCGGGAAACGCCAGCGTCTTGTTTTCGGACACGAGGGCGGCAGCCGTGTATTGGGCCAGCATGTAGCCGCTATGCAGCCCGTGCCGTTCGCTCAGAAACGGGGGTAACCCCTCGAGGCCTTCGAGCAGCTTGTAGATGCGCCGCTCGGCGATCGAGCCTAGTTCCGCGATGGCGATGCCGAGGTAGTCCATCGCCAAGCCGACCGGCTCGCCGTGAAAGTTGCCGCCGGAGACGAACGACCCGTCTTCCGGAAACACGATCGGGTTGTCGGTCACCGAATTCATCTCGATCTCGAGCGTGTTCTGGACGAAATGCAGCGCGTCGCGCACCGCGCCGTGCACGACCGGTATGCAGCGGAACGAGTATGGATCCTGCACGCGGTCGCAATCGCGATGCGATTCCATCACGCCCGAGCCGCGCAGCAAGCGGCGCAGGTTCGCGGCGACGCGCGTCTGACCAGGATGCGGCCGCAGCGCGTTGAGCCGCTCGTCGAATGCGGCATCCGTGCCCATGAACGCTTCGAGACTCATCGCCGAAGCGATGTCGGCGGCTTTGCAGGCATTCTCGGCCCGGAACGCGGCCAGCGCGCCGATGCCGGTCATCACCTGCGTGCCGTTGACCAGAGCCAAACCTTCCTTATAAGAAAGGGTGAGCGGAGAAAGCCCGGCCGCCTTCAAGGCGGCGGCGCCATCCATGCGCTTGCCGTGCACGAATGCCTCGCCATCGCCGATGAGCACGAGGGACATGTGCGCCAGCGGCGCGAGATCCCCAGAGGCACCCACCGAGCCTTGAGAGGGGATCACGGGGAGCACGTCGCGATTGATAAGTTCCAAAAGCAAGTCGATGACATCGACGCGCACGCCGGAGTAGCCGCGTGCGAGCGAATGCGCGCGCAGCAAGACGCTCGCACGCGTCGCGCCTTCGGGCAGCGGCGGGCCGACACCGGTCGAGTGACTCAGCACGAGGTTGCGCTGCAGCGCCAGTGCATCGCGCGGCTCGATCTTGACGCTTTTCAGCCTGCCGAACCCCGTCGTGACGCCATAAATGCGTTCCCCGGCTGCGACCGCTTGCTCCACGATGTGCCGGCCGGCATCCACGAGGGGGCGCACGGAATCGGCGAGCCGGACATTGACGCCACCCGCCGCGATCGCATTGACGAGCGGAATGGTCAGATTGGTCCCGTCGATGTGCACAATCGGCGCGTTTGGCATCGCAGACGGGCGTTCGAGGGAGCGGCGCCGCCGTCCGCCTTTCCGGCTCCGCTCAAATGTAGTGCCGGGGCTTTAGCCCCGGAGGTCGGGCACCGTCTTCCGAGCGAAACTCGGCCACGCTTGAAAAGACCTTTGCAAGTCGCTATCGACGGTCCGGTCGCATCCGGCAAAAGCACCGTCGCGGCTCGGCTCGCGCAGCGCTTGGGCTGCACCTTTCTCGACACCGGCGCGCTGTATCGCGCTGTCGCGCTGCTCGCGCTCGAGCGGGGCGTCAGCACCGACGACGAGGCGGCCGTAGTCGCGCTGCTCGAACGCGAACCGCCTCAAATCAGCGAGGGCGGTCCGTCAGGTGGAGCATATACCATTCGAGTCGCGGGCAAGGAAGTCGCGCAGGAGCTGTTCGCGCCGCCGGTGTCGCGCGCGGTTTCGTCGATCGCCGCGATGCGAGGGGTGCGCGAACGCCTCGTCCCCACGCAGCGGGGCTTCGCGGACGAGCGCGACGTCGTCATGGCCGGCCGCGACATCGGCACCGTCATCTTGCCGCACGCGACGGTGAAGTTCTTCCTGACCGCCACGCTTGACGCGCGCGTGGATCGGCGTCTGAGCGAGCTTCGCGAGCAGGGGATCCAGATGGATCGTGTGGCGCTGCGCGCCGAGATCGAGCGCCGCGATCAACGCGATCGCGCGCGCAAGACGTCGCCGCTCGTCAAAGCGCCGGACGCCGTCGAAGTCGATACGTCGAAGCTCTCGGTCGATCAGGTCGTCGAGCTGCTCGAGCGCGGCGTCAGAGCGGCGGCAGCAAAGTTGTGAGCCTCTACAACGTCATCAAAACGACCTTAAGGCCGACCACGCGCCTGCTCTTCGACGCCAAGGTCGAGGGCACCGAAAACGTGCCCCCCGAAGGCGGTCTTGTCGTCGCCGCCAACCATCGCTCGTATCTCGACCCGCCGCTGCTCGGCACGTGGTTTCCGCGCACGATCCACTACATGGCCAAGCAAGAGCTGTTCAAGATCCCGGTGCTCGGCTGGATCATCGATCACGTTCATGCGTTTCCGGTCGATCGAGAAAAAGCGGATTTAGCGTCCGTGCGCCGCGCGCTGAAGATACTCAACGCCGGCGGCGTGGTCGGCATTTTCCCCGAAGGCACGCGAAACCTCACAGGCGATGTCCAAGCCAAAGGCGGCGCCGTGCTGCTCGCGGCCACCGCAAAGGTGCCGCTAATTCCCGTCGCGCTCGTCAGAACCCAATTCGGGATGCGACGGTTTCGCGGCAGCCATGTGCGCGTGCGCATAGGCAAGCCCATGCTTCTCCAGGGAAGCCAAAGAAAAGCCACGAAAGCGGAAATCGAGCAGTGGACCGGCCAGGTCACCCAAGCGATCGATGCGCTGGCGGCCGAGTAAGGAGCTTCGTGGAGATACTCAAGGCGCGCACTCAGGGGTTCTGTTTCGGCGTCGAGCTGACGTACAAACGCGCGTTGGCCGAAACGGCGGAGCGCGAAGACGTGTACACCATGGGCAATATCGTCCACAATCCGCTCATCGTCAAAGAGCTGGAAGATCGCGGTCTCAAGAACACCGAATCCCTTGACGACATCGATGCCGGCACGCTCTTCGTGCGCGCGCACGGCCTGCCGCCGCAGACTCTGGAAAAGGCCGAAGCCAAGGGCCTGCGCGTCGTGGACGCGACCTGCCCGATGGTGACGCGCACCCAGAAACTCGCCAAGAAGCTGCAAGACGAAGGCCGTAGCGTCATCATCCTCGGTGATCCCAATCATCCCGAAGTGCGCGGCATCGCGGGTCACGTGCCTGGCGCGTTGATCCTCAACGAATGGCCGCAAGACGAAACGCCGATACGGCGGATGCGGCGCATCGCGATCGTGTCGCAGAGCACGCTCAACGAAGACAAGTTCAAAGAGTTGGTGGCGAAGATCGCCGCGATTAATTACGAGACGCGCATCTACAACACGATTTGCCCCGACACCCAGGGCCGTCAGCTCTCCGCGCGGCAGCTCGCCCGCGACGTCGATGTGATGGTCGTGGTCGGCGGTACGAAATCGGCCAACACGCGCCATCTCGCCGAGATCTCCGAAGTCGAAGGCGCCAAAGCGCATCTCGTCGAGAGCGTCGCCGATCTCAAGCGCGAGTGGTTCGACGGCTCGGAGCGCGTGGGTATCGCGACCGGCGCGTCGACGCCCGGCTTCCTCGCCGATGAGATCGAGCAGACCCTGCGCGACTGGTTCCCGGAACCGGCCTATTCAACGGCGGGGCCTGTAGTGCCGGGGCTTTAGCCCCGGAAAATGCTCGACGCCTTCGAAGCATACTTCGAAGCCTTTCTCCGGCGCCACGCCCGCGACAACCCTGTCTTTGCGCAGATCGCGTACCATTTCGGTTACCTCGACGCAGGCCGCGAAAAGCCGCGGCGCGGCAAGCGCCTGCGTCCGCGCATGGTGCTCGCCGCAGCCGCGGCGCACGGCGCACCGGCGCCGGCGACGTACGGCGCATGCACCGCCATCGAATTGCTGCACAACTACTCGCTGATCCACGATGACATCGAAGACAGCGACACGCTGCGCCACGGCCGCGAGACGATTTGGTCGCGTTACGGGCTCGCACACGGCATCAATGCGGGGGATGCGGTCGGTGCGCTTGCGCACCTCGCGCTCGAAAGCGTGGAAGAAGAAGCCGGCGTGAGCGCACAGGCGGCGCGCGATATGGGCCTGGATCTGGCAACTGCGAACGTGCAGATGTGCGAAGGTCAGGCACTCGACCTGGATGCCGAAGGCGCCGCGGCGCTGCACGTCGCCGCGTACCTCGAGATGATCGGCGGCAAGACGGCCGCGCTTTTCGCGTGCGCCGGGCGCCTCGGAGCGCGCTGCGCCGGCGCGAGCGAGGCCGCCGTGCAACAGGCTTCGAGCATCGGTCGTTCGTTTGGCCTTGGATTTCAGATCCAAGATGACGTGCTGGGCATCTGGGGAGCGACGGAGCATACCGGCAAGCCTGCCGGCAGCGACATCGCGCGCCAAAAGATGACCTATCCGATCGTGTGGGCGCTCGAAAATGATCCGAGTGGGGCGGGCGAGATCATCCGACGTGCATTCACGCGTTCCGAGGCGCAAGTCCCAGAAGCGCAAGCGCAAGAAGTTTCGGAACTTCGCATCGCGCTAGAACGCTGTGGAGCTCGGGTCGCGGCCGCGCGCGCAGCCGCGCAGCACTTCGACGACGCAGCAGATCGCGCAAGAGATCTGCCGCCGCTCGCCGATTTCGTGCAGCAGTGGCGGGAGCGCAGCGCGTAGCAGCAGGGCCGCCCCGTCCGCAGGGGAGAACGATGGCATCCAGTGTCAAAACGTAATCCCGCCCCCGCAACGCCGGCGGCTCAATCGCTAACAGCCCGGCCGGGTTCAACCTTGGCCGCACCCTCTGAGGGCAAGGGGAGCGCCGCTGGATCGCCGTTGGCCAAGAATGAGATCCTCGGTATCGCCGGTCTTTTGGCCGGCGCCTTCGTGCTGCGGCTGCTGTTTCTGCCGGCCGTCGGACACACGACCGACATCGGAACCTTCGAGGCCTGGACCAACGCCATCGGCATCTATGGCCTGCACGGTTTCTATAGCCACGCCGGATTCGTCGATTATCCGCCTGGCTACATGCTCATCTTATGGGGCGTCGCCGGCCTGCACCACGCGTTGGCAGGCTTGGCCGGACCCCATTTCGACTTGCTATTGTACCTGGTCAAGTTGCCCGCCGTCATCGCGGATCTCGGGCTGTGCTACTTGGTGTTCCTCATCGCGCGCCGCATGTGGAACACCTCGGCATCGCTCTTCGCGGCCGGCATCATCGCATTCAACCCCGCGATTTGGTTCGTATCCGCGGTGTGGGGGCAGGCGGACTCGGTCGCCGCCGTCTTCTTGGCATGGGCGATCTACCTCGCGCTCACCGACCGTTTTGAGTTCGCCTGGTTGGCGCTGGCGTTCGCCGTGCTGATCAAGCCCCACCCGATCGCGGTGGCGCCGCTGCTGCTGTTATGGCAGATCCGGCGCCAAGGGTTGCACTGGCGCCTGGCGCTCATCCCGATTATCGGACTCGGCGTTGCGTATCTCGGTTCGGCGCCCTTCGCGCCCAACGCGCATCCGCTCGACACCTTAGCGTGGCTATACGGCCAATACGGTCATGGACGCGATGTCTATCCGTTCAACTCGGTCAACGCGTTCAATCTCTATTCGATCGCGCACGATTTCTGGCAGCCTGACAACCAGCCGACCATGCTTGGCACCGTTCCTTGGCTGTCGTGGCTCCCGACGCTCTTCGGCGCCAAAGGCGGCCCGCAGTGGCTGTGGGGATTGATCATCTTCAACGGACTCATGCTCGCCATCATGTTCCGGCAGTGGCGCGGCACGCAGGATTCAAATGGCCCCGCTCCACAGCAGAGCGAGCGGGTGCTCCTATTCGCTTGCTTCTTGGCGATGCTCGGCTACTTCATGGTTCTCACGCGCATGCACGAGCGCTACTTGTTCTCGGCGATCGCGCTCGCGCCGCTGGTGTGGAACCTGGGGCCGATCACGCGCATTTCCACGGCCGTGCTGTCGGTGACGTTCCTCGTCAACCTGACCTACGCGCTCCAGTACCTGAAGACCCCGAGCCAGGATCTCAATCCGCTGCTCGTCCATCCGCTTTCGCTGCTGAACGTGCTGGTGTTGTTCGTGCTCGCGGCCACGTTCCTCGTCGAAGAGTTCGGCGCCGGGCTCAACGCATGGTTTGCACGCGGGGTGCGACTCGCCGGGCGGACCGCGCCGCAACTGGTCGAGGGGTTGGTGGCGCTCGCGCGCGCAGATCGCTTGATCGTGCTGGGCCTCACCGCAGGCACGTGTCTGTGGTTGTTCTACGGTCTGTCAAACCCGAACGAGCGCATTTTCGATGAGATATACTACGCGCGCTCCGCGCAAGAGTATCTCCAACACAAAGACGTGTTCGAGTGGACGCATCCACCGCTGCCGAAACTCGCGATGGCCGCTACCGCGTGGTTCTTCCAGATCTTCCTTCCGGCGTTCGGTGCGTGGCTCGTAAATCACAGCATGGCCTTTGGGGCCTTCTTCGTGAAGAATCGCGTCGGCGATCCGGTGAGTTCGCGCGTTGCCGTGGTGCTCGCGGGCACGCTGCTAGTCCCATTGCTGTACGCCTTTGCCAAGCGGCTCTTCAGCTCGACCGCCGCGGCGCTCGTCGCGGTGTTCCTGCTGCTCACGAGCGGTTTTTTCTACGTGCATTCGCGCATCGCGGTGCCCGAGATCTACGTCGCGTTGTTCTCGCTCGCGGCGTTGTATTGCGGCTATCGCTTTTGGACGTCGGTCCAGATCGTAAGGCGTGTCGACAAGATCACGTATCCGGCGTCCAACAACTTCATCGCCGCGCTCGTGCTGCTCGCCATCGTTTCGTTCGTGGCGCTGGAGACGAATTTCTATCAAACGGCATCCGGTCAGGCTGTTCCCCTGGGCATCTTCATCGCGTTCATGCTCGCCATGGGTGGAGTATGCGTATGGAGGGCGCTGCGCGAGCGCACCCAGCGCGAGACCGGCAAGAACGTCGTCTATCCCGACGGCACATGGGCGGACGGCACCAACGTGACGTTCCCAAGCGGCGAGAAGCGTTCGCTCAAAGGCGCCACCCTCAACGACGGCGAGCAACGGGTGACGTGGAATCCCGACGGGGCTGAGGCGGTCGAAGGCGGCGACAAGGTCACGTGGTGGGTCGAGGGCTCCATCTCCGGCTCGACCAAGACGGAACCGATCGCGGATCAGCAGCGCTGGGGCGTGTGGCTGGTGCTCACCGGACTCGCGCTGGGTTGCGCCGGCGCGAGCAAGTGGTACGGCGCGTTCGATCTCTTCGCCATCTGGTGCATCGGCGGATTCGTCATCGCGCAGCAATTCTTCGCGGCGAACCCCGCGAAATCGGCGGGCAAGAGCGATGCGAGCAGTGCGCCGCGCCGCTTCGTTTGGGGCAATCCGATCGGCTGGCGCTTGCCGCTGTTCCTGGGCGCGACGCTCGCGCTCGCCTTTGGCGTGTATGTCCTGACCTACATCCCGTACTTCAGCTTGGGCAAGACCTTCCAAGACCTGCTGATCTTGCAACACTCGATGTACGTGTACCACCACGACACGGTCGCCACCGCCACGCACCCGTACAGCTCGAAGTGGTGGACCTGGCCGTTCGACTTGCGCCCAGTCTCCTATTACTATAAGACGTTCACCGGTCCGAAAGACCCGGTGCAGATCGTGGCCGAGATCTTGGCGCTGCCCAACCCAGCGGTCTGGATTGCCGGCGTGATCACGGTTCCTCTCGCGGGGCTGCTGGCGTGGCGGGCAAGGCACAAAGGCATGCTCCTCGTGGTCTTCGCATACTTCGTGCACTGGCTGCCGTGGATGGGTTCGCCGCGCATCGATTTCCAATACAATGTCTTTAACAACTTGGCGATCATCTGTCTGTGCACGACCTACGTCTTGCAGCGTTTCTGGATCTGGGCGGATGCAGTCTCACAAGAGGACCGCACCTGGCGCTTGACGGCGCAGCTCGCGGTCGGCGGCTACCTCGTGGCGTGCCTGTGGATGTTCATGTACTTCTATCCGCTGCTGTCGGGCGGGCATATCACCCAAGCGCAATGGCAGTCGCGCATGTGGCTGTCCGGCGGCGCGCCCGGCTGGTGGGGCTGGATCTGACGTGTCGCTTTCGGTGTTCTTCCCGGCGTTCAACGAGGAAGGCATTATCGAGCAGACCGTGCGCAAGGCGATCGCGGCGGTGGCTCCGCTCGAGAGCGACTTTGAGGTCATCGTAGTCGACGACGGCAGCAAGGATGCGACGGCTCAGATCGTCGAGCGCCTGGCCGCTGAAGATCGGCGCGTGCGCCTCATCCAGCACGGCGTCAACAAGGGTTATGGCGCGGCGCTGCGCAGCGGTTTTGCCGGCGCGCGCAAAGAGGTGATCTTTTTCTCCGACGCGGACGGACAATTCGATCTGCAAGAATTGCCCCAAACGCTTGCGCTGCTTTCAAGTGCGCCGGTGGTGGCCGGCTACCGCATCAAGCGCAGCGATCCGCCGCATCGCCTGTTCATCGCCAGGACGTATCGGCTTATCATTCGGCTCGTGTTCGGTTTGCGCGTCCGGGACATCGACTGCGCTTGGAAGATGTTCCGGCGAGAGGCGCTGGACGGCATCGAGCTGGAATCCAACGGCGCGTTCATCAGCTCCGAACTGCTCATAAAATTACGCCGGCGCAACGTGTCGATGGTCGAGATCGGCGTGCACCACTACCCGCGCACCACCGGACAGTCCAAGGGCGCGACCGTCGGCGTGATCATGCGCACCATCCGCGACATCTTGCGCCTGCGCTTCGGTTTGCCGCTGAACCCGGCGCCCAAGCCCGACGGCGCGAAAGCATGAGGATCTTCTAGGCGTCATGTCCGGACATTCCAAGTGGCACAACATCCGGCTGAAGAAGGGCAAGGTGGACGCGCAGCGCGGCCAGCTCTTCACGAAGCTCAGCAAGGAGATCATCGTGGCGGCGCGCGCCGGTTCGCCCGATCCTGAGGCCAACTTCCGCTTGAAGATGGCGGTCGCTAAAGCGCGCGACAACAACATGCCGATGGACAACATCAAGCGAGCCATCGCGCGGGCGAGCGGCGAGGGCAAAAGCGAGAGTTTCGAAGAGGTCCGCTACGAGGGCTATGGCCCGCGTGGCGTAGCGGTGATCGTCGAGGCGGTCACCGACAACCGCAACCGCACCGCCTCCGAGATGCGCTACGCGTTTTCGCGCAACGGCGGCAACCTCGGCGAAACAGGCTCGGTCGGATGGCTCTTCGAGCAGCGCGGCGTAATCCGCATCCCCCGCGCAGGCATCACCGAGGATCAGTTGCTCGAATGCGCGGTGGCGGACGGGGTGCTCGACGTCAAGCTCGAGGATCAGAGCGCGGAGATCGTGACCGAACCGCCCGCGCTAAGCGACGTGCGCGCGATGATCGAGCGGACCTTGCTCGGGCCGCGGCATCTCGCGGTCGAATCAGCCGGGCTCGAACTGGTCGCGAAGACGCAAGCGGACGTCACGCGCGAAGACGCCCCGGCCGTATTGAAATTCCTGGACGCGCTGGAGGAGCATGACGACGTGACGCACGTGTACTCCAACGCCGATATCCCCGATGCCGTGCTCGAAGCGCTGGCGTGAGCGATTCTGACAAACCGCGACGCCAGAAGCGCGTCGAGGCCTTCGCGCTGCCGCCGCGCCGCGAGA
The DNA here is from genome assembly GCA_035601835.1 of Candidatus Tumulicola sp. Lineage (NCBI taxonomy): Bacteria > Bacillati > Vulcanimicrobiota > Vulcanimicrobiia > Vulcanimicrobiales > Vulcanimicrobiaceae > Candidatus Tumulicola > Candidatus Tumulicola sp. The sequence goes on along the minus strand of DATNNM010000010.1, from coordinate 35,320 downwards.
GCCGGCTGGGCCTCTACGCTCTTCCCGCGGCGGTCGTGCTGCTCATCGTGGTCGTCGTGTGGGTCGTCTGGGCGGCATTTCATTGGCTCGAACCCTCCGGCAACCCGGTCGAAGTGCCCAAGTTCGTCGGCTTGCAATTCGACGAGGCGGGGTCGGTCGCCGAGCGGGCCCACGTCAGCTTGCGCGTCGTGGCGCACCATAACGATGACAAAGCCCTCAAGGGTGCGGTCCTCGGCCAGTTCCCCGCCGCGGGCGTGCGCGTGCGCGAGGGCCGCGCGATCGACGTGATCGTTTCCGACGGACCGACGACGATCGCCACGCCGAACCTCAGCAACTTATCCCTGCGCGACGCGCGCGTCGAGTTGGCGAACGCGCGCCTGCAGCTCGGCACGGCTACGCAAGAGCACAGCACGAGCGTGATCGCCGGCACGGTGACGTCGCAGCGGCCCGACCCGTTCACGGTGGTTCCCATCGGCACGAAGGTGGACGTGACGATCGCGACGGGGCGAGAGGGATCGTACGTGCCGAACTTCGTGGGTCTGTCGTTGACCTTCGTGAAATCCATTGCGCACGAGTACCATCTCACCATCGATCCACCGACCTACTTGCCGATCACGCCAGGCGCGAGGCCCAAGGATACCATCGTGGCGCAGCAGCCGCTGCCCGGACAGCCGCTCATCCCCGGAGAGCGCATCGCGTTGCAGGTGAGCAAGGGCCCGCCGGCCACGCCGACGCCGAGGCCCACGGAAACGCCGTCGCCGGAGCCGACCGCGATTCCAGAACAAACGCCGACGCCGACGCCCACCCCAAGCCCCTCGCCGACCAGCGCGCTGCCCTCACCGAACGAGGCGCGAACCCTGCGCATCGCCGTTCAGCTGCCGGGTTCGGCCAAATCGAAGCGCGTGAAAGTGGTGTTGCAAGACGCATCGGGCTCGCGCGACCTGTACGATCAGATGACGACGGGCGGGTTCACGTTGTCGTTCGACGTCACCGTCACCGGCGCAGGCACGGTCGAGACCTACGTGAACGGCGAACTGGTGAACTCCACCCCGATTTGATCCACAGCGCAAATGTAGTGCCGGGGCTTTAGCCCCGGATGAATGTAGCGACCCGAACGAAGTTCGGGTGTACCGTCCCGAGCGCTAGCTCGGGCGTCTTGAGGAAACGCGCAATCGCGCCGAGAACCCTCCCTCATGACCACCGCTCGCGACGGGCAGCCTGATCGGCGCCTAAAAGTCGCACCGTCGCTGCTGTCCGCAGACTTCGCGAACATTCGCGAGCAGATCGCGCTGGTTGAACGCGGCGGAGCCGACTATCTCCATCTCGACGTGATGGATGGCCGCTTCGTCCCCAACATCACATGGGGCCCGAAGATCATCAAAGATCTGCGCAAACTCACCCGCCTGACCTTCGACGCCCATCTGATGATCGTCGAACCCGAACGCTACGTCGACGATTTCCGGGCCGCCGGCGCAGACATCATCACGGTCCACTGGGAAGCCACGGTGCACGCAAACCGCTTGATGCATCACATCAAAGAGTCCGGCGCACGTGCCGGGCTGTCGATCAATCCGGCGACGCCGCTCAACGTCCTCGAAGAGATTTTGCCCTACGTCGACCTGCTGCTCATCATGAGCGTCAACCCGGGCTTCGGCGGCCAGAGCTACATCGAATCTTCGACGGCGAAGATCGCTGCGGCGCGCAGCATGATCGACAAGCGCGGCCTCTCAGTCGAATTGGAAGTCGACGGCGGCATCACGCTCAACAACGTGGCGGCCGTCGCCAAAGCCGGCGCCGATACGGTCGTCATGGGGGCGGGCATTTTCGGCACGCCGGCGCCCGACCAGACGATCGGCCGGGTGCGCGAGGCATGCGCGCGCTAAAGCGCGAGGCTCTAACCGAAGACGACCTCGTGGCGGCGATCGCCGGCGCGTTGGGCGAGTCTCCGCGATCGCTGCGCGTGGGGATCGGCGACGACGCCGCGGTGTGGAAGACAAAGGCAAGCCATCTTTCGCTCGTCACGACCGACATGTTGGTGGACGGCGTGCACTTCCGACTACACGAGACTTCACCGCAGGCGCTCGGTCACAAAGCGTTAGCCGAGAATCTTTCGGACATCGCCGCGATGGGCGGCCGGCCCTGCGTCGCGGTGATCGCTCTCGGCATCACGGCCGATGTCGATGAGGCATGGGCGCGCGAATTCTACACGGGCATGGCGGGGCTGGGCAGACGAACCGGATGCGCCATCGCGGGCGGCGATATCGTGCGCGCGCCGGTGCTGACGATCGCCCCGACGATCGTCGGAGAAGTGCGGCGCAGCAATCTGCGCACCCGGGCGGGCGCACGCGCCGGCGACGTCATCGTTGTCACGGGGCCGTTAGGGCTGGCTGCAGCGGCGCTGCGCGTATCGGATGCGCGAAAAACCGACACGCTGCGGGCGGAGAGCCGCGCGCTCTTGATGCGCGCTTACTTCACGCCGGAGCCGCGCTTGCGCGAGGGACGTTTCTTGGGATCGCGCCGCGCGGTGCACGCGATGATGGACATCTCCGACGGCTTGTCGACCGACGTCGCGAGAATGGCGCGCGCATCGGCGCTCGATGCGCATGTCGATGCCGCGTCGCTGTCGGTGCATCCTGCGGTCGCGGAGGCGGCACGCGCCGCAGGCGTTGACGCGCGTTCGCTCACGCTCGACGGCGGCGATGACTACGAATTGCTGGTCGCGGTGGAAACGCGCGCATATCCGCACGTCGCGCGCTCGTTCGAAGCGAAGTTCGGCCGGCCGCTTTGCGCGGTTGGACGATTCGAGAGCGGCGCCGGAAACGTGTGGCTGCTGGACGGCGATCGTCGCGAGCCGCTACCGCGCGGCGGCTACGATCACTTTAAAAAACTCTAGATCCAAAAATTACGCGGCGCGGGTGACTCTGTTCGATTTCAAGCAGGTCGTGCAGACCTTCATGGTCTTCACCGATCCCGCTTGCTTCACGCGCACGGATTGCAGGTTCGGCAGCCAGCGACGGCGCGTTTTGCGCATCGAGTGGCTCACGTTGTTGCCCGCCGCCGGCCCTTTGCCGCAAATATCGCATCGCTTGGCCATGAGGGGTTCCTCTCCGAGTAACAAGAATGACCGCGCTATCGTACCATAACGCCGTTATGGGGTCAACAAACTGGTGGAGATAACCCGCTGCGACGGAAAGACGTTCGCCGATTTTGTGGTTGCCGGCACGTATTTTCTGCGCAAGTACCGGTCCGTGATCAACGATCTCAATGTCTTCCCTGTGCCCGACGGCGACACGGGCACCAACATGTTCTTCACGGTGCGCGCGGCGATGGTCGAAGCGCGAAAGGTGCGCACGAAGCCCCTCTCTGAAGTCGCCGCGGCCGCCGCGCAGGGCTCGCTCATGGGCGCGCGCGGCAATTCCGGCGTCATCATCTCCCAGATGTTCCGCGGCTTCGCCTACGAAGTGCGCCACCGCGACGCGATCAACACGCGCGAACTCGCGACCGCGATGAATGAAGCCGTGCAAGCCGCGCGCAAAGCGCTGCTCAAGCCGGTGGAAGGCACGATCCTCTCCGTTGCCGGCGCAGCCGCGAACGCCGCCTTCAAGAACGCGGTCGGCGATCCCGATTTTTTCTCACTCCTGCATGCCGTGGTCGGTGCCGCCAACGAGGCGCTGGAAAGAACGCCCGATCAACTTGCCGTGCTCAAAGAAGCAAACGTGGTGGACGCCGGCGGCCAAGGCTTCGTGTATTTCATGGAAGGCGTGATCCGCATGCTGCCGGGTCGCGCTCCCTACACGACCGCGTTTCCGCGCCGCCCCGTGCGCCGCACGACGTTCACCACGAAGCAGAAGGTCGAGACGCATCGCTTCTGCACCGAATTCGTGCTCGCCAAAGCCACGACCGACGCCGACGCCATGCGCACGATGCTCGTGCCCCACGGCGATTCTCTCATCGTCGCCGGCGGCGACGGCACCATCCGCGTGCATATCCACACCGATTACCCCGATAAGGTCGCGGATATGGCTCGCGAGTTCGGGGACGTGCAGCGCTACAAAGTTGACAACATGGAAGAGCAGCACAATGTGCTCGTAGTGGACCGCGAGTCAAAGCCGCGCGGCATCGTGGCGGTGGCGCCGGGCGAGGGCTTCGCTAAGATCTTCAAGGAGCTTGGCGCAGACGTGGTCGTGGTGGGCGGCGCCACGATGAATCCTTCCGTCAAAGACCTGCTCGTGGCGGTCAACAAGGTGCTCGCGCCGGTCGTCTATCTGCTGCCTAACGACAAGAACATCATCCTTGCCGCAAAAGAGATCGACGCGCTCACCGAACGCCGCGTTGTCGTCGTGCCGACAAAAACGGTCGCCGACGGCATCGCCGCGATGTTCGGTCTCGTCAATCACCCCGATGACGCCACGGTTACGTCAGAGGCGCTGCTCGCCGAGTCATCGGTCGTGGCAAGCGGTTCGATTTTCTCCGCCGGCCGCGAAGCTGCGATCGGCGGCGTGGCGGTCAAGCGGGGTCAGCTGGTCGGCGCCATCGAAGCGCGCGACGGCACCTCGGAGCGGCTTGTTGAGGGGCGCAACGCCGCAGGCATAGCAGTCGCGCTGGTGCGCGATGCCGGTGCGTCGGATGCGTCATTGATCTCGCTGTACTACGGCATCGCACGCAAACACAAAGATGCGGAGGGCGTCGTCGCAGCGCTGCGCGAATCGTACCCGGATGCGACTGTCGAGGCCTACTATGGCGGCCAAACCTCATCGGATTATGTGATCGCCGTTGAACGATAAAGACGTCATCATCGCCATCGACGCGCTCGGCGGCGATCGCGCTCCGGAAGAAATAGTCGCCGGCGCCTGCGCGGCTGCCAAATCGTTCGGCTGCCGCATCTTGCTCGTCGGCGACGAAGCGCGCGTGAAGCCGCTGCTGCAGCGCGAGGGCAATCCGCTCAACGTTTCGACCGTCCACGCGCCGGGCGTGGTCGCCATGGACGAAGCGCCGACCGCGGCGGTGCGCCGCGGCGCAGAAACGTCGATGGGGAAGACGGTCGACCTCGTACGCGAGGGCCTCGCGCACGCAGCGTACTCCGCGGGCAACAGCGGCGCGTTTTTGGCCACGGCGCAGATACGTTTGCGCACGCTGCCTGGCATCGCGCGGCCCGGCTTCGCGACCGCTTGGCCCGCCATCCGCGGTCCGATGCTGCTCGTCGACGCAGGCGCCAACGTGGACTGCAAGCCCGAATGGCTCGTGCAATTCGCGCTGATGGGCACGGCGTACTCGCGCGCGGTATTGGGCGTTGCGGATCCCAAGGTCGGCTTGTTGTCCGTGGGAGAAGAAGAGACCAAGGGCAACGCCCTGACGTTCGAGGCGTTTCCGCTGTTGGCCGCCGCGCCGATCAACTTCATCGGCAACGTCGAGGGCCGCGATCTCTTGCTCGGCGAGGCCGATGTCGTCGTGTGCGACGGCTTCGTGGGCAACGTCGCGCTGAAGACCGCGGAAGGGACCAGCGAGTACATTTTCACCTTGCTGCGGGAGGCGATCCAGAAATCGACGCGCGCCAAGATCGGTGCCGCGTTGCTGCGCCCGCAGTTCCGCGCGGTGCGCAAGCGCATGGACCACCGCGAGCACGGCGGCGCGCCGGTGCTCGGCGTGCGCGGCATTTGCATCGTCGGGCACGGACGCGCCGATGCCCACACCGTGCACAGCGCGGTGCGCATGGCCCTGCGCGCCGTGCGGCAGGATCTTGTCGGGTCTATCGCGCGCATGCTCGAACCCCCGGCATCCGCGCAAGCCTCTTCGTGAGCTCGAAGATCGCCATCGTCACCGACTCGACCGCCGACCTCGGCGCGCTCGCCGGTGACGATATCGCCGTCGTTCCGCTTTCCGTCACCTTCGGATCCGAGCAGTTCCAAGACGGCGTCGACCTGACACCCGACCAATTCTATTCGAAGCTAAGCAAGAACCCGAATCATCCCATCACCGCTCAACCGCCGCCGGGGCTCTTCGCGCAAACCTACGAACGCCTGCTCGCTGCCGGCGCCGAGCACGTGCTCTCGCTTCATCTCTCATCTGCGCTCTCGGGCACGTACAACTCGGCAGTCATCGCCGCCACGCAGGTCGATCCCGCGCGCATCACGGTCGTGGACACGCGCTGGGTCGCGTCAGGCCTCGGGCTGCTCGTGCTCAACGCGCGAGACCGGGCGTCGCGCGGCGAGTCGCTCGAACAGATCTTGGCGGCGGTGCACAGCGACATCGAGAACCTTCATTTATATGCAGCCATCCCGACGCTGACGTTTCTGGCGCGCGGCGGGCGCATCGGTCAGATGCAAGGCCTGCTCGGCAACGTGCTCAAAATCGTCCCCATCATCACGCTGGCAAACGGGCTAGTCGCCGAGCACTCGAAGGTGCGCACGTTTGCGCGCGCGGTCGACAAAGTGGTGGATCTCACGGTGGCCGCTGCGCCCAAGAAAGGGAGCGCGCGCTGCGCGATCATGCACACCGTTGCGCCTGAGTTGGCGGAGTCGGTCGCACAGCGCGTGCGCGAGCGGGTCGATCCGGTGTTCCTCATCATCTGCAACGCAGGCCCCACGGTGGGAACGCACGCCGGCCCCGGCGCCGTGGGCGTTTTCTTCACCCCGTAATGTAAAAACGAAAACGAACGTAGCCACGGACCTTTAGGTCCGTGCATCGAACCATTACCGTACATGCCACATTGGGATACCAGCGACAAAGGCGCAGGGTGCTACGTGCACCTGCCGTTTTGCGATCGCATTTGTCCATACTGCGACTTCGCAGTCGTCGAGTTCAAAGCCGAACGGGTGCTGCGATATCTGAACGCGCTGCATGCCGAACTCGAGCGAGCGGACATTCCGCCCGGCGGGGTTCAGACGATCTACTTGGGCGGCGGTACGCCGTCCGCGCTGTCGGCGGAGCAGATCAACACGCTCCTGGCAGCGCTGTTCCAACGCTTTGGTCTCGCGCCGGGCAGCATCGAATGCACCCTAGAAGCGAATCCATCGAGAAATAGCGTCGATCTGTCAGCCTACCGCGAGGCCGGAATCACGCGGCTGTCGGTGGGCGTGCAATCCTTTGAAGACCAGGAGTTGCACCGGCTCGGGCGGACCCATAGCGCCGCCGAGGCCGAACGCTATATAAAAGAAGCGCGACGAGCCGGACATGACAACATCGGCCTCGATCTCATCGCCGGTGTGCCTGGTCAAAGCGCCGACAATTTTCGTCGCACCCTGCGAAGAGCGCTGAGCTGCGAACCCGGCCACGTATCGGTCTATGCACTGACCATCGAGCAAGGCACGCCCTATGCGACCTGGTTTCAAAAAGATTCCAAAGCCTTTCCCGACGACGATGCGATGGCCGAACAACTCGAAAACGCACACGACCTGTTGACCGCCGCCGGGCTAGAGCACTACGAGCTCTCGAATTTCGCCAAGCCGGGTTTCGAGTGCGCGCACAATATCGGTTACTGGCGGCAAAGAGACTGCCTTGCGCTCGGTATGTCCGCTTGCGGATACCGCGACGGCGCGCGCACGCGCAACGCCCGCTCCTACGAGGCGTACTGCGCGGCGATCGAGGCAGGTCAAAGCGCGACAGAGGACACGGAAACCCTGGCTTGGCCAGAACGCGTCGGCGAGGCGGCCATGTTGGCCTTGCGCACCGCCGAAGGCATCGTGGACCAGGACTTCCGGGACCGCTTCGGAGTGGATCCGCCACTGATATTTGCCGCGGCGCGAAAAAAATGCTGTGAAGCAGGCTTGCTCGAAGTGGACGGTTCGGGGGCTAGGCTTACGCCACGCGGTCGGTTGCTGGCCAACAGCGTGTGCACGGAATTCTTACATCCTTTCTTCCCGGCCCCTGCCGGACTTTGAGCAAAACGGTCTTACGCATCATCTTTGCGCTGCTCTTCGGCCTCCTCGGCGTCGCCGCGGGTGTTGAAGCTTCTTTGCACGCGCCGCTCCTCGCCGAGGAAACGGGCGTCATGGCGCGCGTGCGCGACATCGGCCTGCCGTTGCTGGGCTTCGCAGTCGGCGTGCTCATCTCGCCGATGCTCTACAGGCTCTTCGACCGCACGCAATCGCAGTTCGAAGAGAAGATCGCGGGCCTCTCGGCCAACGAAGCGCTCTCGGGCGCGGTCGGCCTCATCACCGGGCTCGTGGTCGCCTTCTTGATCCGCGACATTTTCTTACCGGTGCGCCAACTGCCCCGCTATGGCCCGATCGTCTCCATCGTCATCTACTCGCTGATCACGCTGTTCTTCGGATACACGGGACTGCGCGTCGGCCTTCGCCAGCGCCTCGTCACTTTAGCCAAGGGCGGAGGCGGAGAAGCACCGCCGAAACTGCTGGACACGTCAGTCATCGTCGACGGGCGCATCCTGGAGATCGTCGAGGCCGGATTCGTAGAAGGCAGGCTGCTCGTGCCCAAGTTCGTTTTGAAGGAACTGCAGACGATCGCGGATTCGGCGGACGCCATGCGCAGAGCGCGCGGCCGGCGCGGCCTCGAGATCCTCAATCGGCTGCGTGACATCTCCGGGCGCCTTGAGATCCTCGAGAAAGATTCTCCCGAACGCGACGTCGACAGCAAGCTCGTCAGCCTCGCGCAGCAGATGGGCGCGCCGATCCTGACCAATGACTATAATCTCAATCGCGTGGCGAAATTGCAGGGGGTCCAGATTCTCAACGTCAACGAATTGGCGAACGCGGTGAAGCCGGTGGTGCTGCCTGGTGAGGAGATGTCGGTAAATATCGTCAAGGACGGCAAGGAACAAAGCCAGGGCGTGGGCTATCTCGACGACGGTACGATGATCGTGGTCGAAAACGGCCGGCGCCTCATCGGCGAAACCGTCGGCGTGCATGTCACGTCGGTGCTGCAGACCGCGGCCGGGCGCATGATCTTCGCGCGCCTGAAGAAGACGTAAGGGGCGCTCTTGAACGTTTTTGCGATTCTCGCGGCCGCGGGTCGCGGCGATCGATTCGGCCGGCGCAAACAGCTGCTTGACCTTGCCGGCAAGCCCGTCGTCGCATGGGCGCTCGAGAGTCTGGCGGACACGCCTGAAGTGTCAGGCATCGTCATCGCTTGTGAGAACGACGAGCGGACCGAATTCGATGAACTCGCCGAGCGCTTCGGGGCCGGCAAAGTCCGCTCGATCGTGCGCGGCGGCCCGAGACGCCAGGATTCAGTCCACGTAGCGCTGCGCGCCGTGCCGGCGACCTGCGACTACGTGCTGGTGCAAGACGGCGCGCGACCGTTCATCGACTCCGCGCTCACCGGTCGAGTCATCAGCGCGGCCGCGCGCGTGGGCGCGGCGATCGCCGCCGTGCCGGTAAAGGACACGATCAAGCTCGCCACCGACAAAGACACGGTGGAAGGCACCGTGCCGCGCGAGCGCCTGTGGGCGGCGCAAACGCCGCAGGTCTTCTCGTACGCGACGCTGCTCGAGGCGCACCGGCTCGCGCAGGCGGACGGTTTCGAAGCGACCGACGACGCCGCGCTGGTCGAGCGCTACCAGAGCACGCCCATCGCCCTGATCGAAAGCTCGTACGAGAACCTCAAGATCACCACGCCCGATGACTTGGAGGTCGCGGCGCGCATCGCCGAACGTCTGCTGGCAACGCGTCGTTGAGAGTCGGTTTCGGGTTTGACGCGCACCGTTTGGTTGCCGGGCGCCCGCTGATTCTGGGCGGCTGCCGCATTCCATTCGAACGCGGCCTCGAAGGCTTCTCGGACGCGGACGTGGTCGCGCACGCCACCATCGACGCGATCCTCGGCGCCGCCGCGCTCGGCGATTGCGGCACGCATTTTCCCGCGGGCGATTCGCGCTACGCCGGGGCAGACAGCATGCAGCTCTTGCGCAAAGCCGTCGGGTTGCTGCGCGGCGCGGGCTACGGCGTCGCCAATATCGATTGCACGATCCTGGCTGAGGCCCCCTCGCTGGCGCCCCACTTAGACGGCATGCGCACGGCGCTCGCCGCAGCGCTCGAGATCGACGTGTCACGGTGCAGCGCGAAGGCGAAGCACACCGAAGGCCTCGGATTCACCGGCGAAGGCGCCGGCATCGCGGCCTGCGTCATCGCCGCCATCGAGACGACGAAGAGATGAAGCAGAGGACGGCCTCCGTGCGCGTGCGCTTTGCGCCTGCGCCGACGGGCACGCTGCATGTCGGCGGCGCCCACACCGCTCTCTTCAATTATCTCTTCGCGCGCAAGCACGGCGGCAGCATGATCCTGCGTTCGGAGGACACGGATTATGCGCGCTCCTCCGGCGAATCGGAGAAGATCATCCAGGACGACCTGCACTGGCTGGGGCTCGACTGGGATGAAGGCACGGACGTGGGCGGATCGTTCGGGCCTTATCGTCAGACGGAGCGCGGGGATCGCTACGGTCTTGCCGCCGCGCGCCTGCTGGAGATCGGCGCCGCGTATCCGTGCTACTGCACGCCCGAGGAACTCGAGGCGGAACGCAAGGCGGCCGAACAAGCCGGCAAGGCGCCCAGATACTCCGGCAAGTGCCGCGATCTCACGCCTTCGCAGCGCAGCGCGCGCGAGGCGGAAGGACGCAAGGGAGCCATCCGGTTCACGATGCCCGAGCGCGACGTGTTCGTCGAAGATCTCGTGCGCGGGTCAGTGCATTTCCCAGCGGGTTCGATCGGCGATTTTGTCATCATGAAGTCAGAAGGCGGGCCGACGTACAATTTCGCCGCGGTCGTCGACGACAGCGATATGGCCATCAGTCACGTCATCCGGGGCGACGAGCATCTTCCCAACACACCGCGCCAAGTCGCCTTGTACGAAGCGCTCGAGCTGCCGCTGCCGCTGTTCGCACACGTCTCCATGATCCTGGCGCCGGATCATACGAAGCTCTCGAAACGTCACGGGGCGACTTCGGTGGCGGAATATCGAGAGAGCGGCTATCTTGCGCCGGCGCTGCTCAACTATCTCGCATTGCTGGGCTGGGCGCCGGGCAACGATCGCGAATTTTTCACGCTCGAGGAATTGACCGCAGCGTTCTCGCTCGATCGCGTGGCCAAAAGCCCCGCGGTCTTCGATCACGCGAAGCTGCGCTGGTTCAACGCGCACTACCTGCGCGCGTTACCAAAGGAGAAGCGCAGCGAGCTTTTTGCGCAGTGGGCCGCGCAGGACGAGAAGGTCGCCGCTGCGTCCGATTTCAAAGACGAAGCGTGGCGCGGGCTGCTCGTCGACGCGCTCAGCGACCACGTGGAAGTGCTCGGTGAGGTTCCGCGGCTTGCAGCCGAACTGCTCACCGACCAAATCGTCATCGAAGACAGCGCACAGGATGCGCTGACCGGCGCAGCAGCGCGCTCGCTCGTGGCCGAACTTGCAGAAACCGCAGAGAAATGCGCGGATCGCACCGCGCTGGCCGCCAGCACGAGCAAAGACGCGCTGGCGCTGCTCGGCGCGAAGCACGATCTCAAGGGGCGCGCGCTGTATCGGCCCATCCGCATCGCCGCGACGGGTCGGGAGCACGGCATCGAACTTGCCCTATTATTGCCCCTGCTCGGGCCACGCCGCCTCGCCGCGCGCATCCGCAACGCGCTCGCGCAGACGCAAGAGGCGAGCAAGGGGCCGCTGTCATAACAACACAGCACGCCGCAATGTCCAGAGAATCCATCTTCCACCAGATCCGTCAAGATTGGCACGCGTGCTTCGAGCGCGATCCGGCGGCGCGCAACTGGCTCGAAGTGCTGCTCTGCTATCCGGGTTTCCACGCCGTCGTCGCGCACCGTTTCATCCACCCGCTGCAGCGCTGGGGCGTGCCCGTCATCCCGCGCTTGTTCTCGCACTGGGTGCGCTTCCTCACCGGCGTCGAGATCCACCCGGGCGCGGAGCTCGGCAGCGGCCTCTTCATCGATCACGGCATGGGCGTCGTCATTGGTGAAACCGCGGAAGTCGGCCGCAACTGCACGCTGTATCAGGGCGTCACGCTCGGCGGCACGAGCCTGCGGCGTGAAAAACGGCACCCGACGCTGGAAGACGACGTCGTGGTCGGCGCAGGCGCGAAGGTCATCGGAGCGATCGTCATCGGCGCGCGCTCGAAGATCGCGGCCGGCGCAGTGGTCGTCAAGTCCGTGCCGCCCGATTGCACCGTCGTCGGCGTGCCCGGGCGCTGCGTGAAAGACGGCGCGCATCCCGAACCCCTCATCCCGCAAGTGGACATGCCCGACCCGCTGGTCGAAACGCTGGCCGCGATGAGCGGCCGCATCGAGGCGCTCGAAGCGCAGGTTCGCCAACTCGAACAGCGCAATGGCACTCCGACTCTATAACAGTCTGACCCGCAAGCTCGACGAGCTCAAGCCGCTGGTCCAGGGCTTGGTCGGCATCTACGTGTGCGGGATGACGCCTTCATCCAATCCGCACCTGGGCCACGCGCGCACCTTTCTGACTTTCGACGTGCTGCGCCGGCACCTGAGCGCCAAGGGTCTCGCCGTCACGTACGTGCAGAACGTCACCGATATCGACGACAAGATCATCGATCGCGCGCGCAAGGACGGCACCAGTTGGGACGCGGTGGTGAACCGCTTCTTCGGCGAATACGAGGCTTGCGCGAAGCGGCTCGGCCTGAAGCCGCCTGACGTCGAGCCCAGAGCGACGCGGGAGATCCCCGCGATCGTGGAGGTCATCGCCGGATTGATCGCGCGCGGCGCGGCGTACGAGTCGGGCGACGGCGTCTATTTCTCCGTGGAATCCGATCCGCACTACGGCGAGCTGAGCGGGCAGAAGATCGAAGACCTGCGCGCCGGGGTGCGCATGGAAGTGCGCGAGGACAAACGCAGTCCGCTCGACTTCGCCTTGTGGAAGAAGGCCAAGCCGGGCGAGCCCACCTGGCCGAGTCCGTGGGGCGAGGGCCGCCCGGGGTGGCACGTCGAGTGCTCAGCGATGGCGCGCCGTTACCTTGGCGATCAAATCGACATTCACGGGGGCGCGGCCGATCTGATATTCCCGCACCACGAGAACGAAGTCGCGCAGACCGAATGCTTCACCGGCAAACACCCGATGGCGAACATCTGGATGCATGCGGGCCTGTTGATGGTCGACGGGCAGAAGATGAGCAAGTCGCTGAACAACTTCATCCCGCTCACCGAGCTGCTCGAACGGCACTCGACGGCCGCGGTCCGCTACCTGTTCCTGCAGACCGGATACCGCAAGCCCACCAACTTCACCGAAGAGGCGATCGACGCCGCGGCCAAAGGCTTGCATGGGCTGTATCAGGAGCTGGACGATCTGCGAAAGTTACCCACTCCCAGCCACGTTCGTAGTGCCGGGGCTTTAGCCCCGGAAGACTTCGACGCATTTCTCGACGACGACCTCAACACCGGCGGCGCGGTCGCGTGGCTGCAGACCCAAGTGCGCGATGCGCGCCGCAAAGGCGATGCAAGCATCCTCGGCGTCGTCCAGCGCTGCCTCGATATCCTCGGCTTGCCGCGCAGCGCTGCGGAAGCAGATCTCGAGCGCAAATCCGCCGTCGCGCATCTCAGCGACGAGGCCAGGGCGATGCTGCGCAAGATCGCGGGTGACGCCGTTTCCAGCGACACCGCGCTGATCGAGCGCGTCATCGCGCTGCGCAACGTCGCGCGCGCCTCCAAGAACTTCGCGCAATCCGATGCGCTGCGCAATGCGTTGAGCCGGGCGGGCATCTCGGTGAAGGACACGCCGGCAGGCTCCGAATGGTCGTTTGATGCCGGGCGATGACGAAGTCATCGTCGGCGTGCATGCGGTAGCGGAGGCGCTCGCGGCGGGCGAGCGAGTGCGCAAGATCATCATCGCGTCGCATCGGCAACATGACAAGGCGCTGGCCGAGATCGTCGCCGCCGCAAAGCGGAATAAGATCGAGATCGCGATCGAAGACGAGCGCTGGTTCGCGCGCTTCCAAAACGCCAGGCATCAGCACGTGGCGGCGCTGCTGCCGGCGTTCCGTTACGCCGACTGGCGCGCGACTCGCGACGCGCTGCGCAAAAACGAGAGCGCGCTCGTGCTGGCGCTCGACCACATCGAAGATCCCCACAATCTCGGCGCGCTCGTGCGCAATGCCGAATGCGCCGGGGCGCAAGCAGTCGTGATCCCCGAGCGGCGCGGCGCGGGCGTCACGGCGGCCGCGAGAAGGGCGGCTGCCGGAGCGGCTTCGCACCTGCCGATCGCGCGCGTGCCGAACCTGGTCCGAGCGTTGGAAGACCTCAAAGAAGACGGCCACTGGGTCGTCGGCTTGGCCACTCTGCCGACTGCCGTTCCCTATACCCTAGCCGACTATCTAGGGAAGTGCACCCTGGTGGTCGGTTCCGAGGGCAAGGGGCTCTCGCGGCTGGTGGCCGAGCGCTGCGACCGCTTGGTCCGGATCCCGGTTTTGGGACGCGTGGCGTCGCTCAACGCAGCATCCGCTGGGGCTGTGGTATTATACGAGGTAGTGCGTCAGCGTTCCAAAACGGCCGCTACGACATAGCACACCCCTATTGTCCCGGTAATCCTTGACGAAATGAGGGACGGACCCTATAATCGGTAGGGACATTAAGGGTGCGTAATACTCAAAAATCGGGGGTCAAGGAAAAAACTTTGGGAGCACTCCGCCAAGCGGAAGATACACTGGATTATAGCGAGCGAGCGGACGAAGAACTCGTCAATGCAGCGAAGTGTGGCGACAATCTCGCCATGGAGTTCCTGCTCAACAAATATAAGAACTTCGTCCGCATCAAGGCCAAGAGCTACTTTCTCATCGGCGCTGATCGCGAAGACATCATCCAGGAAGGCATGATCGGCCTCTACAAGGCCGTGCGCGACTTCCGGGCAGACAAGCTATCGTCGTTCCGAGCGTTTGCCGAGCTGTGCATCACGCGTCAAATCATCACGGCCATCAAGACCGCGACGCGCCAGAAGCACATCCCGTTGAACCAGTACATCAGCTTGAACAAGCCGATCTACGATGAGGACAGCGAGCGCACGCTGCTCGACGTCATGGCCAGCGCCAAGATGTCGGATCCGGAAGAACTGGTCATCAACCAGGAAGTGTCGGAAGACATCAAGGAGCGGATTCAGGAGAACCTTAGCGACCTCGAGTCGCAGGTGCTGCTGTCTTATCTCGAGGGCAAATCGTACCAAGAGATGGCGCGCGATCTGAATCGCCACGTGAAGTCGATCGACAACGCGCTGCAGCGCGTCAAGCGCAAGATCGAAAAGAATCTCAGCGAAGTCGAGCTGTACTAGAATCGACTGAGGCGCCCGCAAGGGCGCCTCAGTTTTTCATTTGCTGAACTGATTGGGGTCGTAATTCGGGTCGCGCGGCCTGGGAGTGTCTTTCCACCAATTGCTGTACCGCGCTAGCCACTCGAAGTTCTCAAACAGAAATTCGTTGTTGTTGTAGCGCCGCCAATGCGCCACGAACTTCTCGATGGTCGCCCAGCGGAAACGCAGCATGTAGCCGATGGCGTCCACGAGCAGCGAAGCGTCGAGAACGCGCCGGCGCGCCAAGCAGGCGATCGTCTCGACGTATTGGCCCACGACGAAGAACGCACGCTCATCCTCTGAGCCGACAAACTTCTCGGCGATGTCCTTGTCGGTCGGGTAGCGTGCCTCGACACCTTTGAGATGTTCGAAGACGGTCACGACGTGGACAGAAGAGAGGCGGTCGATGGCTTCCAGCATCGCCAGCGCGTTGCGCTCGTGCTCCATCTGCCGCGATTGCCGCGCCAGCATGATCGTGGTGAAGACCACGGTGGCGAAAGCGATCAGAAGCGATCCGATCGGCACGATCTGCTCGACTGATAGCGACATGCCTGCCGGTTCGGTCGTCACGCACGGTGAGCCTTGGCCGCAGGTATGGGCGGACCGGCGCCTAGAACGTCCGCATCCACGGCCTCACCGTTTCGAGGAGCCGTGTAAGTCCGCTTTTCGGGGGCACCGCCTTGCGGCCGAGCTTTGTCAAACGACTCACCACGTGCATCGCGCTAGCGTCCTTTCTGGTCGTCGCAGCGATATCAGGTGCTTCCTCCGACGAGGGCGACGCGGCCGCGCACGCGGCCAAGGCGAAGGACGCTGCTAGCGCTGCTGCGATACATGCCGGCATTGCGGACCAATACTCCGACCTTCTCTCGGAAGCGGCAAAGAAGTGCGATTATGAAAGATTCAAGAGCTTGTTGCGCGAGTACAAACTAGCGGAGGATAACACCGAGAAGGGGGCTTCGGACGCGCAAAACGAGCTGAGCAAGGCGGACAGCGCCGCCGGCACGGCCGAGATCGGTGCGAAACTCCAAAAGGCGTTAAAGACGCTGGGCGGCGCGAAAAGAACGGTCGAAGCAGCGTGGGTGCTCTTCGAGCTGTGCCCAAAGGAGAAGCTGAGCGGCGTCACGCCCGACGACATCAAGAAAGACAAGACGCGCTTTTACGCCACGCCGACGCCCGCACCCACGCCAACGGTGACGCCGGCGCCGACCCCGACGCCGACCGGCACCGTCCGCGCGCGTCTCCCTGACTGGCGCGACGTAGCGGGCTGGACCAAGCTTGAACCAACGGTTGAAGCCAGTACCGGGAGCGGACCACCGCCGTCGCTGCCGCCGCCGACCGTGCCGCTTCCCAAGCTCGAAGATCTTCCGGGCTTCAAACTCGACAGGCCGCGGCAGAACGGTGGAACCAGCAACACGCAGGGCGCGGTGCTGGCGCCGTTCGCCGGACCGCGCGCGCAGATCGTGTTCTACATCGACCCCAACCCACCGGAGGGCGGCGCGCAAGGCGTGTTGCTCCTCAGCGAAGACGAGCAGGGGCAAAAGCGCTACTTCCGCGCGACGCCTGATGCCGCCGGAAAGGTCGCTCTCATCGCCGAGCTCCACCACAGCGCGCTAAAGGCTTTATCGCTCGTCACGCGCATCGACGCCGCCGGCCGCCCCGAGATCGGCTCGCGCTGCGAAATCGGCAACCCCGGCCACATTCCCGGTACCGACATCGTCGCGCATCCGCCTGCACACGGGCTTCGGATCACGGAGACAAATTCAGCGGCGCAGGCGGGCGACATCGTCAACGTGCATATCGCCAATAACACGCCGTTGGACACGCGTTTCACGCTCGACGGCAAGCCCGTCCGCATCCTCGGCGTATCCGACAACAGCGCCGTTCTTTGGATCGCGCGCGGCACACCCCTAATGGCCCACCACCTGGTCATGGAATCCGCCGCCAAGCGAAGCAACGCCGTGCCGTTGTGGGTGGTGCAGTTGGCCCCTGAACCGGTTGGATCGTCGCGGCCCGGCATCGTGCAGACGATCACGATTCACGTGAACGGTCTGGCGCCGGATCAACAGGCGAAGATGGATTTTGAGATCAGCGGCGCGGCGCTCATGCTTGATGGCAGTTCAAGCGCGACGGAGCCGGTCGAGAACGGCATCGTACGCCTGCAGGTGCGGGGCACGCAGACTGGCAGGGCGCTGCTGCGCTTTCACCTGAAGATGCTGAGCGCTCAGTTCCTGTAAGCTCCACGTGCAGGGGTGGGCGCGGCGGCTGGCGAAACCTTCAGAGGGCCGCTAATTTCTACGTGTCATGGAGGACCTAATGCGTAAACTCCCTTTTTCATTCTAAGCGTCGCCTTCATAGCCGGCTGCAATAACACCAGTACCCCACCGATCATACCGCTAGGGCCGCAGTCCCTGATCGTCGGCAATTGCGGTCTCAGCCATACGATCACCGTGTATCCGGCCGCGATCACGGGCGACACCGCTCCGACCCGCACGATCACCGCCGCAGGGCTTACGTGCGCTCACGGGCTGGCGATGGACAACGCCGGAGATATCTTCGCGGCCCAATATACCAACGGCATGGTCTTCGAGTTCGCCCCCGGCGCGAACGGCAGCTCGACGCCGATCCACACCATCACCACGGTGGTCAACCCTCTCGGCGTAAGCGTCGGGCCCGATGGTAACACCTATGTCGGCTCGCTCACGACCACGCTGTATGTTTTTGCGCCTGGCGCGGACGCTGCGGCCACGCCCGTGCGCACGTTTAGCGTTGCCGGCGCAGGGATGACGCGGGCCGAATATCCGACATTCGATGCACTCGGCAACCTCTGGCTGTCTGATGAAAACACGGGCATCGTGGCCGCCTTTTCTGCGACCGCGACGGGCACGCCGACGCCACTGCACAAAATATCCGGCTTAAACACCGGGCTGACCAATCCTTACGGCCTCGCGGTGGACGCCGCTGGCGAGCTGCTCGTTGCGGACTACAACGTTCAGGCGGTATCGGTCTTTGGACCGACGCAGGACGGGAATGTCGTACCGGCGCGCGCCATTAAGGGCGTTGCGACAACGCTCGCTAACCCTACCGTGGTGCAGGTCAATCGCGCAAGCACGATCTTCGTGACCAACGAAGGTGCAAACGCGGTTCTGATTTTCGGGTCGTCCGCGAACGGCAACATCGCGCCGATGGGCTCGGTCACCACTGGGATCAGCAGTCCTTGGGGCATGGCCATACGGTAGACAGGCGAGTTAGACCTTAGGCGAGCAGCGCTTCTTGGGCTTGCCGGCCCACAGCATGTCTTGCCTCGGTTTGTTCGCCACGCGCTTGAGGGCGTACACCTGCAGCGGGCCGCCAAGTTCCTGGTCGTAGATGCGCAGGCCGGTGGAGGTCAATGCAACCTCCCAGAAAGTATCGACCGCAAACGCGTTCTGATCGGCATAGCTCGCAGGCCAGCCGGTGACAAACGCCATCCCGCGTCCGAGTGGCTTCGCGATCCAGCAACTTTCCCACTGGCCGTGCGTTGCGGCATAAAGCCGGGATGCACTGACCGCGATGTCCATCGTCTCGATCTGACCGCGCGCCAAGCCGCGATAGGAGCCCGCGTACGCGCTCAAGAGATGCCCGCGCGCGTCCGTCGGCGCCGCGGCGTACGCGAGACGCGCAGAGTCCAAGAAAACCACGCACAAAAAGACCGCTAGCAAAAAGATCCTCATGGGAAGACTTACGCCGAGACCGACCGGCGCGACCTCTCGAATCCTTCGCGCAAATGGGAATCCGGCGCACGACAAAGAAGCACGCCCTGGAGGCCGACGTAGCTCAGGGGTAGAGCGGCGGTTTTGTAAACCGCGGGTCGGGGGTTCAAGTCCCTCCGTCGGCTTTGGCGTCCCTCAGGCGGGCGCGTCTCAAGGGGTTGTTCCGATGAATCCGGCATGGTATAGTATTATTGCCTAACGAATCTATGCCCGGTGATGGAATGGCCCGAATGAACGACTGCAAGGATTTGGACCACCTCGACATCCGCCTGCTTGACGCTCTCCAGCGCAACGCACGGGCGACGTTTGCCGAATTGGGCGAGCTGGTGGGCTTGAAACCCCCCTCGGTGCACGATCGCGTGAAGCGGCTGGAAGCGCGCGGCTACGTGCGCCGTTACGCCGCCCAATTGGACGGCCGCAAACTCGGTCTGAATCTGACCGCCTTCGTCGCATGCTTCATCTCGGCCGACACCGGTTACGACGACTTCACGAAGAACGTCTCCAAGATCCCGGAAGTGTGCGAAGTGCATAGCGTCGCCGGCGAAGAGTCATTCCTGTTGAAAGTCATGACGAAGAGCACGGCGCACTTGGATGATTTCCTCTCCCGCATGAAGCTCGTTCCAGGCATCGTGAGGACCAAGACCACCATCGTGCTGTCAACGCCGTATGAGCGACAGGGCGTCGCGCTGCCGGACATCGAGCCGGCGGCTTCGCGTCGCCTGCGCAGCGTCGGCTAGCCACCAGAAAACACCAGAGGACCAACATGTCGGAAACGACCACCACCGTTCCGATCGGCACGGAGCCGGTCATAGCGCTCAAGCCGCCGGCCGGGCCGGAGGCATTCGAGCACACGAACATCCGCCAGGGCGAATTCTGGAAAGCCATCCCGGCCTACGCCGACGTGGACGAAGCCACGTTCATGGATCACCTCTGGCAGGGCAAGCAGTCCGTCAAGACGACCGAAGAGCTGATGGCCACGATTCACGGCCTCGTGCCCGCCGATTTCTACGAAGACGTGCGCGCCGGGTTCCATCGCGCGCCCATGGCGGTGCGCATCTCCCCGTACATGATCGCGTCGATCGATTGGAGCGATCCATACAAGGATCCGATCCGCACGCAGTTCCTGCCGCTCGCCTCGCGCCTGCTGCCGGATCATCCGCGCCTTTCGCTTGACTCGCTGCACGAACAAGAGGACGCACCCGTACCGGGACTCGTGCATCGCTACGTCGACAAGGCGCTGTTCTTACCGACCAACATGTGCCCGGTGTACTGCCGCTTCTGCACGCGCTCGTACGCGATCGGCGGCGACACGGATATGGTGGAAAAAGCCCAGCTCGCCACCGATCCGAAACGATGGAAGCGCGCCTACGAATACATCGCCTCGCGCCCAGAGCTTCAGGATATCGTCCTCTCCGGGGGCGACGCGTATCAATTGCCGGCCAAAAGCCTGAAGCTCATCGGCGAGGCGCTGCTGGCGATTCCGAACGTAAGGCGCATCCGCGTCGCGACCAAAGGCCCGGCGGTCATGCCCATGAAGATCCTCACCGACGCCGCCTGGACGGATGCGCTGGAATCCATCGTCGAACAGGGCCGCAAAGTCGGCAAGGACGTCGTCTTGCACACCCATTTCAATCACCCCAACGAGATCACGTGGATCACCGAGAAGGCGATGCAGGTGCTCTTCGAGCGCGCCATCCACGTGCGCAACCAATCGGTGCTGATCCGCGGCGTGAACGACGACGAACACACTATGCGCCTGCTCGTCAAACGCTTGGGCTATCTCAACGTGCACCCGTACTATGTGTACATGCACGACATGGTCAAGGGCGTCGAGGACCTGCGCACCACCGTGCAGACCGCCATCGACATCGAGAAGCACGTGCGCGGCTGGACGGCGGGCTACAACACGCCGACCTTCGTGTGCGACGCGCCGGGCGGCGGCGGCAAGCGCGACGTGCATAGTTTCGACCACTACGACCGCGAGAACGGGATCGCCGTGTACAGCGCGCCGAGCGTCAAGCCCGACCAATGGTTCCTGTATTTCGACCCCATCGATCGACTGGGCGCAGCTGCGCAAAAGCGCTGGCAAGATCCCAAGGAACAAAACGAGATGGTCCGCGCCGCCATCGCCGCAGCCGCTTAGGAGAACTTCATGGCATACGACTTCGAAGTCCGCGACGTGCCGGCGCAGCCGGCATTGTTCATCCGCCACACGTGCAAGCAGGCCGAACTCGGCTTGGTCATGGCCAAGCTGTTTCCGGAGGTCGGCGCGCGCATCAAAGCGATTGGCGCCCAAGCCGCGGGCATGCCTTTTTGCCGCTATACCTCGTGGCGCGATCAAGACTGCGACATCGAAGCCGGCATGACGGTGGCGGCGCCCGCGCAAGGCACCGATCGCGTTATTGCAGGCCAACTGGGCGGCGTCAGCGCCGCCTGCACCGTTCATACGGGGCCATACGAGGGGCTTCAAGACGCGCACAGCGCGGCGGCGCAGTGGGTCGTCGACAACGGCAAGGAGGTCGCAGGCGGGCCGTGGGAGGTCTACGCCAACGACCCCGGTCAAGTGAAGGACCCCAAACTCTTCAAGACCGAGATCTACTGGCCGATCAAATAACGCGCGTCGCCCGGGAGTGCATTGATGCGTCTGCAATTCATGGTATTTGTTTGCGCGGCGCTCGTAGTCGCGCTGCTCGGCGGGCCGGGATTGTACCCGCAAAACTCCGCCGCTCACTCACTCACCCAAGCGTTCGCCACGCCCGAGCCCACGGACCCGGGCTTGCCGCCGCCACCGCGAAAGACGCCCAAGCCCACGCCGACGCCGGTGCCCACCGATACCCCGACGCCGACGCCGGAGCCGACGCCGACACCGACGCCCACGCCGACGCCCAAGCCGACACGCACTCCGCTGCCGCTGCCCCCGCTCGGCGGTGAGGACAAATATCAACCGGTGCCCGCGAGTCCAGGCGATGGCACGGGCGCTGAAACCGGCAACGCGCTCCCGTCGATCGCCGGCACAACGTCCCAGATCTCCGGCACCGTTCTTGGCCCCGACGAGAAACCCGGACCCACGGACTTTTTTGTCGGAACGGTGGATGGCTCAGGCCGCCAGAGTTTCTTCAAGAGCGTGACCGATAGACTCGGCCACTTCCATATCGCAAAGCTCGCGCCAGGGTTGGTGGAACTGTTCGTCTTCCGGCATTTCGACAGAAATGGCCGGCCCGACCCGGGCGTCCGCTGCGCGATCACCGACAGGCCGATGCACCTGACGGATACCCAGATAGTGGCGCGCGCGCCCAACAACGGCCCAGCAGTGCTGGAAGCGAATTCGTCGTACGCGCGCGGCGGATTGATGCAGTTGCAGACCCGCGGCACGAATCCCGCGAACGCGAAAATCCTTCTCGACGGATCTGACAACAATGTCGACACGCTAGCCGCATCGGATCGCAGCATGGTGGGGAAGATCCACGACGGCGCTGCACCCGGGGCGAAAATGGTGAGCGTGGTGTCCGACGGCAGAGCGCTCAACGCGTTTTCGACGAGGGTCGTCGTGCAGCGATTTGATCCGCTGCCGCCCTTGAAGCAGGGCAGCGTCGCCAGCGTTACCCTTCACATCGAGGGTCTGGGTCCGCAGGACACCGCCGTGGTGGTCTTCTCCGTCAGCGGCGCCGCAGATCTGGCTACGGGTGGCACGACCGCGTCGGTACCCGTCAGAGACGGGATCGCGACGGTCCGAATCCGTGGCGTCCGGGCCGGCGCGTTGAATGTCAGCACCGAACTGAAAGTGAGCTCCCCCGACTTCCTCTGATCGAGTGCTTCTCTTGTTGGTCAGAGCCAGAAGAAGGACGCGATGCCGACGGCGAGGATGACGCAGCCGCTGATCACCTCGCCGTAGCGCTCGAGCGGTCCGAACGAGAAGCGCTGCAGCAGGCGAGTCGATTGGTCGCACATGAAGACGTACGTCGCGATGGTCGACAGCCCGAACACGATCGACATGATCGCCAGGAGTCCAGGTCCGAACCGGCCTGCTGCAAGGAAGGCCGGCAGTCCCTCGATCATCGGCGATGAGCCCAAGATGAGCAGCAGCGTCAGACGCGCTCGGCTGCTCGCGCTCAAGTGCCCGGTCAGCTTCGCCGCCGCCTCGGTGTCGACGACGTCGTGATGGAGGAGAGGATGTGGTATGCCGGACTTTAGTCCGGCTTCCCCGCCGTGCCGCAGCTCGCGCAACGCAGTAAACGCAAACCAAGCCCCAAAGATCACGAGCGCTACGCTCGATGCGATCGAGACCATATGCCCGAAGCGCAAGGCGAATACCGCGCCTGCGGCCCAGATGAGCGCGCCGATCGCGAGGGTCGAAACCGTGTGGCCGACGCCGGCCAGCGCTGCGGCCCCAGCTGTCTGCAGACGTTTCCACTTCGCCTGGCGGGCGAGCACGGTGATCGGCAGCCAGTGGTCGGGAACCAGCGTGTGAAAGATGCCGACGGCCAGGACCGCGAGCACCAGCAGCAGTTGCTGATGCACGCCGGCTACTTGAGGTAGGACCGCAAGACGTCTACGAGTTCATCGGCCGCCTCGCGCCGGCCGTGCATGCTCGGGTTGAGGATATGCAGGCGGACGTGATCTTCGAGCACCTCGGACATGAGACTGTCGAGCGCACCGCGCGCCGCCGCGATGCGTTGGAGAACGGCGCCGCACTCGGCCTCTTCCCCCAAAGCCCGCTCGATCGCCTCGACCTGGCCGCGGATCCGCCGCGCTCGGTGCAACAGTTTGTTTTTCTTGCGTACGGTGTGGCTCATGCGTTGACGTTCGAGGCGCCTCTACTGTATATCCTACCCGGGTATAGATACCTCCAAGAACAGTCGGGGTTGACAGAGCGAGCGAGCGGAGTATAATGGCAAGAGATTCCGTGAAGCCACGCCGTTACGAGGATCGCAACGGCGTTTTTATTTATGTACTCTAAATCGGAGATTCGTGTTATGACCAACTTTTTGATCCGGCGTGCAGCAGCTGCGCTGCTCCGCGCCTACGATGCAGTGTGCGAGCGCTACGAGCGCGTCTCGGCCTGGTCCGACAAGTTCTTCCTGTTCTAGGCATTCGGCAGGTCGCGACCTGACCAAAAGAGCAGAGGCCTGCGTGAGATTCTTGGCGCTCGCCGCGGTTTTGTTTGCGGCGGTCCTGGCCCAGCCCGCGAGCGCCGATCCGGCACCGGCGAGTCCGACCCCATTGCCTAGCCCGAGCCCATCGCCAACTCCAATCCACGGCATGCGCTATTCCGGCGACGGCTTCGTGTCGTTCGGCGACGTCGCGCAAGCGGGCCCGGGTCTTGTGCCGCCGGAGGCACCCGGCTTCATCGCGGGCGCGCCGCTCGCGCCGATGACACCGTACGACACGTTCTCGAGCGCGCCGCTCACGCCGGGCGTGGCCGGCGTCGCGCAATTCAACCTGCGAGCGCTCTATTCGGGTCGGGGCATCAAGGCGTCGGCGACGCTCGGACTCGGCTACGCCGGCGGCAGCATGCAAGCCGCGATGTATTGGACGGAGAGTCTCTTACCGTCTCTCAATCCGCATCTTGGAGCGCAGGCGCTGCCGTATCAGGTCGCGTTTCCGACGCACGCGGGTCAGGATGACGGGCACGCCGCGCGGCTGTCATTGCTGTCCGGCTCCATCGGCGCGCCGGACGATTCGCTGGTCCTGCGCGGCGGTTGGTTCGATCTCGCGCAAACGGACAAGTTCGTGTTCGTCCAGCCGGCGCTGACCAACGCGACGCCGTCGATCGGACTGCAGACCGCCGAAACGCTCGGCAACGGCCCGCCCGCATTGGATGCGTGGCCCGCGGCGCTGCCGGGCTTGCCGCTCAACGGTCTCGATCTGGTCGCGCGCCGCGGCATCGCCTCCTTGGAGCTTAGCAACGCGGCGCTGCCCGCTTTGCCCGGCACCTCAGCGCGCGTCACCATCGGCTCGCTCGTCTTCGATCATGGCGAGGGCACGCGCTGGTCCGCGGAAGTCGCGCATGTCTCGACCGGCGGCGCGCTGCTGAGCTCGACGATGTTCGGCGCGAACGCGATGACGCATCCCGGGCCCCAAGGACCCTTACCCACGAGCGATCTCGGCGGACAACAACAGACGCTCGCGGGCCTACGCGGCGCGTTTCACGCCGCCCGATCGCTCGACGCGATCGTTGAGCTTGGGATCGCTTGGTACGACGCGCAGAACGTGCTGAGGCCTGGGACCCAATCTCCGGGCGGCTTCTATCATCTCGGGTTGACGCATCCATTTGGTCGAGCCGCGGTTGCGGCCGACCTCTATCGTTTCGGACCGCGCTTTGCCACGGTCATCCTGCCGTACGGCGTTCCGGAAAATGTCTGGAGCGTGGCATGGTCGTGGCCCGGCCAGTGGCTCAAGTCGACCTATCAGGTCGACGACAACACCGCGATAGGAGCGAACCGCCAAGGGTTCCGCCTTCGCTACTCGCTCGACAAAGGGCCTATCGAGATCCACGCGGGGTACTCGCATTTCGATCAGATCGTGCGTGCAAGTCTCGGCCACCTCAGCCAGGTCGGCTTCGTGGAGGGCTTTTTCTTGCCGCAATTCGACGATTCGGCGACGGCTGGCGTGCAGCATCAGTACGCGCTGTGGACCGCTTGGCATCCGTCATTCGGCGACGTGACGCTGGACTACGTCAACGACACCATGCATCGAAATTTTCTGCCGGCCCACCCCGAAGACGCGGTGTCCTATCAAGCGCCGCAGGTGGTCCTCACCTACTCCCGTCCTTTTGGAAAGCGCGCGCTGGGGGCGGTGGGTTACGGGAGATATGCGATGCGGGGCTCGTGGGCGTTTGGAGCGCTGACCAACGTCGACTATCATCAAAACGTCGCCTTCGTCGGCGCGCAGTTCGCGGAATCGCCGCGCAGCGCGCTCCTCGTGCAAGTGCGCCAGACGACCTTCACGGGCTTGCCCTCGCAGCCGGGAGGACCGTCGCCCAACTTCAGCGGCTCGCTGCTGGTGGTGGAGCAGCGCTACCACATCTAAGAGTGTAGTCCGTAAGACGGTGGGGTAGAATGAAAGTAGACCCGATTACTGGGTCTTGAAAGTGTTTGCATGAAATGCGCAGACTAGTTTTTTGCGTTGCTGCCGCGATCATCGTTGCTGGGTGCAGCGGTGGCGCAGGCGTATCTCCGTCGGCTCCGGCCTCCGCTACCCGGGGAGCCATATCGATGGATTCAAGCAAGTCTACCGGCGGTTGGACCGAGTTCGTCTACAATCCATCAGGTCGAGCCCTAGCGCCGGAACCGGCATCCGTCTCGGGCGGCACAGCCTCATTCAACTTCGCTAGCGGTGTTTTCACCGCACTGTTGACCACCAAAGACAAAGCGCTGACCGGCGACCTTAGCGGTCACACGTTGAGCGACACCATAAGCGTGAGCGGTGTGTCGGCGGGCGCAACCTTCGTGACCCAGAATGGTGGAGGCTGCGGCAACCCTCCGGCGGTGCGTTTCTTCTTCACGACGCCGGGCTTCGAATTTGTGAATTTCTGGTGGTCCAACCCTATCTCGTACACGCTTGCCAACGGATCGGCCACGATAACCGCGAGCCTCGGTGACCCGAGTCAGTGGTCGGACTTCAACGGCCAATCCGGCACGACTGCCCCGGCTGATTTCGCGCAAGCTGTTGCGAAAGTCAATGCGGTCGGACTCTCATTTGGCGGAGATTGCTTCTTTGAGAACGGCGCGACCACGAGTGACGGGTCAGGCACCTTGAGCAGCACGTTCGCCGAGTAGACGCTACTTGATGTAGTACGTGACCGTGACGCTGGCGCGCACGGTGATCTCCTGCGGCGTGATCTCCGTCGGGACCGGCGGCACGCCCGGACGTACTGCTCTGCCCATCATCGGTTGGGGGTAGCCGTAGGTCGGCTCGATGCGCACGCTCTTGACGCGACCCAGGTGAAGATCTCCCGAGGAGGTCAGCGCCCGCGCCTCTTGCTTGGCGTCTTTCATCGCAAGCGACACCGCTTCTAGGTACAGGGCGCGCTGGTTTTGCAAGCCGAATTGGACGTTCACCGCGTTGACGCCTGACGCGCTGACCGCATCCATGATACTCGCCGCGGTGTCAGGCTTCAGTGTGGTGATCACGACGGTGCGCGTCGCGACATAACCGCTTAGCTGCGGTTGCCAGTATGGGTATGCGGGCGCCGGTTGCGCGATCGCCGCGGGCGCGGGTGGCGGGGAGCCTACTGCCGAGCCGGACATGGGGAGCGGCTGTGGGTACGGGCGCGGAAAATAATTGATGTTCAGCGAGGTGGTCTTCACATCGCTGTCGCTGAGCCCCAGTGCGCGCACGCGGGACTTGAGCGTTTCGTACTTGGCGTTGTTCGCGGACATCGCCTTATCGGCCGAATCCGCGTTAGCGACCAACGAAACGTTGATCTGGGCCATATCAGGCTGCCGAGTAAAGGTGCCCTGCCCGGTGACATCGAGTGTGGATCCACAGTCCGATGTCGGCATGGGCATTGGACTCCCAAACGCCGGCGCCGCCATCAGCAAGACGGCGAGTAGAGCTGCGAAATGTCTCATACCGGCGTAACGGATATCCGCCGAGATTCGTTGCCGCGCCGGCGGGACGGCGGATCGGGGGAGGGGCACACACCGGCCGGCGGCAACTAGGCGGAACCGAATCGTGACTGAGAGCGTTATTACTGGGTCTAGCTTTTCTTGAAGAAAGGGTGTCAACTCGTGTTGAGAATCGCGCTCATTTTCGCTGTCTTGGCCGCGCTCGTCGTCGGCCTCCGTTCGCCCGCCGCGGCCGGCATCACAAGTGCTTCGCTCACCGCGACATCGCCGACGACCTACACGGGGCCGTGCCCGACGACGGTGTCCTTCCACGGCACCGTGACGGGAACGTCCGGCACGACGTTCTCGCTGGGATTCAACCGCTACATCAGCGGTGCGCAGCAAATAGCCGACCAGGGTAGTCAGATCATCCCCGCCGGCGGCACTTTTTCGATCAACGACTCCGTACCCATCAGCGCCAGCGCGACCGCCTCGACGTTCGACCAAATATGGGTGCACGGGATCAAAGGCGGCCAGCCTGACGTTTACAGCAACAAAGTCAATTTCTCGGTGACCTGCGGTGCCCCGCCCCCGCCGGCTCCGGCCGCGCCGACCAACCTTAAGACGACTACCAATCCGGGCGTTTGCGGCGATCACGTGGCGCCGTTGTTCGGCGGCCTCATCTGTGGCGCCGCGCTGAGCGAGGGCGACCTCGTCCTTGTCTGGGATTATCCGGACGTGAACACGGTCGACGGCTTCCGGATCTATCAGGTCTCCGGCGGCACGCACACGCTGGTCGACCATCAGTCCGGCATGACCGGCAAAGCGCTCAGCATCAAGGCCGCCAATGCGAAGAACCTGTGCTACGTGGTTCGTGCGTACAAGGGCAGCAGCGAATCCGCTGACAGCAATTCGACCTGCACGCCCACCATCGGCATCGTTAATTTCTCGACCATCAAGCTGCCGATGAACGGCTATCGCTACAACTTCCATTTCAGCCACGAATGGTTCGATTCGACTTTCTGTCTCTACACGCGCGGCCTTGGACCGAGCTTCGCGCCATCGGGGCAGCAGATACTGGTCGGATTCGAAAATTTCTGGGATGCGGGCACGCAACCGGTTGCCTGCTATGAGAAGATCGATCACGCCTATCGCACCGCCATCAAGTTCGACATGGGTCCGCTTGCCGGCAAGAGCATCTGGAAAGCCACGCTGAGCTTCATGAACCAGAAGACCAACGCGAACGCGGCTGCGCCGGCGACGTGTCTCTCGGAGATGATGTACGGCATCAACGACTGGAGCGGCTCGACGGACCTCATCCAGGGCGAGTCTTACCGCGACTTTCCGACGGGGACCAACGTCAACGTCAACAACCCTTCGGTGAAGATCGCCAACAGCACAAACTACCAGATCGACGTGAGCGATGCGGTGCGCGCATGGGTGCTCGGAAGCCGGCCGAACTTCGGGTTCGTCTTCCGCGGTCCTAACGAGGGCTATGCGAGGAACAACGACCAGTGCGGCAGCTTCTTCGGCAACGTGAGTCTGTCTGTCCAGGTCTTCAACTAGCGCTTCGACGACGCCAAGCTGCGCGGCCCGGCGCCAACATCGCCGGGCCGCTTCAATGTGCTCGTTTCAAGGCCGTGACGGCACGATTGTCAAATTCCCGCGATTACGGGCAGGTGACCGAGTGGTTAATGGTAGCAGACTGTAAATCTGCCGCGCTCAGCGCTACGTAGGTTCGAATCCTACCCTGCCCACCAGACTCTTCGTAGGTTCCATGAGCGCTAGCACGATTCGCTGTACGAGATCGCGACCAGCTTGTCGTTCTTGAAGACGAACTGATAATCGAAGAAGCAACCTGTGGGCGCCGGCGGCGGATTGGAAATCGCGTAGCCCAACGCCGTCATCCCACACGCGTGCACGAGTTTGGCGGGCTTGCCGAAGATCTTCGCGACGTCGGCCATGCGCACGCCGAGCCGGACGCCGAGCTTCGAGTGATACGATCCAAGTGAGGCTTGCGTGACTCGCAGCGGCGGTGCGCTCGCCTCCGCCATCAAAACGATATCGCTTTCCTCGTAACCCAACTGATGGAAGAGCACGATGTGCGACTTGGCGTCGTAGACGACGCTCACGCTGCTGAGCATGTCGCTTCTGGGCTTGCGGCGTTCTTCTTGCGTGGCACCAACGAGCAGTCGGTCGACGTTGGGATCGTCCACGCGGTAGCTCGTGGCTTCTCTTGCTCCGGTGAGGCCGTTCGGGGGCGAGCTCGTCGAGAGCTGCAGCGCCCACAGATACCACGGGAAGCACGCGTTCACGCGTTGCGATAGCAGCCACCGATGAACGGGCGGAGCTTCCACCTTCGCCGCGCCGAGAACCGGAACGCCGATCAAAGCTGCGACTGAAAAGCACGCAAGCACCGCCTTCATGCGGAACTCCTTTCGTCAAGGGTCGTACGCGAACACATTCGCGCAGCCCTGCGAAACTAGGGAATGCGAGCGCGCGCGACTAAAGCCGCATATGAGCGGGCGGGAGTAGCTCAATTGGTAGAGCGCTAGCCTTCCAAGCTGGATGTTGCGGGTTCGAGACCCGTCTCCCGCTCCAGCCTTACTCCGGAAGCCGGGCCACAACTTCGAGCTTGGTGCCCGCCGGGTCTTCGAAAAAAATCGCCGGATAAGCGGCGGACGCCGAGGGCTCGATGTTGCGGGCGCCGATCGTGCTCAGCAGCTCGGACCAATTGCCTATATGATCGGGTGACCCGACGCGAAACGCGATACGGGTCTTGGTGGCTGTCATCGACGCGTCTTCGATGAAGCCGATGAAGAAGGCAGCCCGGCCCTTGGAAGCCTCCTCGTAATACTCGACGACGTTGTGCGCTGCGCCGGCTTCGAGGTAGTCCCACTCGCCGTCGGCGATCTCGTTGGCATAACGTTTTCGGGCTAAGCCGAGCGCCGGCATGAGCTTGTCGTAGAACGATTCGACCGCGGCGAGCGACGGCACGCGCGTGTCCACGTGGTCGAATCCCAAGAATCTGGTGGCCATGAGAAACTCCTGTGAGCGGAGGCGGCTCCTGCGGCTGGGTCGAAACCGGACTCGGCAGTGCTCGCTCGCAAGAACCTCCTCGAAGACCGAGCGCGCTTCCTCGTCGCGCTGGCCGGTATTACCTTCGCGGTCTGTTTGGTCACTATTCAAACAGGCATCTACAATGGTTTTGTCAAGTCCAGCGGTATCATTATCGATGACTCGAGCGCCGACGTTTGGCTGTCCTCAAAAGAGATGCTCAACGTCGAGATAGCGTTTCCGATGCCGTACGGCGCGCTGCGAGCCGTACGCAAGCTGCACAGCGTGGCCTCCGCAGAAGCGCTCATCATTCGCGCGGCGATATGGCGCAACGGCGAGAACGCGATCGAGCCGATCCGGGTGGTCGGCGTCGATCCGGACGGCGCGCTCTTCGCTTCGAAGAACATCTCGCGCGCGGACGCGCTCAAGTTGAAGGCCCCGGACACCGCCATCGTCGATGCCGCGAATCTGAAAGCGCTCGGCATCACGGGTGTCGGCGGCCATGGCACGATCGACAACCGAGACGTGCGCATCGTCGCCCTCACCCACGGAACGCAACCCATCATCTCGGCGACGTTCGTGTTCACCTCGCTCGAAAGCGCCAAGGTGTACTTGAGCCCGCCGACGCTGAAGGGCGAACCACCGCCGCCACGAGTGAGTCTGAAGGACCGCGACCTCATCAGCTACGTGCTCGTGAAGATGCGGCGATACATGGACCCCGCGCTCATGAAGCAGTTGCTCGAAGGGACGATCCCCAACAGTCAGGGGTATACGGCCGCAGAGATGGCGCAGCACACGCGCTCGTACTGGTTAGGGCGCACCGGCGTCGGCTTCATCCTCAGCCTCGGCGCCCTCGTCGGCATCTTCGTCGGCATGGTCGTCGTCGGGCAGATCCTGTACACGTCGGTGTCGGAGCACATCAAAGAATACGGGACCTTGAAGGCGATGGGAGCATCTGACTGGCTTTTCTATCGGCTCATCGCAATGCAGGCGGTGATCATCGCCGCCACAGGCTTTATCGCAGGGACCGTGCTGTGCCTGTGGCTGGCTTGGTGGACCTCGACCCACCGCAACACTCTGATCCTCATCACGCCGGTCACGGCGCTCGAGGTCTTTGCTGTCACGCTCGCGATGTGCACCATCGCGGGCCTCTTCGCTATCCACCGCGTGACCAGCGTGGACCCGGCGATCGTGTTCAAGGCGTAGCATGCGACCGCGCCTTCGTCCGCTCGCGTCGATCACCGAAGCCATCACCGCGCGAGGCGTGGAGATGGTCTACGATTCCGGCGCCGAGCGCGTGCACGCGCTCAAAGACGTCTCGCTCGACGTTCATCGCGGCGAGATGCTCTTGCTCAGCGGTCCATCGGGCTCCGGTAAGACGACGCTGCTTTCCGTGCTCGGCGGCATTCTCACCCCGACCGCCGGCGTCGTAACGTTTTTTGGGACCGAGCTGACGCAACTGCGGCGTTCGAAGCTCGCTTACTTCCGGCTGCGCAATATCGGCTTCATCTTTCAAGGCTTCAACCTTTTCAGCGCGCTCACCGCATTGGAAAACGTCGAGCTCGGGCTCAGCATCAAGGGCATCCGCGGAAAGGCCGCGCGCGCGCGCGCGCGAGAGCTCTTGGAGGAGGTCGGCCTCGGAGACAGGGTCGCGTGCCGGCCTCGTGACCTTTCCGGCGGCGAGAAGCAGCGGGTCGCCATCGCACGCGCGCTTGTAGGCTCACCCGCGGTGCTGATCGCGGACGAGCCGACCTCGTCGCTCGACGCCGCAAGCGGGCATAAGGTGATCGAGTTGCTGCGCACGCTTGCCAAGCGAAATGGCGCGACGGTTCTCATCGCGACCCACGATCCTCGCATCGAAGACGTCGTCGATCGCGTCGTGAGTCTCGACGACGGCCTGGTCAAAGCGCCGGCGCACGCGGAGCCGGCTGCAGCTTCACCAATAGCACGGACTTCAGAATAGGGCACGACAAATATGGCGCTAGGCGAACGCATCCTCGAAACGATCGGAGCTCATGAACTGGGCGCCGCGCGCACCTTCCACTTGGATCGCCTGGCGGATGCGATCTTCGAGCATCACTGGCATCTCAGCGATCTCTCGTGGTCGTCCCTGCCGCTGTTGCCCATCCCGCAGCGAGCCAAGGGCAGGCGCTTGCAGGCGTTCGTCGAGTTCGGAAAACGCGCCATTCGAGTGCAGCTCGCGG
The DNA here is from genome assembly GCA_035601835.1 of Candidatus Tumulicola sp. Lineage (NCBI taxonomy): Bacteria > Bacillati > Vulcanimicrobiota > Vulcanimicrobiia > Vulcanimicrobiales > Vulcanimicrobiaceae > Candidatus Tumulicola > Candidatus Tumulicola sp. The sequence goes on along the minus strand of DATNNM010000010.1, from coordinate 2,525 downwards.
GTGAGCGGGTCGCCGTAGCCGCTGCGAATATCTTGCTCGCCTTCGCGCAAGCAAGCGGGCTGGCCGGAGCAGCCCAGCGCGCGATCGCCGGCGTTCTCAACGACGAGGCATCGCACACCGCCGTGATGACCGAGTTGGCGGCGCGCGCGGATTCGGAGTATGCGAACGTCGATATTTCCGCGCCCGGCGAGAGTCCGCTATTCTCCGCGTTTCTCGCGGAGATGCCGGAATTACATCCGGCGCTGGTCGCGATGTTCATGGGCGCATACGAGGCGATGGTCGCGATCCGCAGCTATAATGAGGAAGCCGGTTACGAAATGCCATCCGTCCTTGGCGAAATCGCCGAGCGGATGGGAAAAGACGATGGCCGCCACGCCAAAGTCATGCGCCTCGTCGCGCAGGAACTGGTGGAGTTGTTCCGCGCTCAGGGCGCGCTCAGTTCCGCAAACGGTGAAAGCGTTCGGCACGCGCTCTTGGACCCGACGCGGCGTTTTTGGCCGCTGCTCATCCAGCACGAATGGCTTCTCATCCACGACGACCCGCGACTCGCGCGAGAGTTTCAGCGCCGCGCCGACGAGGATGCCGTGGTCGGCCGGCGTTTCTTCTCAGCGTGCGGACTTCAGCCGGAAGAACTCGACTACGTCGATCTCGAGACGTTGACGTCCGACACAGCCGCGAGATGCGTGAACAACGCGGCGTTGAACTCGTCAGGCCTTTCCACCATCGGCGAATGACCGCAGCCGGCCAGCCGCACGAATGACCCGCGCCGCACGAGCGGCGCCAAGCGCGCGAAGCCTTCACAGTTGCTGATCTCGTCGTCTTCGCCCCACACCATCAGCACGTCGCATTGGACCATCGGCAGGCGTACGGCGGTGTCGTACTCGCTGCTCTCTCGCAGCAGCCGGACCAGGTTCGTCAAACGCCGCCGGTCGCTGAAATAGCGAAACGTCTCCTCGATGACCGCATGGCTGACGCAGTCGCGATCGGCCACGAGCTTGCCCGCGATGTGAAACGCATTTGGCAGCGTCACCTTGCCGGTGTTGACGATGCCGAGCTCGGGCCGCTCACGCGTGGGTGCGCCGCTGATGACGAGCGTCGCGACGCGCTCGGGATGCGCGATGGCGCATTCGATCGCGACGAGCGAGCCGAGCGAAGCGCCGATCAGCGTCGCGCGCTCGATCTCGAAGTGGTCCATGAGCTCAAACGTTTGCGAGACGAGCGGAGCGACGCTGGCGTGCTCGGCCGCATAGGGGTGCTTGAGGACGAGACAACCGAAACCGCGTTCGCGCAACGCGCGAACGGCATCGGTCCACACCCAAGCGCCCGCGACCAGCGTGGCGAGCAGCACGACCGTCGGTCGTCCGGCTCGCGGAGGATGGAACGTCGCGATTTCGTCAGCTTGCGCCACTGCTTAGCGGACCTCGGCGCTGGTGGCGAGTTCGCAGCCGGTCTCGCGCATCGCGCGAAGCGCGTCGTCCTCGGCCTCCGGCTTGAGTTTCACCGCAGCGATAGCATCGGTCAGCACGACGACATCGAAGCCGCGCTGTTTGGCTTCGATCGCCGTCGCCTTGACGCAAAAGTCAGTCGCCAGGCCGCCGATGAAAAGGCGCCCGACGCCGTCCGCCCGCAAGCGCCGCTCGAGGTCCGTGCCGGCAAAGCCGCTGTAGCCGTCGGTTTCGGGATCCACGCCTTTTGAAACGACGGCGTCGATCTCGCTCGCATTCAGTTGTGATGAAAACTCGGCGCCCGGCGTGCCCTGCAGGCAATGGTAGGGCCAGATCCCGCCCTCTGCTTGGAAGTACTTGTGATTCTTCGGATGCCAGTCGCGCGTGGCGTACACATGCGAAAAGCGCGGCATGAGACGATTGAGCGGGGCGAAGATGCGATCGCCTTCTGCGACCGCGAGCGAACCGCCGGGGAGGAAATCGTTCTGCGGGTCGACGACGACCAGCGCGTCGGTTGGCTTGATCAGCATAAGGTGGTATGCCAGACTTTGGTCCGGCTCCCTTCAGTTGGCGGCCCAAGGGTTGCGCTCGCAGGGCCGCATGGGGTACTATACTCAAGCCCGCTCCGAACAGACGCCCTTGTAGCTCAGTGGTAGAGCGCGTCCTTGGTAAGGACGAGGCCGCGGGTTCAATCCCCGCCGAGGGCTCGCCGACTCCGACGACAAACTTTACAAAAGCGCATGCGCCCGTAGCTCAACTGGATAGAGCGATGGACTCCTAAGCCGTAGGTTGGAGGTTCAAGTCCTCTCGGGCGCGAATTTTCATCTTTCGCATTCCGGAAACCGGGGTGTGCGCAAGCATGGCGCTTTGTGGCATGCAAGAATTGTAGTGCCGGGGGCTTTAGCCCCGGAAACACAACCCCGATAGCGGAGACTAGGACGAATGGCAAAGGAAAAATATCAGCGCAATAAGCCGCACGTGAACATCGGCACGATCGGTCACGTGGACCACGGCAAGACGACGCTGACGGCGGCGATCACCAAAGTGCTGGCCGAGGCGGGCACGGGTACCAAGAAATTG